>CAYPOV010000152.1:0-11086 GCA_964412385.1 uncultured Geminicoccaceae bacterium
CCACGACCTCAGGCCCAGATGGCGGAATTGGTAGACGCGCAGGCTTCAGGTGCCTGTTCCCTTATGGGAGTGGAGGTTCGAGTCCTCTTCTGGGCACCACCTCGATTGTCCAGATCCGCCGATCGGTTGCCCGTCTGGATTCCATCGAAGGGAATGCTCCGCATCTTATGGCAAACAATGTGTCTCAGAATGATGGGAGTACGCTCCCCAAAATTCTGATCCATCAAGGCGACCTTCCGCCTGGGCTCGAATTAGGATCGCAAATCGCCATTGATTCGGAAACGATGGGTCTGCAAGTGCAGAGGGATCGGCTCTGTTTGGTGCAGCTCACTGACGGCGACGGGACCGTCCATCTCGTTAAATTTGAGACTGGTCCGCTCTCAGCACCCAACCTAAGAAAGCTGCTAGGTGATCCTTCGAAGCTTAAAATCTTCCATTTCGCACGCTTCGACTTGGCTGCGCTTCGTCTTCATCTCGATGTGGCTTGCACACCTGTGTATTGCACCAAAATTGCCTCGAAATTAGTGCGGACTTATACTGATCGTCATGGTTTGAAGGATCTCGTGCGAGAATTGACACAAAAGGAAATCACGAAGACTGAACAGAGTTCAGACTGGGGCAGCCCGAAATTGAGTGATGCGCAAAGGCTCTATGCTGCAAGAGATGTTCTCTACCTGCATGAAATCATGGAAAAGCTCGAGATCATGTTGGCACGAGAGGGACGGACGGAACTGGCACGACAGTGTTTTGACTTTCTCCCTGCTCGCGTCGAGCTTGATTTGGCCGGATGGGGTGAGATCGACATCTTCGCCCATAGTTGAGCGCTGGGCAGCAACAAGTCGCGAGATTGAAAACCTGAGAAGCTCCGTCGCGCATCCAATAACACGCGCATCGTTGCGCTAGCTTGGTTGGACATCATGGCAATCGACAACATTGAGGCGGCCGCCCTAAGGCTTCCCCGGAACGCGATCATCCAGGCAGATTCCGATGCCGCGTTGGCAAGTGGCAAGAATGTTCTGGATATCGAACAACAAGCACTTGCTTCCGTTCGCGACTCGCTAGGCAGCGATTTTGTTCAAGCCGTTGAACTAATTTCCAAGGTCGAGGGTCGTGTCGTCGTAACCGGCATGGGCAAAAGCGGCCATGTTGCGCGAAAGATCGCCGCAACGTTGGCTTCGACAGGCACCCCCGCCATGTTTGTTCATCCGGGAGAGGCCAGTCACGGCGATCTCGGCATGGTGACGGAGCTTGATGTTGTTCTCGCACTTTCCAACTCGGGTGAAGTTCCCGAGCTTCGCGATATCATGATCTTCACGCGTCGCTACAACATTCCGCTAATCGCAATGACCGGCAAACCCAAGAGCACGCTGGCGACCAATGCAGATATCGCTCTTGTCCTGCCGCAAATCAAAGCGGCGAGTCCGCTCGAGCTGGCACCAACGACGACGACAACCAGTATGATCGCGCAAGGTGATGCTTTGGCGGTCGCTCTATATACGCTCGCCGGTTTTACCGCGACTGACTTTGCCGTGTTTCATCCGGGTGGCAAACTCGGTAGCCGATTGATGCGAGTGGAGCAGATTATGCGGTCTGGAGATGATTTACCTCTTGTCCGGCTGGGCACCTCGCTCCGTGACGCGCTTCTGGTCATGACCAGAAAATGTCTTGGCTGCGTCGGAGTTGTCTCGGATGAAGGTCATCTCGCCGGCATCCTAACGGATGGTGACCTTAGGAGACATATCCATGATGATTTGCTCGACATGATAGTTGATGACATCATGACTTCGGAGCCGATTACAATTCCTAGAAAATCTTTGGCGGCTGAGGCACTTGCAATCATGAATAAGAGATCCGTCACGATCCTCTTTGTTATCGAGAACCGTGAACCCGTCGGTGCCATTCATCTGCACGATTGTCTTAGGGCCGGCATTGCCTGATGAAGCAGATGACAAGAGATATGAATTTGTCGCGGCCAGTCGCAATATTTGTGTCTGCCTCGGTCATGGCCTCGACGGTAACCTACAGCTCAGGCACGGCATCGGCCCAGGACAGTTTTGCGGACCATGACAGTAGTCTACCTGTCGAGATTGAGGCAGACGACCTCACAGTCCGACAGGCAGAAAACAAAGCCATATTCACCGGAAATGTCGACGCCATCCAGGGCACACTCGTTTTGAATTCAGATATCCTTACCGTCTATTATTTGGTGGGGGAGCAGGCTCAGCAGAGCGGCCAGTCCGTCGACCGCCTTGAGGCCGACGGGAATGTGGTGATTACCTCACCTTCAGAGACAGCCACGGGTGACGAAGGTGTCTATGATTTGAGCAAGGGGACGATGGAACTCTTGGGCAATGTCGTGCTGACGCGCGGCGACAATGTCATCGAGGGTTCAAGGCTGGATATTGATCTCAATGCGGACACCGCTGTCGTTCAGTCGGGAGAGACGAACGATGGACGCGTGCGCGCACTATTCCAGCCCGGCGCTCAGCCTCAAAGTGCCAGCCCCACGGCTGACGAGGAATAATACTTTGGCCTTGGCACGGACTGAAACGACGGAAGATCGCTTTGACGGAGCCTTGGGTGATATCCAGAAGCCTATCGTACCCGCAGAATTCAACGGGCGGACGAGCGAAGTCACTTACAGCAAGCTGCAGGCGAGAGGGCTCCGCAAGTCGTACCAGGGAAGAGTTGTATTATCCGATGTCTCAGTCGAGCTGAATCGAGGCGAAGCTGTTGGCCTTTTGGGTCCCAATGGCGCGGGTAAGACCACGTGTTTCTACTCAATAACTGGGCTGATCAAACCCGACTTGGGCGAAATCCTCGTCGACGGCCGTGACATCACCAGGTTGCCGATGTACCGCCGAGCTCGATTTGGCATTGGTTATCTGCCGCAAGAAGCTTCGGTTTTTCGCGGACTGACCGTCCTTGAGAATGTTCGCCTTGTACTTGAGGCGACCGAGGCAAGAAACCATTCGTCGGTCGAGCGTGCGAAAGAGTTATTGCAGGAGTTTTCGATTGACCACCTTGCGGATTCGAAGGCGGTGGCGCTTTCGGGAGGGGAACGAAGGCGTCTCGAAATCGCTCGGGCCCTTGCTTCCGAACCCCGATACATTCTTCTCGATGAGCCTCTTGCAGGGATCGATCCCATCAGTGTCGACGACATCAGGACATTGATCGGTCACCTGAAGCAACGCGGATTGGGTGTTCTGATCACCGATCACAATGTGCGCGATACCCTGCAGATCATTGACCGTGCTTACATTCTCTATAACGGCAAGATTCTGACGGAAGGGAGCCCCGCGGAAATCGTCAGCAATCCCGCTGTCCGGCGGGTGTATCTCGGTAACCGCTTTGCCCTTTAGCGTTCGTATCCGATGAACATCGGCTTACGGCTGGACATTCGGCAATCGCAGGGCCTCGTCCTCACGCCGCAACTCCAGCAGGCCATCCGGCTTCTGCAGCTCTCCAACCTCGAACTTGCGAAAACGATTGAAAGCGAGGCCGCGGAGAACCCCTTTCTCAATCTGTCCGACGCGGAGACAAGCAAGAAGTCGAACATTCTCGATGCGTCGGGTGACGGCAAGTCGTCGAACCAGCCAGTCATCGCCGACGATGATGGTCGCTGGAAAGAGGGGAACGTTCCAAGAGCGGCCGATTCAAACTTGCCGGTCAAGTCTCAGAGTTCAAACGTCTCCTCTCTTGGCGAGTCAGAGGATTTCGAACGGCAGATTGCGTCGCGAAAAACGCTTGTCGATCACCTCTATGACCAACTTTCTGCAATCGCTATGAATGATGTCGAACGCAAGGTCGTGGGTATACTGCTGGGCTACCTCGATGACGATGGCTACATTCGCGAGCACGACAGCGCACTAGCTGACATGATGGGTGTACCTGCTGACGTGGTGGAAGATTGCAGGGAAGCGATCCAATCATGCGATCCCTGCGGTGTCGGCAGTCGCGACCTCGCCGATTGCTTGCGTCTCCAGCTTAAGGAACGAGATCGCTTTGATCCCGCGATGGAGCGCCTCGTCAACAATCTCGACATGGTGGCAAAAGCGGATGTCGGACGCCTCATGACATTGTGTCGAGTCGATGAGGAAGATCTTCGTGACATGATCGCCGAGATTCGATCGCTCGACCCCAAACCCGGCCGCAATCATGTGTTTGTCGAACCCGCCTCGATCGTACCCGATATCT
Organism: uncultured Geminicoccaceae bacterium; assembly: GCA_964412385.1. GTDB lineage: Bacteria > Pseudomonadota > Alphaproteobacteria > Geminicoccales > Geminicoccaceae > JBGSYN01. Next base: position 4,198 of record CAYPOV010000152.1, read on the forward strand.
ACGTCTTCCCGTCAGGCGATACCTGGCGCGTCCTATTGAATGATGAAACACTGCCCAAAGTCATCGTTGATCGAAAATACTACGCGGATCTGAGACAGTCTTCGCCTTCGTCGACGGACAAAGAATATCTTGCCGAACGTATCCAGTCCGCTTCCTGGCTTGTTAAGGCACTCGATCAACGAGCCCAGACGATCGTCAAGGTGACGCGGGCTATCTTCTCGCGGCAGAAGGAGTTCTTGCGACGGGGGCCGGCCGGTCTCCGACCCCTTGTGCTGAAACAGATCGCCGAAGCGACCTCACTTCACGAAAGCACGGTGAGCAGAGCCACCGCGGACAAATATGTCGCAACGCCGCACGGTACGTTCCTGCTGAAGTATTTCTTTTCAACCGCGATTGCTGACGCCACCGGCGAGGCCAAACACAGTGCTGAAGCAATCAGGCTGAAGATCAGAAAAATGATCGAGCAGGAGACACCCCAAGCCGTGCTTTCCGACGATCAAATCGTCGAACAACTTCGCACGAATGGTGTGGTCTTGGCGAGGCGAACCGTGGCGAAGTATCGCGAGGCCATGGGCATCGGATCGTCCGTTCAACGCAGACGGTCTAAGTTGTTTAACAAACAATTGGCGGAAACCGGATGAGAATTGGTATCCCCCGATGCCAGTACAAGTCCGCAGTGCAACCCTGACAAAGCCGAATGAACTTTCAAGGACTTCATCCTCGGATGCCGGCTAATGGCTAACCCCTTTTCATTGCTCGATCGGAGCCGCATCCATCTCGATGTCAAGGTGACGAGCCGGCGCCAACTGTTTCAGCATTTGGCGCATTCAGTGACCGAGACGCTTACCGGCATTAGTGACGCAGCGGTGGTCGATATGCTTTCCCAACGAGAGAAATTGGGCAGCACGGGCATCGGTTCCGGCATCGCTATCCCTCATGCAAAACTGAGTGAGATCCGGATACCGGTGGGTGCTTTCACGAGGCTCGCACCGTCGCTCGATTTTGATGCAATCGACGATCAACCCGTGGACCTGGTTTTCATGATCTTGGCGCCTGCTGAAAGCGAGGTTGACCATCTCAAGTCATTGTCGCGCATTGCTAGAGTCTTGAGACGGCATGACGTCTGCGAACAGCTTCGCTACGTTCAAGACGTCGACCAGATCGAAGCCATTTTTGCAGCTCACTCGAAAAGCGAAGCGGCATGACTGAGCGCATTCGCTCGTAACTATGAGCACATCCCCGAGCCATCGGATCCATGGGACGGCGGTGAAATGGTTGGGGAAAGGCATTGTTCTTTGTGGACCGCCCGGCTGTGGCAAATCCGATCTGGCAATTCAGCTTCTCGCGATGGGCGCAGTATTCGTCGGCGACGATCAGCTCGAATTGTCCGTGATCAATCAGCAACTTATAGCCTCTCCGGCAGCGCCAGGTCTCATTGAAGTCCGCCATCTTGGTATCTTCCGATTGCCTTACATGCGGCAGTGTGCTGTCGATCTCTTCGTCAAACTCACACAAGAGATCGAATTTTCCTCGCTACCCCTCAGGCATAATCGTTGTATTTTCGGCATCGCGGTTCCGGAGATCATGCTGGATCCTCAAATGCCATCCTGCACTGCGAGGCTGAGAATGTATTTGACCTGCGAAAGAGTCGTCTGAGACGGTCAATGACCCGATTGGTTATCGTTACGGGGATGGCCGGAGCCGGCCGAACCACTTGCCTAAAGATCCTCGAAGATCTGGGCTTTGACGCTGTCGACAATATTCCAGTGCACTTGCTCGTGCGACTGCTTAATCCTATAGATCCACTCCCCCATTCGCTCGCGATTGGCATCGACAGCCGAACTCGAGGGTTCGACCCGCATATCATCATGAGGATGCGAAGCGAGGCTGGGCAGTCTCGCGACATGCAAGTGAGCCTTCTTTTTTTCGAATGCGATGACGACGTCCTTAGGAGGCGTTTCTCGGAAACGCGCAGACGACATCCGCTCTCACCCAATGAAGAGGTACTGACAGGCATCCAACGAGAGCGGGCGCTTTTGGCACCGCTGAAAATGGAAGCAGATCTGGTTGTGGACACGACGGTGCTCGCCGTTCCCGAACTCCGAGAATTGATCCGCGGACACTTTGGTAGCAATGCCGGAACGCAATTGACAATCAACGTTATCTCTTTCGCGTTCCGAAATGGGGTTCCGCGCGAAGCAGATATCGTTTTCGATGTAAGGTTCCTGAAAAACCCTCACTACGAAGACGATTTGCGGCCACTAACCGGCTTGGACCAGGAAGTTCGAGACTATATCGAGAGTGATGAGGAATTTGATTCCTTCATCAAGGCTTCACGCAACGCCGTCATTCCCTTTCTCCCCAGATTCCAGAGCGAGGGGAAGAGTTATCTCACGATTGGTATCGGATGCACTGGTGGAAAACACCGGTCGGTCTATGTCGCCGAAACTCTCAGCAATGAAATTGAAGTTTCAGGCTGGCAAGTGAGGCGGATCCATAGAGACATACCATCGAGCCCCACGATGCTTCGCAGAGAGACACTATGATCGGACTTGTTATTGTCAGCCATGGTCATCTCGCCGATGAACTCGTCGCAGCCATGGAACATGTGGTCGGCACCCAGTCTTCCGTCGAGACCGTATGTATTGAAGCCGAGGATGATATCGAGCAAAGGAGAAGAGACATTCTAACGGCCATCGAGCGTGTTGAGCAAGATCAAGGCACGCTGATACTCACAGACATGTTTGGCGGAACCCCTTCCAACCTTGCGATCTCTTTTCTCGATCGGCCTAATCTCGACGTTATTGCCGGTGTCAATTTACCCATGTTGATCAAGCTCGCGAGTGTGCGTCAGCAATCTCTGTTGAGCGACGCTGCCGACGCTGCTCAAGATGCCGGGCGCAAGCACATCAATGTCGCGCGGAGCCTTCTCAATCCTCAAGCCAATAGCGGCGCCGAGGACGCGTAGATTGGAGACATCCTATTCTGAGGAATCCGTACAGATCGTTAATGCGAGGGGTCTGCACGCGCGTGCCGCAGCCAAGCTTGTTAAACTAGCCAACACATTTGATGTTCCGATTGAGATATGTTGCGGCAATGTTTGCGTTCCCGCCGCCTCGATCCTTGGACTGATGACGTTGGCGGCTAGTCAGAATAGCATCGTGACGATCCGCGGTCCAATCAAAGGCTCGGAAAGTGCTATTCGCGCGATAGCCGAACTGATTGGCCGAGGCTTCGATGAATGACGTTAAAATGGACATAGTCGTGCGAACCTGACGCATGCCCCGGATTGTTGCGGCCTTGTGATCGCTGATCTATGCCTCTCGCTCAGCACGAATTTATCGAACCAGCACCTGTTCTCAATTGTTTATTGGAACTGTCTCATGTCTGAACGAGAAGACTTCAAAGTTGCGGATATTGGTCTCGCCGATTGGGGCCGAAAAGAAATTGCGATGGCCGAACGCGAGATGCCTGGCTTGATGGCACTGCGCGAGGAGTATGGCCAACAGCAACCCCTCAAGGGAGCTCGCATCTGCGGCTGTCTGCACATGACCATTGAGACGGCCGTCTTGATCAGAACACTTAGACACCTCGGTGCGGAAGTTCGCTGGTCATCGTGCAACATTTTTTCCACCCAGGATCAGGCCGCAGCAGCCATTGCCGTAGAAGGCGTTCCCGTTTTCGCCTGGAAAGGCGAGAGCGAAGAAGACTACGAATGGTGCATCGAGCAAACGATTATCGGCCCAGATGGTTGGCGTCCTAACATGCTTTTAGATGATGGCGGCGATCTCACAGTGATCATGCATGAGCAGCATCCGCAATTGATGGACGATGTCCGGGGCTTGTCGGAGGAAACGACGACCGGCGTGCATCGGCTTTACGAGATGGAGAAGGCCGGCACGCTCAAGGTTCCGGCCATCAATGTCAATGACAGCGTCACCAAGTCGAAATTTGACAATATGTACGGTTGCCGTGAGAGCTTGGTCGACGGCATCAAGCGGGCAACGAGCGTCATGCTTGCGGGAAAGTCTGCAGTGATCGCAGGTTATGGCGACGTCGGCAAAGGTTCCGCCGAGTCACTCCGGTCGCAGGGTGCACGCGTGATGGTCACCGAAGTCGATCCGATTTGTGCCCTGCAAGCTGCCATGGAAGGCTATGATGTCGTCACGATGGACGATGCAGCACCCGTTGCCGATATCTTCGTCACAGCGACCGGTAACACCGACATCATTACGATCGACCATATGCGGGCGATGAAGGATGGTGCTATTGTCTGCAATATCGGCCATTTCGACAATGAAATTCAGATCGATGCATTGAGAAATCACAAATGGACCGAGATCAAACCCCAAGTCGATGAGGTAGAGTTTCCAGATGGCAAGAAAATCGTCGTTCTCGCCAAAGGCCGTTTGGTCAATCTCGGTTGCGCCACCGGCCATCCCAGTTTTGTCATGAGCGCCTCATTCGCCAATCAAGTTCTTGCCCAAATCGAACTCTGGACGAATCCCGAAAAATATGAAAACAAGGTATATGTCCTGCCCAAACATCTAGATGAGAAAGTTGCCGCTCTTCATCTCGAAAAACTGGGGGCCAAACTCACGGCCCTTTCCGACAAGCAGGCCGAATACATAGGCGTGAAGCAGCAGGGACCTTACAAGCCTGACTATTACCGATACTAGTCTAAGAAACTCTCATGAGGCTAGAGACATCGTTGTGCAACTGCAGAGTGAGGCAGAAACCGCGGCTCTGGCCCATGAAATTGCGCAGACGATCCGACGAGGAGACATAATCTGTCTCAAAGGAGACCTTGGGTCAGGCAAGACGACGTTCGCTAGAGTAGTTATTCAAGACTATGCGACAGTACCAATCGATGTGCCCAGCCCGACATTCACTTTGGTTCAACTCTACGAGTTCGACCGGCTGCAAATAGCGCACGTCGATCTCTATCGAGTTGACATAGTGGAGGAACTGGACGAACTTGGTTTGGACGATCTTTGGTCATCGGGGGCAATGCTGATCGAATGGCCTGAGATTGCGCAGTTCATGCTTCCATCGGCATCGTGCCTAACACTTCAATTCGATCATAGTCAAACCGCCAACCCTGACCAGCGAACCGTGCGAATATCAGGGGGTGCCCGCTGGCGGAATCGATTGCCTGTTTTCGATCGATGAATCGACTGTCTCCAGGACTACAATCATTTCTTTCGAATTCGGAATGGTTGAACAGCAGAAGCATCCCGCTACGCAACGATGCCTCACGACGGCAATATTGGCGCCTCACAAAAGATGACAGAACATCAATACTTATGGATTCATCAAATGATGATCCTCTTGATTTCTTCATCAAGGTTGCCGTCCTATTACAAGGCATTGGCCTAAGAACACCCAAGATTTATTACTCGTCTATTGAATGTGGCTACGCAATAATCGAAGACTTCGGTGATCGACTTGTCGCTGACATTTTGAAGAATGGCCATGATGAGAAAGATGTTTATACATTGGCAGTCGACAAGCTTCGTCAACTGCAATCGGCGGGGGTACCCGATTGGCTACCACCCTATGACAACGATTTTCTGAGATTTGAACTCGAAATCTATCTGGACTACGCGCTGAAAAACACTGGTCCCAAGCAAAGACGAGATTTTTTTGATATTTGGGATGTTCTCTTTGATCATTTGAGACTGACTCCTGACGTTATTGTTCATCGCGACTATCACGTCGAGAACTTAGTCTGGATGGAGGTGGACGATCTGATGCCCGATTTGGGCGTTCTAGACTTTCAGGGTGCTCGACAAGGCCCAATCGTTTACGATCTCGTTTCTTTGTTGGAGGACGCAAGAAGGAATGTTCCAGAACACACAAGGCGCGAAATGCTCGACCATTTTCTGGCCCTGCATAAGGATCTAAACAGAGTGGATGTCGAGCGCGCTTATGCAATTGTTAGTGCGCAGAGGAATTTGAAGATACTGGGTATCTTCGAACGACTCGCGATCAGAGATGGTAAGACAAACTATCGGCATTTGATTCCTCATGTGCGAAGCCTTGTTGGCCGGGCATTCCAGCATCCAGTATTGAACGATCTTGTCGATTGGTATCGAAGGAATGACCCAGCAGCAGAATCAGTTTGATCTTTTTTCAGGGGCAACACCTCGTGTGTTCGCCATTCCGCCATACCTTCCCTTCCTGGACTGTCTCGCCCGGGGGCTCTTGTCGATGCCCCAACACCAACTCGCAAACTCGACAATTCTCCTGCCGAGTCGACGCGCGTGCGTGGGGCTTCGGGATCGGCTCGTCTCCAACGCACTCGACAGGCCCATTCTTCTACCGAAGCTGCGCCCCATCGGAGACGCGCATGATTTGGAGACGATAGACGACACAGATCCCGCCGCTGTCCAAGTTGAGGGAAGTGAGCCGATCGGACATCATCGACGGATCGCGATGCTTGCACGCCTCGTACGACGGGAACGGGATGTCACGGATGAACAAAGCTTCCGTCTTGCTTTGGAACTCGCACGACTACTGGACGAGTTGCAAACAGAAGAGGTCGACATCGGGAAATTTTGGCAACTCGTCCCTGAGGAATACTCCGGGCACTGGCAAACGACTCTTGATTTTCTCAGAATCCTTATCGAACTTTGGCCCACGCTTCTTGAGGAGTTTAAATTTACTGAACCCATCGATTGGCGTAAAAGAAGAATTGAGGAGGAGATCCACCGAGCCGGTAAAACAAGATTTGATGATCCCGTTATTGCGGCAGGGGTTACTGGAAGTGTTCCTATTGTTGCGCGGCTCCTAAGAGCTGTGGCCAGAAACGAAAACGGCTGCGTTGTAATTCCCGGATTTGACCCTCAAATTTTAGATCATGATGAACCAAGTTTTCGAAGCACTC
>CAYPOV010000153.1:0-592 GCA_964412385.1 uncultured Geminicoccaceae bacterium
CCGGAATCGAGATCAGCAAAGTGGTCTATGCAACAAAAGCCATTTTGCAATCTATTGTTGCAGTGCAATAAGACAGCCGTCTCGCGCGAGTTTTGATTGTCCCTCATTGAAATTGCGTCGTTTGTCCATGAAACCAATAAGCAAACCGACTGATCCGAAATTTGGATCTGGACCGACCGCGAAGCGGCCAGGTTGGACCATAGACTGTCTCGAACATGCACTCATGGGCCGATCCCATCGGGCCGGCGTTGCCAAAGCGCAACTCGGCGAGATCATTGGAAAGAGCCACGCGATCTTGGGCATGCCCGAGAACTATAAAGTGGGAATAGTTCCTGCTTCAGACACAGGTGCCTTCGAAATGGCGCTCTGGTCCATGCTCGGCGCTCAAGGCGTTGATGTATTTGCTTGGGAGAGCTTTAGCCAAGCCTGGCTCACCGACATTACTAAGCAGCTAAAAATTGAAGACACGCGGGTTTTCAACATCGCCGCCCATTTCATGGCCACCAATATCGTCATCAAGGTCTTTGAGATCGTTCTTTTCGGCGGATTCATCCTGCATATCGTCTACGGGCTCATCCTTCAGTTCGTCAAC
>CAYPOV010000153.1:602-11065 GCA_964412385.1 uncultured Geminicoccaceae bacterium
CACAGCCGACTATGGGGAACTCCCTGATCTCAATTCAGCAGGCTCTGACCGGGACATCGTCTTTGTTTGGAACGGTACCACCTCTGGGGTTAAAATACCCAATGCATCCTGGATCGACGATGATCGTTCCGGTTTGACATTTTGCGATGCAACATCGGCGGCTTTCGCCATGGAACTGCCATGGGCCAAACTCGATGTCGTTACATGGTCATGGCAAAAGGTTTTGGGCGGTGAGGCACAGCACGGCATGCTGGCGCTAAGTCCGCGAGCGGTCGACCGGCTTGAGAGCTACACGCCACCAAGGGCTTTGCCGAAAATCTTCCGAATGACCAAGGGAGGCAAGCTCAACGAAGGTATTTTTCGCGGCGAAACTATTAACACGCCTTCGATGCTTGCCGTCGCAGATGTGCTGGACGCTCTGAATTGGGTCGAAAATTTGGGCGGCCTTTCATCAATGATCGCCCGCTCCGATACAAGCCTTCAAATCATTGCAGATTGGGTTGACGAAACCTCCTGGGTCGATTTCTTGGCGACTGATCCGAAACTGCGTTCATCGACATCGATCTGCCTGAGAATCGTCGATCCCTTCTTCACCTCGCTCGATGACAAGGCCCAGCGCGCCTTCGTTAAGGCAATGACGGGCTTGCTCGAAGAAGAGAATGTTGCGTTTGATATCGCGGGGTATCGAGATGCTCCACCGGGACTGAGAATCTGGGGAGGGGGCACAGTCGAGCCGGAGAACGTGGGGGTTTTATTGCCGTGGTTGGACTGGGCCTTTGAGAGAACCAAGGCACAGCAACGCACCTAGCGCCTTGCGCAACGAGACTCCAGGCCCATTAAAAAAGGAAGAACACCTCATGAAGCGTGTCTTGATCTCCGACAAATTGAGCAGTGCAGCTTTCGAATTGCTGACGGAGCGCGGCATCCATGCAGATGTGCGGACCGGGCTAAGCCCTGAAGAACTCAAGGAAGTCATCGAACTTTACGATGGCTTGGCTGTTCGCTCGGCAACCAAGGTGACCAAAGAGATCCTTGCTGCCGCGCCGCGCCTCAAAGTCGTCGGCCGCGCCGGTATCGGCGTCGACAATATCGATATCGAGGCCGCTACTGCCTGCGGTGTCGTCGTGATGAACACACCTTTCGGCAATTCGATCACGACCGCTGAACACACTATTGCCATGATGATGGCACTGGCACGGCAAATTGGTGCAGCTGACCGCTCGACACGGGCGGGCAAATGGGAAAAGTCCCGCTTCATGGGTCTGGAAATGGCGGGCAAAACCCTGGGGCTCATCGGCTGCGGGAATATCGGCTCGATCGTTGCCGATCGCGCGCAAGGACTGAAGATGCGCGTGATTGTCTACGATCCCTATCTTTCCGCGGAACGTGCCCGGGATCTGGGTCTCGAAAGCGTCGGACTCGAGGCATTACTCGAGCGAGCGGATGTAATCACACTTCACACGCCTCTTAATGATCAGACACGCAACATTCTGAACGAAGAGAGACTGGCAAAGACCAAGCCAGGCGTTCGCATCGTCAATTGTGCCCGAGGTGGATTGGTTAACGAACAGGCACTCTACGCCGCCATCAAATCAGGCCATGTCGCCGGGGCGGCCCTTGATGTTTTTGTCGATGAGCCCGCGAAGGCGTCACCGCTCTTCGAGCTTGATGAAGTGATTTTGACACCACACCTGGGCGCATCGACCAACGAAGCGCAGGAGAATGTCGCAGTCCAGATTGCGGAGCAACTAGCCGACTATCTTGAGACCGGTGCCATCACCAACGCGATCAACATGCCCTCGATCAGTGCTGAAGAAGCCCCCCGAATTCGGCCCTATATGAAGCTGGCGGAGCAACTTGGATCATTCGCCGGCCAACTTACAGAGACCGGGATCAAGAAGGTCGTGATCACCTATAGTGGCCATATAGCCACCCTTAACACTCGGCCGATCACGCAGGTTCTCGTAGCAAGCCTGCTCACGCCACTCCTGCATAGCGTCAATATGGTCAATGCACCTCAGATCGCACGCTCCAGGAACATTGACATTACAACAGTCGAGCGCGAATCGATCGAAGGTTATCAAACCCTGATCGATCTCGATGTTGAAACGGAACGTGGCCCAAGGAGCATTGCCGGCACACTCGTTCAAGGCAGTGATCCACGTATCGTTCGCATCCGCGACATCGAAATCGAGGCAAAGCTGAGCTCACACGTCTTGTTCATTCGCAACAGTGACCGCCCGGGCTTCATCGGTGCACTCGGTAATCTGCTTGGCGTCGCCGGTGTCAATATCGCAACATTCAATCTTGGCCGTGAGACTGCGGGTGGTGAAGCTGTTGCCCTGATCAACGTGGATCAGGCCGTACCTGATGACCTGCTCGCCGACGTCCGTGCACTTCCCCATGTCATTCAGGCAAAGTCCCTGGCATTCTGATCAGGTTCGGTCGGCGGTTCGCGTACCGCTGCACGTCACCATCATTCGGGGGGTAGTGGGTAGCATGTCCAATGTCACTGTCATCGGATCCCAATGGGGCGACGAAGGCAAGGGCAAGATTGTCGACTGGCTTTCCGAGCGAGCCGACGTCGTTGTTCGCTTTCAAGGAGGGCATAATGCAGGACACACGCTCGTCATCGACGGCGTAACTTACAAGCTTAGCCTTCTGCCTTCCGGAGTTGTCCGCCCCGGCAAACTCTCCATCATCGGCAATGGTGTCGTGATCGACCCATGGGCACTGTTTGCTGAGATCGAGCGACTACGCGGGCAAGGCGTCAACGTCACGCCGGAGAGCTTGCGCATCTCCGAGAATGCCACGCTCATCCTGCCGCTTCATGGCGAGATCGACCGGGCGAGAGAAGACGCGCGCGCAAAGAGCAATGATGGCGCCGGCAAGATTGGCACCACGGGCCGAGGCATCGGCCCGGCCTACGAAGACAAGGTGGCTCGCCGTGCCTTGCGTGTCTGCGATCTTGCCGATCCGGACGTTTTGCGCGCCAAAGTTCATGATCTCCTCATTCACCATAATGCCCTTAGACGCGGACTGGGCGTTGACGAAGTCGAAAGCGATGCGCTGACCGGTGAACTCACCTCGATCGCTCCCAAAATCCTGCCATTTGCGGAGCCTGTGTGGCTGCGTCTCTCCGAACTCAAACGAGCAGGGCAGCGAATTCTCTTCGAAGGCGCTCAAGGAACGATGCTCGATGTTGACCATGGCACTTATCCCTTCGTCACCTCCTCCAACACAATCTCGGCTGCGGCATCGATCGGTTCAGGCGTCGGTCCCGATACTGTCGGCTATGTTCTCGGTATCACCAAGGCTTATACCACGCGGGTCGGATCGGGCCCCTTTCCAACCGAACTGCATGATGAAATCGGTGAAGGACTAGGCGAACGCGGCCATGAATTCGGTACCGTTACCGGCCGCCGTCGCCGATGCGGATGGTTTGACGCCGTTATGGTACGCCAAGCGGCGAAGCTTGCCGGGATCACCGGCATGGCGCTTACCAAACTCGATGTGCTTGACGGCATGGAGACATTGAAGGTCTGCACGTCCTATTCATTGCAAGGCCAAACGCTACACCATTTGCCGGCGAGCATGGCAGCCCAAGCCTCGGCCATTCCGATCTATGAAGAGATGGAGGGGTGGTCGGAGAGCACACGCGGGGCGAGAAGCTTCGCCGAACTTCCCGCCAACGCCGTGAAGTATGTCAAACGTCTGGAGGAACTCGTCGAAACGCCCGTGGCCCTACTCTCCACCAGCCCCGATCGCGAAGATACGATCCTCGTAAAGGACCCTTTTGCCGACTAAAGCGTCAGGCGGTTCTGAATAGCCCGAAAATCGATACCATTGGTACTTGGACCGATGGAAACAACAGTTGGTTTCGAGTTGGCGAATAGACGTTCGATGATTCGCGCGATGTCGCCATGATCGACGGCGTCGATCTTAGCCAGTGTCTCGTCGACCTCGATACGACGGCCGAACACGAGTTGCTGCCGCGCAATGTCCTCGCAAACCGCACTGCAGTTTTCGAGCGACATCATCATGCTCGCTTTGAGCTGATTTCGCGCACGTGACAGCTCGGCCTCACTCAGGGTGGATTTGAGATCGAGGATCGCATCGCAGGTCACGGGCATGAGTTCAGGAAGATCGGCTGGACTCGTGCCGGCATAGATGCCCAGATACCCGGTATCCTCAAAACACGACGCAAACGAGAAGATGGAATAGGCAAGTCCACGCTGTTCCCTGATTTCTTGAAACAAACGCGAGCTCATGCCCCCACCGAGCATCGTCGACAAAATTTGCAGGCCATAGAAGTCGTCATCGTGGATCGAAAGCGCCTCCACACCGATGATCACATGGACTTGGTCAAGGTCCCGTTTGATCAATCGATGCCCGCCCTGATAGCGTCCCGGGCTGGTCTCGTCGTCAGTGTCAGACTTAAGCCCACCGAAGGCTGCGGCTGTAATATCCACGAGCCGATCGTGCTCGATATCGCCTGCGCCAGAAACCACAAAACCCTTAGGCGCGTAGTGGCCGCCCATAAACTGGATCAACGTATCACGTGACATCTGACTAACGATCTCAGGTGGCCCCAGTACTGATCGGCCCAAGGCCTGGTTCGGATAAGCGCATTCCTGAAACAGATCGAAAATCAAATCGTCAGGCGTATCCTGCACCTGGCCGATTTCTTGAAGCACAACGCCTCGCTCGCGCGCCAGTTCCTCCTCATCAAACACAGAATCCTTGATAATGTCGGCGAGAATATCACTGGCGAGCGGAACATCATCGGCAAGCACGCGCGCATAGTAGGCGGTCTGCTCGCGGGAGGTATAGGCGTTGAGATGACCCCCGACGTCTTCGATCTGTTCAGCGATCTGTCGGGCATTCCGGCGGCGCGTCCCCTTGAAGGCCATGTGCTCGAGCATGTGGGCGACACCGTTTTGTTCGGCAGCTTCATGGCGCGTGCCGGCATTGACCCAGATACCGACGGTCGCGGTGCGGACATGGGCGAGTTGCTCGGTGACAACGCGGATGCCGTTTTCAAGTGTCGTTAAACGAAAGTCTTCGGGCATTCTCAGTGCAAACGTGCGTGGTTGGTGACGAAGGATTTAAGCTGTTCTGGATCGCCTGCCATCGTCGTCAGATGCTCTTTCATTTCCATTATTGCGCCCAAACGCTCTGGTGGCTCAACGCTTCGTCCCAGCGCCTGCCGTATCGCGTCCGGAAACTTGGCTGGATGCGCGGTCGCGAGATAAACGGTCGGCTCAAGATCCTTCGCCGGCAGTTTGCGACCAATAGAAACGCCAACCGCAGTGTGAGGATCCAACACCTCCCCGGTTGCAGCTTCGACTTCTCTGATCGTCGATACGGTCTCATCCTCATCGGCTCGGCCGGCGCGAAACTTGGGACGCAGGTCGGCCATTGCTCCCGGCTCGACATGCAGCGTTCTCTGTTCGGCAAAATGCCTCATCGATTTGCCGGTGCATTCGGCATCACGACCGTTGAGATCAAACAGCAAGCGCTCGAAATTGCTGGCAGCTTGGATATCCATGCTTGGTGACAGTGTCGATGCAACTGCACCCCGCTCGTAAGTCCCGGTCGCAAAAAAGCGGGAGAGTATATCATTCGAGTTCGTCGCAACAACGAGCTCTGAAATCGGCAAGCCGGTTTTGGCGGCGACATATCCGGCGTAAACATCGCCGAAATTGCCGGTGGGCACGACAAAACGAACCGACCGTTCGAGAGTGCCTAGGCGAAGCGCGGAATAATAGTAGTAAACAATCTGCGCACAAATGCGCGCCCAATTGATCGAGTTGATGGCTGCCAATGAGACATGTCGCCGAAACGTCTCGTCGCCGAAAAGTTGTTTTACAAGGCTCTGGCAGTCATCGAACGTTCCATCAACGGCGATGCAATGAATATTGCCATCTACGACCGTCGTCATTTGCCGGCGCTGCACTTCGGAGATCCGTCCGTTCGGAAAGAGAATGAAGACGTCGATATTGTCTCGACCGGCACATGCGTGAATGGCGGCCGATCCTGTATCGCCCGATGTGGCACCGATCACGGTTATGCGCTCACCCTTTCGATCGAGCACGCGCTCGAACATCCGGCCCAGGAGTTGCAGGGCAAAGTCCTTGAAGGCCAGTGTGGGGCCGTGGAAGAGTTCGAGCAGCCACTCATTCGGACCAATCTGCCGCAAAGGCGCGACAGCGGCGTGAGAGAAAGTTCGGTAAGCCTCGGCACATAGTTCCGTGAGTTCGCGGACCGTAAAACTCGTGCCGAAAAAAGGTCCAAGCACACTCTGAGCGGTAGAAGCATAGTCCTGCCAAGCGAGGCCGCGGATAGCCCCCCCGTTGTGTTCAGGCCAGGACTCGGGGATGAAAAGACCACCATCCGTGGCGAGCCCTTCGAGCAGGACTTCTTCAAAAGCCATGGGCCGTGTGCCGCCACGCGTGCTAACATAGTGCATCTCTCTTTTTCCTCGGAGGCGTGGAGCTTACTCTTCAATTCGATCGATATAGCGTCGATCGATATGAGCGAGAAACGCGTGCGGCCCTAATTCGTTGTCCGTGCTGGACTTGACCATCGTGTCGTATCCAAGCGTCGAGCCTCGTTGATGGATCGTCGAACGAAGCCAACTGATCGCCTCCGCGAAATCTCCTGATGCGATCTGTCGATTCAAATCGACGATGGCCTCTTTGAGTTTGTCGAAGAGCTGAGCGGCCAGGAGAGCACCTAACGTATAGCAAGGGAAATAACCAAAGATGCCTTCGGGCCAATGGATGTCTTGAAGACAGCCTTCGCGGTCGGTGGCTACGTCTATTCCGAGCATGTTGCGCGCCATGTCGTGCCAAGCGGCGGGCAGATCATCAACCGACAAATCATCGTCGAACAGCGCGCGCTCGAGGCGATAGCGCAGTATGACGTGCAGGGGATAGGTCACCTCGTCGGCATCGACCCTAATGGGCTGGCGGCTGACATGGGTACTTTGAGCGATGAGATTCTTGGTTTCCCAGGCCGGGTCTTGACCAAAGGCAGAGGCCAGCATGCCACTCAAATAGCTTAGAAATGCGGGGGAGCGGCATAGCTGCATTTCAGTCAGGAGTGACTGGCTCTCATGAACCACAATCCCAAGCGATTCACCAACAGGCTGTCCTCTCCATTCGGTGGGAAGGCCCATTTCGTAGAGCGCATGACCAGTTTCATGGAGAACACCCATCAAGCCCTTCGAGACATCCATTTCGTCATAGCGGCTGGTAATGCGGTGATCGCCTGAAGCACCACCGCAAAACGGATGTGTGCTCTGGTCCAGCCTGCCTTTGGTGAAATCGAAACCGACACGGCCCATCACAGTCTTGAATGCCTCTGCCTGTTCGGTCGCCGAGATGGCTTTTTGCTGGCCTTGAAATGGCAGATTGTTGGCGATCGCTTGCTCCACTCGATCGGGTAGCTCACGCTCGAGCACGTCAAACAAGTCGATGAAACTACTTTCCCGCAAGCCGGGCTGGAATTGATCGAGCAAGGCATCATAGGGTTTGAGGTAGAGTTTTGCGCTGTATGCCTTGGCTTCGGTTCGGGCAATATCCAGGACTTCGCGCAGGTTAGGCTTGAAAGCAGCGAAATTGTTCTCAGCGCGAGCCGATCGCCAAGCGAGTTCGGCGAGCGAACATACTCGAGCCTTGCGGGCGACGAAGTCGGGTTCTAGCGCCGTGGCACGGACATAGCTGCGTTTCATGAGTTCAACATTTGTGCGCTCAATCCCGGCGACTGATGCGTCCGCCAGGGCGTTTTCGATCAGACTGCCGATTTCGGTGGCAACGAGAATTTCATGTGAGAGCTGGCTGAGTTCGGCGAGTTGATCCGCGCGCGCTTCACTACTGCCCGATGGCAGATTGACGGCCTGATCCCAATGCAGAATGCCGAGGGCGTCATCGATCCTGGATAGTCGCTCAAACCGCCGCTTGAGTTGGGAGAGTGTTTGATTGTCGGGCAAGGGGCCTCTCCGTCTCGATTGAATGGCTTCGCGCGGTGTTCGAGCGTAACAAAGCGGCCCATAGCAGAACCGAAAGCATGACGAAAAGAAGAACGGCGACTGCTTGATGGAAGACTGCGAGAGGCATGGGTATGAGCCAAACGATCAGGCCCGCGCCAACCGAAACCTGAAACGCGATTAACCCAAAAGTCGCCCAGGAAAGCCAACGCAGGAACAGTGGCTCTTTCAACGCGCGGATCGCCAGCGCCAAAACAGTCAACGTGAGAAGTGCTGCAAGAAACCGGTGAGCACTGTGGACGGCAACAAGCGGGTCTTCAAGGTTTGGAAACCACTGGCCGTTGCATAGCGGCCAGGTCGCACAAGCAAGCGATGCCCCACTTTTCGCAGTCATGGCTGCGGCCGCCATGGTGGCAATCGCGATCGGAACTGAAACAACAGTCAGGATACGAAATTTTCTCCCTACAGCCGGAATGCTCGGCAGGGCCACACGCGAGGCAATGAATAGGAGAACCAACAGCAGAACGAGGGCGTTGGAAAGGTGAACGGCGACAGACCACGGGCTGTTCGCATCGAGCACGGTAAGACCGCCAAGTGCGCCCTGAACAATGAGCAGCCCCAGAAGGGCGATCGAGGCACGTTTAAGCGATCGCTCATGTCGGCCTATCCAGGCCACCAACACGATCGCCAAAATCATCGGACCCAATATGATCCCGGCGATGAACCGATGCACCCATTCGAGCATGACTTGGGTGTAGGTGAAGCCGAGTTGAGTATGTGCCGCGACGTTGGCAGGTGTCGGAATCCATGAACCATAGCATGTCGGCCAGTCAGGACAGGACAGACCTGAACCCGTCGTCCGTACCAGAGCTCCGAGCACGATGAGCGCGTAGGTAACGATGACGGCCATGATCGAGAGAGAGCGAAGCGTCGTCATTTCGTCGTCTTGTCGTTGCGAAGGAAGGCGAAAAAGACCGCGATAAGGCCCGCGGCCAACCCATACCAAGTGATCGCATAGCCCAAATGATTGTTAGGCAGATTGACGGATACCGGCATCGGGACTGGTAAATCGCCGTCCGGGTCCGGTTTGGTTTGGGCGATTGTTATCGGGAGAAGCGACCGTCCTAGTGTCGTGGCGATACCACTCATATCGAACCAATAGTAGCGATAGGTGTCGGGTTCGTTGTCAGGTGTAAAAAGTCTTGCCGAGGCGTCTCCCCGGAAGCGAGCAATGCCCTCGATCGTGGTGATATCGTTAGTTCTCAATGCGCTCGGGCCATTGGGCGGCAGAACTGCTTCCGGCAACCAACCCCTTTCGACGAGCAAAAAGTCGCCTGTCGACATCTCGAATGGGACAACCCATGTCGCACCCAGTTCACCACTGATTGCACGTGCCCCGAACGCGAAGGCATCGTTATAGTGGAAGCGACCCTCGGCGCGCACGGGGTGATAGTCGAGACGCCGAAAATCGCCTTCGAAAGCGCCGAGTTCGAGCGGCTCCAGGTTTAACGCCTGTTCCGACTTTCGGATGAGATCCGACTTCCACTGCAGTCTCTGAACTTGCCAGGTACCGAGCGACAGCAAGACAACCGTAGCGGCCGCCACGAGTATTGACAGCCGCCAATGGCGCTTCAAAGAAGACGGAAATCTGGTGAGCGTTACGCCAGTCAACTAACCTCGATCCAAGGTGCGTTATCCCCCTTGGACTATATAGTGGTGGCTGCCACCCCAGATGTAGACACAGACAAAAAGAAACAGCCAAACCACATCGACGAAGTGCCAATACCAGGCAGCCGCCTCGAAGCCGACATGCTTATGAGGTTTAAAGACGCCGTAGTAGGCACGCATCGTGCACACGATCAGAAAGGTCGTACCGACCAACACGTGAAATCCGTGAAAACCTGTCGCCATGTAGAAGGTGGAGCCGAAGGTCCCGGACTGAAGCGTGAAGCCCTCGTGAATAGCCTCAACGTATTCGTAAACCTGGAGGCTGGTGAATATCACGCCGAGGCAGACAGTGAGCAAGAGCGCCTTGAAGCCAGTCTGCGTGTCGTCTTCCTTAACAGCATGGTGTGCCCAGCTGACAGTGGCGCCCGAAAGCAACAAGATCATCGTGTTGAGGAACGGAATTTCCCAAGCGTCCGGTGAGTGAACACCCTCGGGTGGCCACTCCCATGCGACGGTTTCAGGTGGGACGAGTGCTGCCCAGAAAAATGCCCAGAAGAACGCAAAGAAAAACAGCACTTCAGACGTGATGAAGAGCACCATGCCGAAGCGAAGCCCGCGGTTGACGACGTTACCATGAAGCCCCTGGAACGATTCCTTGAGCACATCCTTCCACCAATGAAACATAGTGTAGAGGACACCGGCAAAACCCAGCAGGGTGCAGATGGGACCGAGCGTGTGCCCGTGCATCCACATCACACCACCACCCGTCATAAAATGTGCTGAGGTGGCACCCACTGCGGGC
>CAYPOV010000154.1:0-10841 GCA_964412385.1 uncultured Geminicoccaceae bacterium
ATTTGGTCGACCATCCGCGCCTTATGCCCGTCGGCCGGGTCGATGCCTGCACAGGATTAATCTTCCGGGTCCGAAAAACCTGGATCGGCAAGTGTGCACCGGTGGCTTTGATGGGCATTATCCCGATCATCGGTCTGGTGATTGCCTATCTATTGGCGAGACACTTTCCGGAATATCTTGCCAACTACACCGCGGGGGAGGAGGCTGATTGGCCCAGTATTCGACTGGTTTATTTGTCCGTGATCCTTGGCAGCTTGGTTCACCTTCTGGTTGATTTCTTCAAGCAAGAACGAAGTAATCAACCCACGACAATAACCGGTCTCAGTCACTGGCTCATCTGGATCCAGATGCGCGAAGAAGCCTTCGTCAAGTCCTCGTTTATTCTCGTCGCAGTCGCGCTTGTCATTGTCATTTTTGAGACCGAAATTGATCTCACAATAGCCTTTCTCGCTGGCTATTTCTTCGACAGTGCCGCCGACATTTTTCTTTTAAGGTTCTCGAACTTTACGACGGCCGGCCAATCCAAACTCAAGACGATCCTGTCGAAGTAAACGGATTCCAATCGAATTCGACGACGACGGTACCGTGATCGGAGGTGGCGCGGTCTTTGTCTTCGATGTGATCGTTCAGCACCTTCATTTCCCGGAATGACCAGTGGCGATTGTTGGAGTGGTCGTAGAACTGCTCCGAGACCATGACATGGTCGATCACTTCTTGAACACCTTTGAATTCGTGGGTGTAGTAGATGTCCTTGAGACTTCTTAATTGCTGTAGATTGGCGGCGGTAAAGAGGCCGAGATCGTTACGATGCGCAGCGGTACTGTCTGAATAGAGCCGGTAGGTGGGCTGATCGGACAGAATGGCGAGGGTGTTCGAGAGCTGCCCGTCATTAAGGTCGCCCAAGACAACCGTGGGCCTATGATTGTCTTTCATCCGCTTGTTCAAGATTACCCGCAAGGCGGCCGCTTCTGCCGTCCGCCTAATGGTCGAGATGGCGGCACCAAGCGTGTTCTTGTGCGGCCTGATCGCCTCGTCGCGCCATTCTTGAATATCGAGTCGGCTCGGGCGTTTGGATTTGAGATGGGCGCTGAAGACGGCAATCTCCGGTACCTCGGGCACTTTCTCATGCCCAATGACGACTTCGAGCGGCGAACGAGAGAATTCGCTGATCTTCACCTTGATGGCATCATCTTCATGGCTCGGCAGGAGAAGGCCATCCTCGTCATCCTCCAAATCGGCGGCGGTCGCGTCCTCGCGGATCTCGGCCATCGATTTGTCCCGCTTTTTGAGGATGAATTCCGGTGGAAACGCCTTGTGCCGCTGCTGTGATCGGATCAACCAAGGCTTGCGCACAGCAGCCGCGACGGCGATGCCGTCCCAAGGCCTGTCGAGAATGAAAGCAAACTCGTACTCGCCTTCAAGGCCGAACGGTGGCTCACTCGCCCTCTTGAAGGCATCGATCAGACATTCTTTGGACCACAGTTCCTGAAACGAAATGACATCCGCATCCAAGGCTGCGAGCGACTTAGCCGTCCACTCGATCTTGGCCCGGTACTGGTCCTCGCCATAAGGTGCGCTATTAGGATAAGTCGGCTTGCCAGGTAGCTGCAGATTATAGAGATTGAAGGTCGCAAAGCGAATATCGCGTTGATTTCTCGACATGAGGCGTAATCTTTCTTGTGTAGAGTTTCCAAGCGTAAAGGAACATTGTCATAGAAACAAGCTTTTTCGTCCAGTCACCGAAGATGCCCTATTCCTGCGGTCGTTTCCTCAGCGTGTCTGTCGTCATAGTCCTCGTCACGCTCCTCGCCGCGTGTGCCACGGAAAGACGCTACGAGGAACAGCTCGATGCCTGGATCGGCGCCAGTGAACGCGAACTCGTAGAGAGTTGGGGACCTCCGGACAGCGTCTACGAACTTGAGGACACGCGGTACCTGACTTATGTCGTCGATCGCATTGTCGTGCTGCCGGGTACCGGTCCCCGCTACTATGGCGGTATCGACGATGACCGCTACTATGCCTTTCCCCTGGGCGGCTTCGATCCGAGAGTCATCAATCAGTTCTGCAAGACCTCGTTTTCTCTGGTCGACGGAGCCATCGTCGGCTGGCGCTGGGACGGCAACGACTGTCGCGCTTGAGGTTCCATGACTTTGTCCTTTGGTGGAAATTTGCCGACGCCGGCATCGACCGCGGCTTTGATGTTGGCTGGCATCTGACGGTTGGCGAAGCGCTCGAAGACCGATTCGTGTATGGCCTCGAAATTCGCAATGGTTAGAGTGCCATCATCATTGACCTGCTCACCGCCGATCATGCGCGCATTGTCGGGGATGGAAAAAGCTCGGAAAAAATCGAGGATATATAGGTTGGGAAGAAACGGAAACCGACCGATGAAGTTTCGCGCCATCGTGACGTAATCGCCCCGGGACAGACGGCCTAGCCAGCCTTGCGCCGCATTGTGACGCGGACCGTATGGATTGGGCCAACACATCCTTTCCATCGCCGGTCCGTCGAAATGGAGACCTGCCTTGTGCGCCTCGCCGAGCATCCACTTAAGTGCAATATCGGAAAGATCCCGCTCACGGTAGCCACCGCCAACGTCACCATGGGAGCCGGCAAACCAAACTTGCTGAAGGTCCTGATGCGTGGCGCAATGGGGATCGTCGGGCCTCGGATTATGGTACCATACAACCGGCTTGAACGCTCCCCGGATCTCGTCAATGGCAAGTGCTTGGCGGGCAATCTCGACCTTGCTGCCGAGTCGGGTGTCGTGGAACTGACGGACGTCGCCAATCAAGAGCTTGCCGATCAAACCGCCTGAGAGACGATTGAGAAAACGCAAATTCGGCGCTGGAACGCCCATCGATCCCACGGTGTCATAAACCCCAAGGAACTTGATGCTCACAGGACGCCGAACAACCCTCTTGAGCGCTTCGTGCTCCTCGCTATCGAACCTTTCGGCAGGCGGACGCCGATAGAATCTATAACAGATGTCAATCGGGTCTCCAATCTTGCTGTCGCCGAGGCGAGCAGGGTCAATCAGCTCGGCACAACCGATGAGGCCGGTAAGCACCCGCACCGTGAAGGCGCCACGGGAAAAACCGAAGCAATAAATCTCTGTTCCCGGTGACCAGTTTTCGGCAAGAAATCGGTAAGCCTCTTTGACATTACGATCTAAGCCATATCCAAAAAGACCGCCTCGAATGTTTTCGCCGTCAACGGCACCAACGCCAATGTCGTAGTAAACGAGATAATCGTCACCGTTCGGATCTTGACCCTTATAAACCACCGGCTTACCGCTACGGTCTGTTTTCTTGGGTTTTTGTCCAATTCCTGCACAAATGATCTCGAACGTTTTCCAGATATTTGTGAATTTTTCGGGATCGTTCCACGTTCCATCACAACAAATGACGATTTTCCGGGACATCATTTCCTCCCATCATCGGTGCCACATGCCGATCATCGGCCTGTCTTTTGGAACAACCAATGACAATTCCCACAATAATCGGACCATGCTGCGAAATTCAGCATCAATAAAAGTTTGCCACAATTGTAAGCGCAAAGGCTTTCACAGGGCATGTGCCAAAATGGCTAAGAGGTATCCCTTGACGATACGCGGAACGTAAGTGCACGATATTTGAGCAATCCAATGTCAGGGTGGCTTGGATCCGGGCTCGAACACCAACAACGCCTGGACGGCCAGGATCACGACCGGATTGGACCGAGCGAGGCTGTCAAGCGAATGATCAAAAACATTGTGCTCTGTGTCGTGACGATCGCCACGGTTGGAATAGCGATGGAACTCGCCGTCAGGGTCCTCTTTGCCGATATCACGTCAACGGCTGATACCGGCAGCTATTTCGCCCAACGATGGCTTGGCTCGGAAGCCGTTGATCATAATCGCTTCGGCTTTCGCGATGAAGAGTTCCAAACAACGCCTGCTGAGAGTGTTTACCGTCTTGTGCTCCTCGGGGATTCCTACACTTACGGTCTCGGGATCGCCGAAGAGGATCGCGTAAGCGAGCGGTTGGAGAGAATGCTCAATCAAAGCTCCGCAAAGTATGAAGTCCTAAACTTTGGCGAGCTCGGCGCCGATTATCCCACGCTCACTGACAATCTCAAACTGATCGTCAACGAAGCCTCGCCAGATTTTGTCCTCTATCAATGGTATCTCAACGATCACACAGATCCCGCTGTCAAGCGAAACTACGCCCCGCCCCTGGGTCTTTGGTTTCACTATGAATTGAGCTCGATCTCGGCACTTTATTTTGTCGCCAATCAGGTATGGGTGGAGGCACTCTACAAAACGGGACTGGTCGAGCCTCCGAGCAGCTACTGGCGTCAGTATTATAGCGATCCCGAGAGTCCTATTGCCGAAAACGCACGAGACCGGCTTCAGACACTCATCTCCACCTCCACTGAAGCCGGCATTCCTATCGGCATGGTGCTTTGGCCGTCGACATGGGACGAGGCGGAGGGGCTCGATCGAGGCGACTTCATCATGGAGCGCGTGCTTGCCTCTTGCCGAGAGCGACAGCTCGTCTGTCTGGATCTAAGGCCTGCCCTGAGGAACGCCGCGTCGCGTGGCAGCTTGCGGGTGAATCAATTTGATGGGCATCCGAGCGCGCTTGCCAATCAAGCCGCTGCAGAGGCCATTCAATCAGAGTTTGCCGCTGCGTGGTGTCTCGAGCATCATCTCAAAACCGCTAAGAATCCGCAAAGCGAGGCCGCGTGCCCGGCTACGTGAAACGGGTAGTCCCATAAACGCCGCTAAGCAGCGTGCCTCGATGAGCGGCCTGTCACCCAGGCGGGCAGCCACTCGCCATGGGCCGCAATAAGCGCATCGGTGAGTTGCCAAATTTGATCGAGATCGAGTTCAGCCGCCGTGTGCGGGTCGAGCATGGCCGCATGATAGATGTGCTCGGGATCCTCGTTGAGAAGCGCTTCTACTACTAGCTCTTGAACATTGATGTTGGTGCGCATCAGGGCGGAAAGCTGCGGCGGTAACGAGCCTAACGCCGTTGGCTGAATGCCGTTGCTGTCAACGAGACATGGTACCTCCACCGCACAACCTTCGGGAAGCGAAGAAATCAGGCCCCAATTCCTGACATTGCCATAGATGACACTCGGATTTCCGCTCCAGACTGAATTCATGATTCTCGAGGCATATTCCTGGCTCGGCTTGACAGTAATAGTCTCGGCGTCGCGAAACTGCCGAGCCTGCGTCTTCCACCGCTCGATAT
This sequence comes from uncultured Geminicoccaceae bacterium, assembly GCA_964412385.1. Taxonomy (GTDB): domain Bacteria; phylum Pseudomonadota; class Alphaproteobacteria; order Geminicoccales; family Geminicoccaceae; genus JBGSYN01. The sequence continues at coordinate 5,241 of CAYPOV010000154.1, forward strand.
TTTCGATGCATCGTTTGGGATATTCATCGAGCGGAATGCCAAAGCGATTGATTAAATCGTCCCTTCCTCGCTTGATGAAATAGGGTGTGTACTCGGCGAAATGCTCAGAGCTTTCCGTCACGAAATAGCCGAGCCGCATTAGCATCTCATAGCGAACGCGGTTGGGACAGCGCGGATGCTTGGGGTCGGGCTTGGGGAACCGGCCGTCGCGGTAGCCCTGTTTCAAGAGCGGATAGAGATCCTGAAATGAGCCATCGGCGTTGCGCCGTTCGAATTTCAGGTAGAACGCCATATGGTTAATACCGGCACAATGATAGCGGATCTCATCTATCGAGATTTCGAGATCGCGCGCCAGTTCCGCCGCCGTCCCCTGAACCGAATGACACAAGCCCACCTGGCGGACATCGGGGTACTTGGCGCCGATCGCCCAGATGTTGATCGCCATCGGATTGACATATTGCAGCAGCACGGCGTCGGGACAAAGCTCCGTCATGTCGGCGCAAAGCTGCCAAAGATGAGGAACAGTGCGTAGCGCACGCATGATGCCGCCGACGCCGAGTGTATCGGCAATCGTTTGGCGAAGCCCGAACTGCTTGGGGATCTCGAAATCGGTGATGGTACAGGGCTCATACCCACCGATCTGAAAGGCGACAATCACGAAATCCGCACCATCGAGCGCCGTTCGCCTGTCGGTCGTTGCCTCGACAGTGGCGCCCGCACGGAGCGTGGCGACCAGCTTTCTCGCAACCATGACCGAATCGTCGAGCCGAGCCAGATTAATGTCCATCAATCGGATCGTCGCATCGGCAAGTGCCGGCTGCTGCAAGCAATCGCCAATGATGTTCTTCATGAACACGGTCGAACCCGCACCGATAAACGCAATTGTCGGGGCCTCAGCCATGGATTGCCTCCCGGTCCAACGACCTCTCGGTTCTCTGATCAAGTCAAGTATGCGGACAGATTAGATATCCCTCGACATGCCGCCAAGCCATGAGCACGACCCGGCGGCGAATTTGATGAAACCATCGCCAGGTTATTGGGCTGTCAGTGGAAAGCGCGATGATTTAAGCAAGTGGCAGCTATGGATGCCCCTTGTGAACATGTCGTGTCGATCTGGTGTCTTACGCTGTCTCATCGCGGCGTTGATGATGCGCTTTTGAGTGATGCCGAGCGTGTGAGAGCATCCAGGTTCCTGCGCGATCAAGACCGTAACCGATGGGTTGCGGCTCGTGCCGGCCTTCGGCGCGTTCTCGCGCTCGAGACGGGCCAAGATGCCGCTTCACTGGAATTCGCCCTGACAGCGCATGGCAAGCCAACGCTTCAGGGCGAACGCATCTTTTTCAACGTCAGTCATAGTGGCTCGCTCGGTATCATTGCCACGAGCGCGCATAGTCCTTTGGGCGTTGACATTGAGTCAGGCGCGCGATTGACCGAATTGGACGGCCTTGCCGAAATCGTGATGAGTCCGACCGAACGGCAGTCCTTCAATCGACTCGACGTCCCTCGGCGACGCCAAGCCTTTCTTCGATTGTGGACCCGCAAAGAGGCGGTGCTCAAAGCGGACGGGCGCGGCCTGTCGCTCGATCCGACGGCCCTGAGCGTCGGTTTCGACCATGCATCAACCATCCGCCTCGAGCTCGATGGCACTGCTTGGACAATTCTCGATCTTGACATCGACGCGCCTGGCGCGATTGCCTGTGCAGGCTCTCCTCGCCTCTGCTGGCGGTCGATCTGACTGCCTGGCATTGGCGAGCCGGAACGCCTTTACGCGACTTCGATCTTACCTTGGAAAAAGGCGTAGACTTCTCGAACGCTCCGAGGCTGGCCTATGTCACCACCCTCGAAGAACACGTAAGGATTGGCTTTGGCGGCCCGCGGAAGGAGTTGATGGGCATCGGTGCCGGGGCGCCGGTCGAGTTCTTTGAGGAATTTGACGGCATCGCGCGGACCGAGAAAATGCCCGAGATAGAGATCCGTCGGCGCCAGCGATCTGTCTCTCTTGGACGTAATGTAGGAGGCATTGGCACGCGCGAGCTCCGCCGCGAGGTAAGCGGAGAGCTGCGCGTCGGTCCGTTTGGCCAAAATACGCTGGCGCGTCCGGTTTTGGCTGACATAAGGACGGCCTTGTTCATTGAGCTCGATGTTCGATGCGAGCTGAGCCTCACCATAAGTGGCACCATGCTGATGCATCGAGCCCAGCCAGGTCGCTTCGACAAATTGGAACATGCCGACGGCACTCGAACTCGACGCCTTGGCATCGGAACGGCAACCGCTTTCCTGTTTGGCAAGGGCGAGCAGATAATTGGCGGAAATCTTGGTGGCTTCTGAAGCATTTTGAATGATCTCGACCGCATGCTCGCAACCATCGATCAGTGCCAGGGCTTCATAGGCTGCGGCATTGTCTGCAGGATCACCGAATTGATCCGAGAACAGATAGCCCGTCTGATCCATGAGGCTACTGAATGACGTGACGAACGAGTCATAGGCGTTGCCAAGATGCGCTTGAAGCTGCTCGCTGTCGATCCGGCCGAAGGCATCCGTGGTCGTCTCCCAGATAACGCTGCTGACCTGAGTGGTCTTATCCACGACGTAACTGGTCGCCGTGCTCATCGTCTCCTTGGTGTTTTCCCAGTCTTCCGATGTGCAGGAGGCGAGCCCAAGAACGCTTACCAAGATGATCCCTTGAGTTCTGAGCAAAGATGCACAGCGTCCAAGTCGACGCGCGTCCCGTTCTTGGTTCCCCATCGCTATGTGCCTCGAATGATTGTCGCCTACTGACAACGCAATCGGGAGTAATGGGAGCTTTTTTGAACCGCAAGCTCATGAATTGCCTAGTCGACAATTGGCGTACCGGGAGCCATCTGTTGGTTCTCTAGCGATACAGGGTAATCGCGACGGCGGTCGCAAGATTGAGGCTCGACACGCCCGGGCGCATAGGGATTGCAAACAAGCCTCGAGCACGGCTCTTGAGGTGCTTGCTGATACCGTGGCTTTCCGAGCCGAAGGCGAGGATGGTTTGATGCAAATCTCTCGATAGTGCGCCAACATCCCCGCCTGCTGGATCGAGTGCCATGATTGGCCAGTTTGGAAGTTCCTCCAACGTCATGCGCTCGACCGGAAGTGCGAAGTGAAGCCCCGCAGCACCGCGCAGACATGCGGGATGCCAAGGGTCGGGACCGCCAAGTGTGACAACTCCCGCAGCCTCGGCTGCGGCCGCAACCCGGATCACAGCACCAATGTTACCGAGATGGGACGGCGCCTCGAGCACCACTAAGGGCCCCTTTTGTGCGGCCCATCGCACCGCCCGCGGTGGCCTTCTGGCAACACTGATGACGTGCTCCGGCGGCGACTTGAGCGCCAGGCGTGCAAACAATGGCGCTTCTACCTCCAGGACCTGCGTTCCAATCCAGTCCGAGACGTCAAGAGCCTGAGCCGAGGCCTCCAACATCAAACCATGCCGATCCGCGGTGCAGGCCACGAGAACCTCTGCGCCAAATCGCAACGCGTGTTTGAGTGGGTGGAAACCCTCCAAAACAACGGCCCTCGGATCGCGATAGGCTTGATGGAAACGTTCGATCAATCCGTCTATTGGAGGCCTCCTACATACTGACGTACTCGGATTGTTGAACGCCGAGGCAGTCTCAACCGTTCATTCACCAGATCAGCCAATCCTGCTCCGCGTGTCGCGCACTGAAAGCGCCCCTCGTCGGAGAAACACGATGAAACGCCTTTATCGCTGTGCCCTTGCCGCACTGTTTGCGTTTGCCGTGCCGGGAGTTGCCAAGGCCGATGGCAATATGGCTCTCTTCGAAACGGTGGAGTATCGATTGCCTAGTCATGATCAGCTTCCGAAATGGCGGCAGGTCCTCGAGGGCATCGAGCAGGAACGAAGCGTTTACGAGACCTGCGCAACGAGCAGCAGCGCCTGTCCAAGCCGACGGGTGATGGCCTGGCAAGCGACGCTCAAGAGCAGCCACGGCATCTCGCCTCGAAAGCAGATCCGCAACATCAACCGCTATGTCAACAATTGGCGCTATCGCGAGGATGCGCGCAACTGGGGCACAAGTGATTACTGGGCCACGCCGCTGGAATTCATCTCCAGATCGGGTGATTGCGAAGATTATGCGATCATGAAGTATGTCTCACTGCGCGCGCTCGGCTTCTCGGCCGACTCGATGCGCATGATCGTGGTCCATGACGAGGTTCGCAACATCGCCCACGCCGTGCTCGCCGTCGCCGTGGAGGACGAAGTTCTCATTCTCGACAATTTGACCGACGCAATCCTCGGACAGCAGCAGATCCGGCACTACCGGCCCTATTATTCGGTGAATGAGGCCGGGCTTTGGACCCATCACACAGCGAATGAGCTATTGGTTGAATCCAGCCGACACTGAGCCGAAGGTGACGGGTATGAACCTGAGATTACGCTTCAGCGCTGATCCTGGGACGCTGCCTTAAGGCAGCGGTCTCCCACGCCAAAATCGACGAAGGCGGCGATCGCCGCAGGCGGGAACAGGAATGCCGAGGCCGCGACGGTCAGGCCCTTAAGTGCCGTGCCGAGATCAGGCCTCGGTGTCACGTTCGGATTGTCAAGCGATCCGTGAACACGTACAGGAACCGAGATATTGAGCGTGGCACCGCTGGAACGCGGTGTCAGGACGAGATCGACGCTATCCTTGGCAAAATCGATCTTGCCTTTGCCGGCAATCGACGATGCCGCGGTATCGACATAGAGGATGCGAGGCTCGAGCACGCCATCCGTGATCGGCCCCTCGAGGACGGCACAATTGAGCTTGCTCCAGCCGTTTCGATCCGCCGAGACGAGCGATCCTAAGACTTCGCGAAGTCCTCCGACCAAAAGATCGAGAAGCTGAGCCTGCACCTCGCCATCATGAACATAGAGGCGAACCGTTCCGTTTGCCGTCTTCAAGAGATCGTCAAGCGTGGCGCCCGATGCTTTGAGATCGCTCTCGAAGTAAAATGTAGCTTCGATGTAATCAGGTACGGATGTGCCGGCAAAGACAAGATCAATGGGAACGTTGCGAATGTCGATGTCTTGCCCGATATCCCAGGTGTCGTCATTGGGTTTAACATCCAAACTGGCGTCTATTGTTCCTTTGCCGATCTTGAGCCCAAAAGGGTTGATGGAGAGATGCCCATCACTAAGCGTCAATTGAGTATTGACCTCGTTGACCGTGAAGCGATCGATCGTCATTTCATTACTGGTCAAGCCGATATCGGCATCGAATTCCTTGAGCACATCGAGGTCGATATCGCTTGCCTCATCATCGCCTCCATCCCCTTGAGCTTCGCTTCCCAACAAGCCCAGATCCTCGCCGCGGAGTTTGTCGCTGGTGAGCTTCGCCACGATGTTCGGTGTAGCATTGGAGAGATCCACCGACCCTTGACCCGAAATGTCACTTTGACCGAGTGTTAGAGTGAATGGCGATAACTCGATGGTCTCGTCATTGGCGTCCATCGAGAAGGCGACCTTCAGCGGCCGAACAGCCGGGAGGACTTTCCTGAACATTGGTGCGAGCGCACCCGGAGCCTGCGCCTCGATGGAACCTTGGCTCGACATCTTCCCGTCATTCAGCGCAG
>CAYPOV010000155.1:0-5906 GCA_964412385.1 uncultured Geminicoccaceae bacterium
GGACGGAAAGTGCAAGCTCGGCTGCCTGATGGTACCAGCTCTTCTCGTGACGCAGGTGAAAGGCGCGCGTGGGGGTCTGGAGGATGGTGGCGAGAGTGAAGGGAAAATAGCGGCCGACGCTGTCGACGGAGGGAATGACTATGCCGGACACACCATGCGGGCCGGCGATCGACGGATCGAGTGCGAAATGCCAGACGGGGCTTTCGAGATAGAGATCGAGCCAGGTTTCGCCCAGGGAGTCACGGCTTTCGCGAAGGCAGGTTTGGAGCCAAGCGTCCCAAGGCTCGATGAATGTGTCGGGGAGGTGGCGCCTGACAAAGTCGCCGCGGCTTGGGAGCTTGCCGTAGATTCCGGCTAGATGCCGTTCGGACACCGGAACCTGCTCAACAGGTCGAGGTCGAAGGGATTGGCGACCGAGTTGGCGAGGATCTCGAACTCGAGCCAGTGAGGACCGGTGCCGATGGCGACGTTGAAGAGATCGGGTCTGCTGGTGCGTTGGAACCGGCCTGTTTTGAGCAGACGGAACCAGGCCCAAGCACCTTCTTTGGTGAGGCTCGTTTGGTTGGCGGCACGGCTAACGGGGATGAAGGTAACGCCTGCGGTGTTGATGCCGTTGGGACCGGGCCATTGCATCGAAGTGGGTTGAACGGGACCGTGGGCATAGTCAGCAGATTGGCCATCCAGTTGGAGGATAGCGCGGCCGGAGGATGCATCGAGGCTGACCGGTTTGACGGTGAAGCTGGTGCGGGGTGTGCCGCCGCCGGCAAAGAGGCTGTTGCGGATGCGTCGCGCCACTTCGAAGGGGCGGAGCGAGGCGTCGCTGAGGCCGACATCGCGCTGCCAGCTCCAGCCTGGCCGAGCCATGTCAACCAGAGGGGCGAGATGGGTATTGGTGTAGGTGTCGATCATGCCGCCGGGTCCCAAGAGCCTGCCGAAATCATCGAGGCTAATATCGGTCTGGCTGCCTTGGACAAAGGGGAAGCGCCCCGAGGTGGCTTGCTGACAAAAGGGCAGGACTTCGGTTTGCCAAATGGCATTGAGGCGCCGTTTGATGGCGCTTTGGCCTTGGGCTTGGAATTTTTCGGCAATGCCGCCCACCATGCCGGCCAAGGGCTCGGGCAGATTGGCGGCGGATTGGGCGACCGGTTGTGCCACGGTTGCGAGGCCGCCCCGTTCGAGCAGGGCTTGATCGGGATTGGGGCTCAACGAGATATTGTGAAGCTCGGCGCGCAGGCTTCCAAGGGCAACGAGGGCTTGGTCCAGTTGGCCCGGGGCACCGTCGGCACCTTCGACCAGCAGAGCCAGGGATTGGAAATGGTCCTCGACCGGCTGGCCGAATACCTCCTGAGGGCCTTCTTCGGCGGCACTGGGATCGCTGCCGGCGTTTTTCTTGGCGAGGCGGGCGGCTTTGCGGATGCCTGAGCCGACTTTGCTGCCACCGAGTTTGGCGCCGGCCTTGGCGGCGAGACGGGTGCCGAGCCTGACCGCGGATTTGGGAACGCCGCCTTCCTCCTCCTCTTCGAGTTCGGGTTCCGGCGGGGGTACAGTGAGGCGAGTTTCCTTAAGCGCTGCTTCGAGCATGAGCTTGAGCGGCGAGCTCGGGCCGGCGATGACATTAAGGGCCTGAACCGACTGGTTGAGGTCGCCGAGTTGGCGCAGGGTGACGTCGCGGATCAGCCGCTCCCACTGCTCGATATAGTCGTCATAGTAGAGGCGGAGGATATCGCGCTGCAGCTCGGCGAGGATGAGCTCGTCCCTGACCTCGTTGTCGCTGGTGCCGATCACCCAGCTATCGAATGCCTGCTCGGCGGCGATGGTCTCGAGATTGGGGAGCACCATCCGATGGAAGCCCTCATAGGTGAAGACACCGGGAATGCCCCTGTTGAGCGGGAGTTGTGATCGCCTGGTCAGGACGAGATTGGCTTGAGGCCCTGCATGGTCGAGAGGTGACCATTCGGGGAGAAGGGTGACCTCCTCGCTGTTGAGAAAGCCGTCATAGGCGCGTTTTGCGAGGGGGATCTGCTTGATGGAGCGGCGCGCATCGACGATGAGTTGCCGGTCGAGGGCCGGTTTCTCGATGCGCGGCAAGATCGGCAGGAGCGCATCGATGTGGCCGGATAGGCTGGCGATAAGTTCGGGCTCGCCTTCATAGTCGAGCTCCCAATCGGCCAGCACGAAGAAGTCCTTGATCTCTTCGGGCAGAGCTTGGGCATCGCCGCCTAGCATGAGATAGACCCTGAGGGCTGCCAGCACGAATTCGGGCTCGTTGATGTTGGCGCGCATTTGCGCTTCGAGCCGTAGCAGGAGACGCGGCAGGAACACGCTTTCGAGCGCCTCGTCATAGGCGATCGAGGAGGCTGTCTCGAGGGTCGATTTTTGCGAGAGCCCGAAGCCATGAGAAAGCGGATCGTCCGCGTCTTCGTCATAGCTCTCCTTGACCGCAGCAAGCCTGTCGAGATGGGGTGCGATGACGGCGAGATCACGGTCTTCCGAGCTCAGCGCGCGCTTGGCAAAGGGCTGCACACCTTCGGCGTAGGCGACGAACTCGCCAGCCGTGTTGACGAGGCGGTCTTGGTTGTTGAGGTAGCTCCAGCCCCAGACACCGATGGCGCCGATGATTGCCAGGCTGGCGGCGGTCCATCCGCTGGTTCGCCAAAGCCTTTCGCGGCGCCTGAGCTTGGGATCGTAGCGAACCAGGCCGGCCTCGCCGAAAATGACATCGCGCAGCAGATTGGTGAGGAAATAGCTTCTGTTGCCGCGTTGGCTGAAAGGCGGTGGTGCGGCAATACCGAAGCCGCCCGCAATACTCTGCATCAGGCGGTCGATGGGTGTGCCTTCCTGCGTGCCGCTCGAGAAATAGAGGCCACGGAGATTGACCGAGCCCTGGTAGTCGCTGCGGTAGGCGATCTTGTCGATCAGGCGCGCAACTTGCGGCTTGATCGAGGCGAATTCCGCGGGGAAATTGAAGATGGCGGCACGCCGCTCGTAGTCGCGCTCGGATTGAAGGCGTTCGAGTTGCCGCTCGGCGAGCCTTTGGACCAATCCGTCCAAATCGGCGTCGATGCGGAACGGCTCGCTATGCCCGGTTGATGTGTCGAGGGGAAGTGTCGTGCCCCATACCTGCTCGCGTTCGTGTTCGCCGAGATCGGCAAAGAACTCGTTGAAGCCGGCAATCAGATCGGCCTTGGTGAGCAGCAGATAGACCGGCAATTGAATATCGAGCCGTTGTTCCAGCTCGGAGAGACGGGCACGGATCTCGCGTGCATGAGAGTCGATTGTCGCGTCTTCGGCTTGCAGCAGATCAGTGCAAGACAGGGCTACTATCACGCCGTTGACCGGTTGCCGACGTCGGTACTTCTTGAGAAGGTCGAGAAATCCCAACCACGTGGCGTGGTCGGCCTGCTTGTCGCTGTCTTGGGTGGTGAAGCGCCCGGCCGTATCAATGAGGACGGCTTCGTCGGTAAAAAACCAATCGCAATCGCGCGTTCCGCCGACGCCGCGATATTCGTAGTCCTGCTGGTGATCGGCGAGGGGAAAGCGTAGTCCCGATTGGATGAGTGCTGTCGTCTTGCCTGAACCCGGTGGCCCGATCATCAAATACCAGGGCAGCTCATAGAGCCAGGATCGGCCGCGGCCCTTGCCGAACCGGCGGCTCCGCAGTGTCGTCAGGGCTTCTTGGAACTTTTTCCCGAGGCGTTCGATTTCACCGTCGGCAGGACCGGCCACGGGCTTGGCCAGTGCCTGAACCATCTCATTGTTGCGCCTTCTCGCCCGAGCCTGGGCGAAGAGGTTGCTGGCACCCCAGATAAAGGTGACGATGAGAATGGCGACGAGGCGGGAGAATTCGGAGGTCAGCGGTCGAGACTCGCCAAATCCGATGAGTGGTCCGAACAGCCAAATAAGAACGCAAAAAATAATCGCGCCGATCAGCGATAAGAACCAACGCGATGTGATAATGTCTAAGATCGTGCGCATCGCGTTCTAGCCTGTCCGATCTTTGAACAAGGAGATCTCGATCCGCCGATTAGCTGCCCGTCCAGCCGCGGTGCTATTGTCAGCAATCGGCTGTGTGTCGGCTCTCCCTTCTACGATGATGGGACGGTCGGCACTGAGCCTGCTTTCGATCATCTGCGCAACGGAGAGTGCCCGAGCCTCGGATAGCTCCCAATTCGACGGAAACCGTGCCGTTCGAATGGGAACATTATCGCTATGCCCGGTTACCGCGATGCGCCCTCCCCGGCCATCCAGCGCATCGCCGATCCGACTGATCAGATCGACATATTGCGGCTCAATCTTTGATTCGCCCGAACCGAACAGTCCTTGGACCTTGACCCGGATCATCACACGCTGAGGATCTTCGGCCGTCTCGACCTCACCAACCGCGACTTCCCTTTCGAGGAATTGGTTGATTTCCGGCAGGATCGGGTTCGGCAACCGGGGCACCGGCTCGGGCAGAGGTTCAGGTTCCGGGGCAACGGTCGTTTCGATGGGTTGAGGTGCAACCGGTGCAATCGGTTGCGGTCTGACAAGCTCGACAGCGCCCGCCGGCGGCAGCGCCCGAACGAGAGGACCAATCTGATCTGCGTAGCCGGCTAGCCTGAAATTGAAGCCTAGATAGATCAATCCCAGGATCAGGAGTGATCCCGCGCCGACAACCCACATGGGAACGATTGTCGAGGCAGGTTTGTGGCTCATATCGGCGCCGCGCCAACGCGGCGAGAGTTCGCGTTCAATGTCCGGCTTGGCAAGAAGCCGATGCAGGCCTTCGGTAACGTCTTGAATTCGCCCTCCCTGAGAAGAGCGAATGCGAAACCGTCCTTCGAATCCTAGCAGCAAGCAGTAATACATAAGTTCGAGGATGTCGTGATATCGCGCGGGCTGGCGCTGCAACTCAGACAATCGCTCGAAGAACCGCTCCCCCGCGTTCACCTCATGATACAGTGTGCCGACCAAGCTCTGGGTCGACCAGGCACTCTGTGCGCCCCAAGGCGTGTTGAGCACGATATCGTCGAGAAGTGCTCCGACAGTCCAGGCCGCAAGCCTCGCATCCTCGCTCCTCGCTCCCTGGGCAATAGCTCGATCCTCAAGGCGTCTCAACTCATCAGCAAGCCTTGAACGCAGGCCGTTGGGATCTCCCGGCGGACGCGGCGAACGCAACGATGGCGCAAGCGCGAGTAAGGGACGCGCTGCCTGCACCAACGGGTTTGCATCCCTCGTTTGCACGTCAGCGGCGAAGTTTTGAAACGAAGGACCGCGACGTTGTGGTCTGGAAATCGCCTCAGCACTCCGCCGACCTCCCGGCCGCGGGCGTTGAACGATCGTCCTATCGCTGTGATCGGAAAGGCCAAAAGGATCGTCGCTGCTCACCGATCATCCTCCGCCCATCAGTCCCAGATAGCCCAACATTCGAGATTGATCTCGGGAAAATCACCAGTCACGTGAAGAGCCAACGCATTCGATGTCGGCACGCGCCGCCAATAGGGGCTCGCGCGGTCAAGATCAAAATAGACCCGCCCGGCATGATAGGGAAGCTGCCTTGGTGCCACGGGCATTGGGGTTAATTCAATTCCCGGCAAGGCACTGACAACGAGCTCCTGCAATTCCTCCGCCGGACCGATCTTGATCTGACGCGGCAACAATTGCCGGATGCGCTCCGCAGGTACGGCGGCCTCCACCGCGAGGATCACGGTGGCTTCGGTGAGAAGCCGCATGTTATCAAATTCGGTCGTCCATACTGGTTGCCGGTGTTTGCGCAGTGGTATCGGCACGGCTTTGCGTTCGGGCCTAGCAATTTCCCCCAAGTAACGTCTGAGGATGTCCATCAACGGCCGATAGCCCAGCCGCGGGTCTTCAAGGCCGAAAACCGGAAGCTATGGCGGCCGTCTTACAGATGCGCAGAAAGTCGA
>CAYPOV010000155.1:5916-10810 GCA_964412385.1 uncultured Geminicoccaceae bacterium
TCAGAAGATCCGAAAGTCGCAGCCTCTCCGGTTAGGGAAAGCAGCAGGGCGTAGAAATCCTCCGGATGTCCATGACGCTGCGCCACCAAATGCCGAATCACAGGTTGATAGCGATTGATCAATTGCAACACCAGAAGGTCCTGGAGTTCGGCGGCACCACGCGCTTGAGGTTGCATGACATAGCCTTGCCTGTCTGCTGCAATGCTCTCCAGACGACCATCGATCTCCTCGACAAAACTCAAGAATGCCGTGGACGCGCCAATTGTAAGATAGGGCGCAATGTAGTCCTGATCGATTTCAACTTTGCCGTCAGGTGCCACGCCATTGATGCGTGTGAGCCCCAGGGTGACGTATCCCGAGCGATCCTGGTCCTCGTGCAAGATCCGAAGCTTGAGCTTCGCGACATCAATGGGCTCGTCGCCCTCAAATCCCGCAATGGTGTCACGCACGCGCAATTCCTCGCCGGCAAATCGCGCTCCGCTATCGGGGTTACCGCGCGGATCGATGGCCTTGGCTCCTACCTGGCTCACCGGTAGCGCTAGGTAGATGATACCTTCGCGGGTTTCCGGTGTGAGTTCGAGAGGGTTGGGGAGGTTGGCGTGGCTCGGTATCGAGAAGGGTGTGCCATCGGGAAAAAGCCCGGAAGCCTGCTCGATCGCGACCTTGCGATTGCCGAGATTTTCGCTGCTGAGTCTCAACGCATCGTAACCCCAGCCGAAGGGCCGTAGCGAGCGCGTCGCGTCCCTCACGAGTCTTTCTAGGTAGCGCTCCTGTTGCTGGAAATGCTGGGTTCGAAGGAACAGGCCCTCAGACCAAACAACTTTCGACTCGAGTGACACCTTGGTTAGAGCCCCGGTCTGAACGAAACTGAGTTGAGATCAATTTCGCCAGTGATCAACGACGTCGTATTCTGCTCGACTTGGTAGCTGGTGCGCCAAACAGACCCCTCGAGATTGCGATAGCCCGCCACCAGACCAAGATAACGGGTCCCGTCGTCGAGCTCCCATTGGAAGACTTCGTTCGTGCCTGGCGCCATGGTCAGCGTTTCAACGCCAATGAGATCAGCGCCCAAGACCGAATTGGGATCAGCAGCCAGTGCAAAGTAATTCGCTTCGTCGAAGGCCGCTGTCGAAGCGAGGCGGAACAGTGAAACTTGGACGGGCTTGGCCTGCCCGCCTGGATCGGGGTTGACGAATGGCGATGCTCTGAGCGTGACACTCGCGATCGTTGGTGCGGGTGGAGGCGGTGGTGGGGGCGGAGGCTGAATAATGATCGGGGCTGGTGGGGGCGGAGGATCGTCACCTCCACACGCCGTGAGCCCTGAGAGCATGGCGATCGTGATGAAGTCACGACGTCCGATCTCGGTCATGATCGTCTTCCAACGCGACGACGGTATCCACTCGAAAACTCTGGCCCCAGTTCGCCCATGAAGTTCTTTCGAGCACTTTCCGCAATTTCTTGATAGCGTTCCTTAAAGACTTCCCAGGTTTGAGCCTTGCGTCCACCCGCGATGATTGCCGACAGCCGCGATTTTTCGGCAAGCTCGCGTTCCAGTCTTTCGGGATCAAACCGGCGCAGCAGGGAGTACAACGCCGCCTGCATGCCGTCGAGAACCGCCAATTCGTGGTGCTTAAGATCGCTAATGGCTTCCTCAATGGCCTCCAGTGGTTGCATGTAACCTTGTCCTCGACGCTGGATCAAAGACAACACTGCCTCCTCCGGCGTGACTGAGTATTTCAACGCGTTGTTCGAAGCACTTCCGATCATCGTTTGTTCAAGGCCCGCTTCCCGTTTGACCGATGCCCGTGCCTGGAGAAGCGTCGTCATGCCTTGAGCCATCGCGGCGAAGGCTTTTCCTGCCTGCTTGGCTGTTTCCACCTCGGACTGACCATGGAGGCTTCGCGGATCAACTCCGGCAGCTTCCAGAAAGACCCGAACAAAATCACCTGCGACTTCCTCTTGTTGAGCAAAATTCTCGGACGATGGCTGCGGCATGGCGGGCGGTGGTGGAGCATTTTTGAAGGTATCGCCAAACAGATCATCATCTGTGTCCCTGATGCCCTGTCTTCGCTGCCCTTCATCCCGGACCGTCTTTCTGTTGGGCAGATCCAGCGCACCAAACTCAAAAGGCGTGTGATCATGAGGTGTGCCACGCTCTTTCGGAGCAGGCTTTGCTGGATGCTCCGGCGATCGCATCGGCTTTTTGATCAAGAAACTTTCGTCCAGCAGATTGGATGCGGGACTTGGTGGAGGGCTTGCTTCTGGTTCGACGTCAAGATCGCCAAAAAGCGAATCAAAATCCGGGGTTTGCGGCGATGGCGATTGAACCGGCTTGATGTCGAAGGGACTATCGCGACTGGTGGCCGATTGTGCGACCGCCACACGTACAACAAAGTCACCTAGCGCCAAAACGCTGCCGTCAAAGATCTCACATACACTATGCTGACCTAGCGGCGTCGACGCCCCGTCAACGAATAGACCGTTCTTGCTTGTATCGGTGACGAAAAAGCGCCCACTGCGCTCCTCTACAAAGCAGTGCTTTCGCGATAGCGTCCGTTCGGGATCGGGAAGCTGCCAGTCACATTCCTGGCTTCGGCCGATTGTCACGCGTCCGCGTTCCAATCGGTAGACCGGCTGATTTGTGGCACCTGCAGCAGAGCCCTCAAGTATCAAGGTCAAGGTCATGACCGCAATCTAGTCGAATGCGTAGGTAAACGCATCACCATCCGTCGTCACGTCGACCCTTGAGATAGGCGCATCGTCCCGCTGGCGTAGCAGAAACTCTTGGCTGACGCGTGGCAGGAGGGTGTTTGTGAGAATGGCGTCAATCATCCGGCCCCCACTTTCAACTTCAGTGCAACGCCGGCGCACGAGATCAACAACATCCTCGGAAAATGTAAGTGGCACATTGTGCGCGCTGCGAACACGCCTGGTAATACGGTCCAATTGCAGGCGAATGATCTGGTTGAGCATCTCATCACTAAGCGGATAGTAGGGGATCGTGACGAGCCGTCCAAGTAGTGCCGCCGGAAACACCTTGAGCAGAGGCTGGCGCAAGGCTTGAGCGATCCCTTCAGGCTCGGGCATGAGATCAGGATCGCCACACATGTTCATGATGAGGTCGGATCCGACGTTGGAGGTGAGCAGAATAAGCGTGTTGCGAAAGTCGACACGCCTGCCCTCGCCATCCTCCATCATGCCTTTATCGAAGACCTGGAAAAAGATCTCATGGACGTCAGGGTGTGCTTTTTCGACCTCATCAAGGAGAAGCACTGAGTAGGGCTTGCGTCGTACCGCTTCAGTCAGTCGACCACCTTCGCCATAACCCTTGTAGCCGGGCGGCGCGCCCTTGAGGGTCGATACAGTATGGGCTTCTTGAAACTCCGACATGTTAATGGTGATCGCATTTTGCTCACCTCCATAAAGAGTTTCGGCCAAGGTGAGCGCGGTCTCGGTTTTGCCTACGCCTGAGGGCCCACAAAGGAGGAAAACGCCAATCGGCTTGTCCGGATTTTCGAGACCTGCACGGCTGGTCTGAACGCGGCGCGCAATCATCTCGAGCGCATGGTCCTGGCCGATCACCCGCTGTTTGAGCGTGTCTGCCAAATTGAGCACGGCATCGATCTCATCTTTGACCATGCGGCCGAGTGGGATGCCGGTCCAATCCGCAATTACCGCGGCGACGGCTTGGGCATTGACGCTCGGGAGGATCAATGGTGAGCCTGCCTGCAGCGTGTCGAGTTCAGCTTGCGCGGTTTTCAACGCGTCCCGTTGATCCGGCTGTGGCGTTTCGGAATGGCGCAATTCGGATCGCAGTTCGAGAATGCGATCGACGATCTGCTTTTCTTCAGACCAGCGCTGTTCAAGCTCATCAGCCTGTTGCCGCTCCTTCTGGAGATCGGCGGCGATTGATTGAATTCGTTCGTCATTGTCAACGCCCAAGCGCCGCTCGCGCTCAAGCATGGCATGCTCGGTTTCCAAGACCTCAATGCGACGTCTGCTGTCCTCGAGCTCGGCGGGTGTGGCACTTTGGGTGACTGCGACACGCGCACATGCGGTATCCAGAACGGAAACCGATTTGTCAGGAAGCTGGCGATCGGGAACATAACGCTGCGAAAGCTTAACTGCTGCATCGATCGCATCATCGGTAAGTTGAACTTGATGATGCCGTTCAAGGACATCAGCGATCCGGCGCATCATGGCTATTGCTTTGTCAGCGCTCGGCTCGTCGACTGAGACAGGCTGAAAGCGGCGCGTAAGAGCCGGGTCCTTTTCGATATACTGCTTATATTCGCTCCAGGTCGTGGCACCGATGGTACGAAGGGTGCCGCGGGCGAGCGCCGGCTTCAGGAGATTGGCAGCATCGCCCGTGCCGGCACTGCCGCCGGCACCTATCAGTGTGTGGACCTCGTCGATGAATAAGACGATCGGCGTTTCGGAACTCTGCACTTCTTCGATCACTTGGCGCAGCCGCTGCTCGAACTCGCCCTTCATCGAAGCCCCTGCCTGGAGCAGGCCGACATCGAGCGCCAAAAGGCGAATATTCTCAAGCTGGGGTGGAACGTCGCCTTGAGCGATTCGCAGAGCCAGTCCTTCGACGACAGCGGTTTTACCAACGCCTGCCTCGCCGACGATGATCGGATTGTTTTGACGGCGGCGAAGGAGGATATCGACGATTCTTCGAATTTCCTCGTCACGGCCGGTGATGGGATCGATCTTGCCGGTTCGGGCGGCTTGAGTGAGATCGACAGTGAAGCGTTGAAGGGCTTCCTGCTTGCCCACGGGCACGGTTTGACTACTCGGGGCCGATGTTCCGCCCATGTCTTGTGCCGGCTGAAGATCCTCGATCGAGCCTTCGAAAATTGAACCGAAATCGCTCGTCAGTGTATCCGCC
>CAYPOV010000156.1:0-10725 GCA_964412385.1 uncultured Geminicoccaceae bacterium
ACGGTTACTGGCTCTTTCTTCACCGTCTCTTTGTCAAGGTCGGGGATGGGCTCAAACACCTCATCGTGCTCGGCATCACTTAATGCGGCATCTTCGTTGAATGGCTTCTTGTCACTGCCGTTGGCCTTCGCATCTAACTTGTCATCCGCCTGGGTATCGGTCCGAGCGTCGGCTTTGGCGACATCAAGTTTTTCCGCCTTAGTCGCTTTTTTCGGCAGCTTTTTCTCATTGACGTCGAACGCCGATTTCAGCTTGCCATCCGGATCGATCGTCCGCTCGATGCTTTTGCGGATGTCGGTACGACCGGCCTTTTCGACTTCCTTCTTGATGTCGTCGAGTTCGGCCTCGCGGGCCATATCGTCGATTGACCGCTGGAACTCACGCATAAGCGATCGTCCCTTGGCTGACCATCGCCCAAGGGTACGTGCCGCCCGCGGCAGGTCGCGCGGACCGATGACGATAAGGGCCACCAACATGATGATGGCCATCTCCGACCATCCAAGGTCGAACATTACTCAGTGGCTCCCGGGAACCGACGACACTCAGCCTTGCGCCGTCTGGTCCTTCTTCATGGTCGCGTCGGCTGCGGCCGGTGTATCATCCGCGTCAAGGGCCTTTTGCTTTTGGCCATCAACTTCATCTTCCTCTTTAAGACCGGACTTGAAGTTCTTCACACCTTTTGCAACGTCGCCCATGACCTTAGGCAGCTTGCCAGCACCGAATAAGATCAAAACGATAAGCAGGACCAGTACGACCTGCCAAATTCCAATGCTCATCAATCGCTCCTGATAGCATAGGGACCCTCAAGGTCGTGACCGCGACCGGGCCTCCAGCAGAAAACTCTTCGTGCGCGGCGCAGTCACCGCCACGTCACGTTTGGGGATAGACAAAGACCTCGTCAAGGTCGAGCGCAATTGCAACCGTCGATCGAGGGATTTCTGCAGCGCGCACTCTTTGATGAACATCGATCGCCGAGCCATCGGCAAGTCTTAGACGCACCATAGAGACGGGGCCAAGCGCCTGAATGCGGTCGACAGTCGCCCTCATCCCATTGCAGCTCGACGGGTCTTTCAGGTGTACCGCACCCATTCTGAGCGCCACCTCGACCATCGTGCCATCACTGAGCCCAGGCGTCGGCACGCGTCCAAGGGGCGTGTCCGCGCATTGATCATCGACACGAGCATGATAACGCCGGACCATGTCGAAAAAGCCGGCGACGAAGGCATTGGTCGGCCGCGCATGAAGTTCATGAGGGGCGCCAGTTTGAACAATTCGCCCTTCCTGCATCGCATGAATCCGATCGCCGGCGCGCACGGCTTCATCGGGATCATGCGTGACCAGCAAGGTCGGCGTCCCCGAAGCGCGAAGGATAGCAAGTGTCTCTTCGCGTATGTGTGATCGAAGACTCATATCAAGCGCCGAAAAAGCTTCATCGAGGAGCATGAGGCCCGGCGCCGGGGCAAGGGCACGGGCCAAAGCCACACGTTGCTGCTCTCCGCCCGATAACATGTGCGGGAACTTTTCGGCATGACGCGTCATGTTGACCCGTTCCAAGAGCACCGCCACGCGCCGTTTGCGCGTCTAGCGCGGCATCGATCGAAGGCCGAAACCGATATTGGCACTTACTGTGAGATGGGGGAAAAGGGCAAAATCCTGGAACATCAAGCCGACGCGGCGTTGCTCTGGCGGCACCGTAGCACCCGGCCCCGAAAGCAGCTCGTCATTGATGAGGATTTTGCCCTCCTGCAGCGTCTCGAGGCCGGCGACTAAGCGTAGAGTCGTCGTCTTACCGCAACCGGAAGGGCCGACCAGACAATGCACCTCGCCAGGTACTATCGAGAGATCAATTCCCTTGAGCACCAAGACTTTGCCATAACGATGGCGCAGGCCCTCAACCCGCAAGCCGGCAGGAGGGCCCGGAAATTGCAGGTTTCTAGGTTGATCTGGCTTGGTGGTTCTCAACGACAGTCCGGCCTCGTTCATGAGCGAGCATCAACGCTAAACTAGCGGGCGGCACTCGGCCGAAACAAGGCGGCACCTTCGAGTTCGTCGAGCCTCGGCAGATCTTCGAGCGAGCTCAAGCCAAAATGGTCGAGAAAGGACGCGGTTGTCACCCATGTCACCGGTTTGCCGGGAGCATCACGGCGACCCTTGGGGGCCACCCAGCCCGCATCGACAAGACTATCGAGTGTACCACGGCTAATGCTCACGCCACGCAAAGATTCGATCTCGGCGCGGGTTACCGGCTGCTGATAGGCGATGATCGAAAGCGTTTCGAGAGCCGCCTTGCTGAGCTTTTTCGGCCGATGGTCAACACGCCGAAGTGCGGGGGCCACTTCAGGTGCGGTCCGAAATGCCCAAGCTTTTCCCTGGCGTTCAAGGCGCACGCCACGATCCGAATAATCCCTTTCCAGCTCTTCCAGGATTTCTCGAGCCATTGTGCCATCGCTGAGGCAGGCTTGAATATCGATTTCGCTCACGGGCTCGCTCGACGCGAACAAAACTGCCTCAGCGATCTGCTTGGCACTGGGCTCACTCACGATCGCGGTCTCACCAGGATCGGTCCGAATGGTAGGCTTTGTTCGAGATCAACCCGGTTCTGCTTGGCCAACTCCAGACCCGCAAGGAAATTCGACGCGACAGCCGATCGAAGATGGATGTCGTCGCGCAGATCGGAGGGTAGAAACGACATCAGGTCGGCCCAATCAATGCCGGCGAGTTGTCGTGACAGACGCTCGAGTGCGGCCTCGACTGAATCGAGCTTTCTCGGCGGCAGGTGAACCGTCACATTCTTCCTGGTGTTGAGGATGCGTGCGTAGGCGCGAAGCAACTCAGCCAAGGTTACCCGAATTTCACCCTCGCGGACGATCTCGATTTCTTCGGGAGCGCCGCGGACAAAACGACAATCGTGAAGCTGAGGTCGCTCAACCAAGGCCGTGCCGGCTTGTCTGAGCGCATCGAGCATCCTCAGCCTAGCCGCAAGCTCTTCAGCGAGGGCCTCGGCATCCGGTTCGTCACGTTCGGGCGGCGGCAGCAGAAGCTGGGACTTGAGATAGGCCAGCCAAGCCGCCATCACCAGATACTCGGCAGCAATGGCTAGCTCGCGCTTTTGTGCATCTTTCAGATAAGCGAGAAACTGCTCGGCAAGATCGAGGATCGAGATGGTGGCGAGATCGACTTTCTTGGCGCGAGCGAGTTCCAGCAGAAGATCCAGCGGGCCCTCAAATCCGTCGAGATCGACAACGAACTTTTCGTCGGAAACCACGTCGGTCATCCGAAGAAAATCCCCGTAACGTTGAGGAGAAAGATCTGAACCGTGTCCGCCATCGGCAACAGGATCGAAGCGAATGGATTGAATGGCAGGCCCATCGATTGGGCGAGAAACGGAACCACAAAGATCAGCCCCAACAATATAAACAAGCCATAGCGCTCGATCTGCGCAAACTTATAATCATAGGGTTTGGGCAAAAGGCCGGTCAACACCCGTCCACCATCGAGCGGGGGGATAGGCAGCATGTTAAACACCGCCAACAAAGCATTGATGATCAATGCAAAACGGAGATTGGCGTCAATCCATTGCGCCATCTCACTCTGCCCGGCGTAAAAAATATGAAGAAAGAATGCTGCGATAAGACCGAGCAAGATGTTCGACAGGGGACCGGCGAGTGCCACCCAGATCATATCACGCTTGGGGTTGTTGAGCCGGTGAAACGCAACCGGGACGGGCTTGGCAAAGCCGATCAAGAACGGTGAGCCCGCCAACAGGAGCAGGCCCGGAATGATGATCGTTCCCAAAGGATCGATATGCGGGATGGGATTGAAGGTGACACGCCCCAAACGCTTGGCGGTGTCATCGCCCAATCGGTTGGCCATCCAGCCATGGGCCGCTTCATGCAGCGTAATGGCGGTGATGATCGGTATGAGAACGATCGAGATCGTGTGCCCGATCTCGGACAATTCAGACATTTAGGCTATTTCGTTGTAAAAGATGATCGAGCTCGGCCTTTTTTCTCTTGGGCTTTGCGCCCGTTACGTTTGGCTGGCTCGTTGTTGCTAGAAGCCCGTCCTCAACACGCTCGTCAACATCGGGCAACGACACCAGCAACGTTTTGACCTCGTCAACAATGCCGGTGCAGTGTGTGACGAGATCGCAACCAGCGTCTAGGGCACGTTGCGCTCGCTCGACGAGACCGCCGGAAAGCGCACCCATCGAGATATCATCGGTCAGCAAAATACCCTCAAATCCTATAACTCCGCGAACAATGTCATGAATGATCGTAGGCGACTGTGTCGCCGGGTGCCGCCCATCAATGGCATCGAACACAATATGGGCGGTCATAGCGAATGGTACATCGCGGCATTTTCGAAACGGTTGGAAATCACAGTCTTTGAGTTGTTCAAGCTCGGCTGAAACGCGCGGCAGGCTCACATGGCTGTCAAGGATGGCTCGGCCGTGACCGGGCAGATGTTTGATCACTGGAGCGATTTTGTAGCGTCGAAAGACCTCGATAACAGCTTGGCCAATCTCGCCGACGAGCTCCGCATCGGCACAGAACGCCCGATCGCCAATTGCGTCCGTCATGCCGCGGCAGGCGACATCGAGTACCGGTGCGCACACCGAATCAATACCAACCTCACACAAATCCTGGGCGATCAGGGTGGCATGCAGTCGTGCCGCTTCGAGTCCGAGTTCCCGATTGCGTTCTGCGAGTTCACCCAAAGAAGCAGCAGGCGGCAGATGCACCCAACCCGGCGGCCCCAGTCGGGCGACGCGTCCCCCTTCCTGATCAATGAAGACAAGGGGCCAATGTCCGGGTGCCGCTTGGTGGAGTTCATCGACCAGCTTTCTGAGCTGGTCGGGATTCTGACAGTTTCTTTTGAAAAGGATGAATCCTGCGGGTGAATGACACTGAAAGAGTGCGCGCTCCTCTTCTGTCAGAGATGTCCCGCCAATCCCGACAATAGCTGATTTCGGCCTTGCCACTAGTTTGCTGCGACCACGAAGCAATCGCCGCCGCGTTCCTTGACCGATGAACAGACAGAATTGGCACTGTCTCGATCGGGGAAGGGTCCAGCCTGGAGACGATAGACCGGTTCGGAACCCGTCGATCGTGCGATATGGGGCGAGAGATCGGCAATTACCTCGCCAAACCTCTCCCGATAGGCGGCCCAGGCAAGACGTGCGGCGATGTCACTGCCGAACGCTCCAAGCTGAAGACGAAATGCTATGTCCGAATCCCCGCCGGTTTGAGGTGCAGGTGCTGCCGGCGGCGGCGCAGCCGGCTCCAGTTCTTCTCTTACTTCGGCGACATCCCTCGCCCCCTCGTCGAGGTCTCGATCAACCAAGGGCTCGGGCTCCGCTACATCGGGTGCAGGCCTAGGCGGCGGCGTGGGCCGGACCAGCAAGGGTGGTTGATCATCTTCGGCCTCAAGGCTTTCAACCTCCAACGGTGGCTCTGGCAGTTCAGGCTCGGGGAGCATCTCCTGCACCTCCTCTGCGGTAGGCTCGACCGGCTCGGGTTCAACAGCAGTGGTATCAATCGTTTCGTTCGCTTGGACTGGCTGCTCGGGTTGGACTTCGGCGGGTTCGACCTCGGCGGGTTCGGAACTCGGTAGGATCTGCTCGGGCTGCACCGGTTGCGCCGGCCTTTGCAACACATCGGCAACGCTCGTATCCTCGTTCGCTACCTCAAGCCCGCCCCGTTCATCGGGCGTCCTCTTAAGCGGCGTCTCGGGAGCTCGCACCAAGATCGGGTCGCCGCTTCCACCAAAGCGCTCCTGGTAGGCGGCAAAGACCACGGCAGCAAAGATGCCGAACACGACCACAAGGGCCCCACGAATGATCCATTTCGTCTGCATCGGTTCCTCGATCGGCGACGACTAAACGGTGCGAGCCGGTAAGACTATCACGTCAGCTCCTCCACCGCCTCAACGCCAATAACCGATAGACCACTTTCAATTACAAGGCGAACTGCTTCGATCATGGCAAGCCGCGCCATGGTCAGTTGCTGGTTTCCGGCGATGAGAAAGCGCAAATCGGGTTGCTCACGGCCGCGCGTGTGTTGCGCATGGAATGTACTCGCGAGTTCATAGAGATAAAAGGCAACACGGTGCGGCTCGCCATGTGAGGCGGCAAGCTCAATGGTGCGGGGATACTCGGCCAGCCGCTTGATCAGTGTTTCTTCCCCCTCATCGCTCAGAAGGTCGAGATCAGCACTCCTGAGAGCGTCTGCGGTCGGCTCGACACCCGCCTCCCCGGCATTGCGGAAGACTGAACAAATCCGGGCATGGGCATACTGGACATAAAATACCGGATTATCGCGTGATTTCTCGGTGACTTTCTCAAAATCGAAATCGAGCGGCGCATCGTTCTTTCGGGTCAGCATAATGAAGCGTACGACGTCGCGGCCGACTTCATCGATGACGTCACGCAACGTCACGATGCGTCCGGCGCGCTTCGACATTTTTAGAGCCTGACCGCCGACCATGAAATTCACGAGTTGACAGACCTTGGCATCGAAACGGGCATTGCCCTCACTGAACGCTTTCGCCGCCGCCTGCATCCGCTTGACATAGCCACCGTGGTCGGCGCCGAGCACGTCGATCATCCAGGCAAAGCCTCGGCGATACTTGTCGAGATGATAGGCGACGTCGGCGGCGAAATAGGTCCACATGCCATTCGACCGCTTGAGCGGGCGGTCACTATCATCGCCATAAGCAGACGATCGAAACAGCAAGAGAGGTGTCGGCTCCCAATCACCGGCGGGCTTGCCTTTAGGCGCAGGGAGCGTGCCTTCAAACACGAGGTCCATGGCTTCGAGATCCTCCAGGGCCGCCTCGATTTTGCCTTCATTGCGAAGCAGGCGCTCCGACGAGAAACGATCGAAGGTAACTCCGAGCGCATCGAGATCGCCGCGGATACGCTCCATCATCAGATCGACGCCGAAATGCTCGAACGGCTCCAACCACTCTTCTTCGGACCGGTCACGCCACTGGTCGCCTTCCCTTTCAACGAGAGCGTGAGCAGCCTCCTGGAGATAGGTCCCGGGATAGTATCCTTCAGGAATACCCCCGATATCTTCGCCCAGAGCTTCTCGGTACCGAAGGTGAAGAGTGCGCGCCAAAACCTCGATCTGCTGGCCGGCATCATTGATGTAGTATTCGCGCGTTACGTCGTAGCCGGCCATCTCCAGCAGATTGGCGAGAGCGTCACCGAAAACTGTCCCGCGCGCGTGACCGATATGGAGAGGCCCTGTGGGGTTGGCTGAACAAAACTCGACATTCACTTGCTGTCCGCCGCCCATGGCGCTACGGCCATAGTCTTTGCCCTGATCAAGTGCCTCGACAACTTGCTGCTTCCAAAAGGAAGGCCGCAGGCGCAGATTGATGAAACCTGGCGGCACGACGGAAACCTCGGTCACATGCTCTGCGGTCTCAAGCCTCGGTGCGATGAGATGAGCGAGATCGAGCGGCTTGCGTTTGGCTTGCTTGGCTAGAACCAGTGCCGCATTGGTTGCAGCCTCGCCATGACTCGGATCGCGAGGCGGCTCGACATTAATCCGCTCGAGATCGATATACTTAGGCAAGTCACCCGCGGTGATCGCTTCATCAATGGCCTCTCGGACATTTCCTAGTATGAGCGCAAAGGGGTTCACGCGCCATCTCCTGCCGTACCGAAGAGCCTCGCATGTTCGCTCAGGGCGTATCGATCGGTCATACCGGCAACGTAGTCGCGAACCGCATTGGCCCGACGTTCGAGTGGTCCCATGGCCGCTTCGTGCCAATCATCGGGCAAACATTCGGGAGATGTCATAAACCTCGCCACGAGTTCGCGCACCACATGTTTCGCCTGATGCCCCATGCGGCTGACACGATCATGATGATACATCCGCTCCTTGAGAAAACCGCGAAGTGCGTCGATCCCCTGCCGCACTGTGTTGGAAAAGCCAACCATCGGTGTACCCAGACGTCTCAAACTACCAACATCGTCGATCCCGTGCTTTTCGACGTGCGAGAGAATCACGAGATGAAGGTCGCGAACCATTTGATCGATCAATCGCCGCGTCACTTCGTGAATCATTCGCTGATCGGGGGCCGTCGGATAGATCGCACTGGCTTCCTTGGCAATATCGCTGACCAGGGGCAATGATGTGAGTTCATCGAGCACGAAAAAACCCGCCCGCAATCCATCGTCGAGATCGTGATTGCAATAGGCGATATCGTCGGCAATCGCTGCGATTTGTGCTTCGAGCGGCGCCTGCTGCTCGAGATGGAAGTGGCCCAGTTGCGGATGATCAACAAGCCACACCGGGGGTTGGGCGAATGGGCCGTTATGCTTGATGACACCTTCGAGCGTTTCGGCCGTGAGGTTCAGTCCGTCGAACGAGGCGTAGCGTTTTTCAACCTCGGTAAGCACCCGAAACGTTTGGATGTTGTGATCGAAGCCGCCATGCTCGGATAAGGCATCGTCGAGCGCCGCCTCACCTGCGTGGCCGAAAGGCGGATGCCCCAAATCATGGGCCAATGCCACGGCCTCCGCGAGGTCCTCATTGAGATGCAGGGATCTCGAAACACTTCGAGCGATCTGTGCCACCTCCAAGCTGTGGGTCAACCTCGTGCGGTGCTGGTCGCCCTCAACGGCCAGCAAGACTTGGGTCTTGCCCTCCAGGCGACGAAACCCGGTCGAATGAACGATGCGATCCCGGTCACGCTGGTGGGCTGTGCGCATCGAACTCTCCGGTTCATCAATGGCACGGCCGACCGATTGACCAGGATGACATGCATAGGCTGCGAGGTTCAGGAGCGTCTTCCCGGCAGACGATCCGAATGAGGTTCCGGCATCGCGGCAGTTTGACTTGCCATAGGCATCTCTTACATGTTGCCAGGAGCTATTCGAGCAAGCAATCATGCGACGCGAATAATCATGAGCAATATTCTAAATACTAGCGATCCGATCACCGTTAGCGACAGTGCCGCCAAGCGCATCGCGGCGATTGTCGCCAATGAAAGCAACCATGCCCTCAAGTTGCGTCTAAGCGTCTCCGGCGGCGGCTGTTCCGGTTTTCAGTACGGCTTCGCGCTCGACGACAAAGACGAGCAGGGCGACATCCAAATCAATAAGGGTGGTGCCACCGTCGTCGTCGATGAGATGTCGCTGCTCTATCTTGTTGGTTGTGAACTCGATTACGTCGAGGACCTAACAGGGGCCTACTTCCGGGTCCACAATCCCAACGCGCAATCCTCTTGCGGCTGTGGAAACTCATTTTCGATGTGAGATAGGGGCAGCGGGCAACAGGTAACGGGAGGCTGCCATATACCGCGACAACCAGGGCTACACGCTGACGACATCAAGCGAAACCGCAGCTGACGAACTCTCGCGCGCCCTCCACAACTATTTGATGTGGACGACCGATGTCGTCCCGCGTCTCAAAGCCGCCATCGACGCCGATCGCGAATTCGCCTTCGCCCACACCGCACTCGGGCTCATCACCCATGCCGCCCGCAACATGCATTTCCGCAGCAATGTGGAGCAATGCCTGACTGCCGCACGGCAATACGCCAAGGGCATCTCGGCACGCGAAAGGCTCTATATCGACGCTCTCGATCGGGCTCATCAAGGTGACATTACGGGCTCGGTCGCATGTTACGAAACCATCCTCCGCCACCACCCGCGTGACATCTTCGCTCAACGTTTCGCACAACTCGAGCTCTTCTGGCTTGGCGAGATGCATTGGTCCGAGGACATTTCCTCCCGCATCGCTGAAGCTTGGGACGAAACCATCCCCGGCTACAACATCCATCTTTCCTGCCGCGCCTTCGACCTCGAGGAAACCGGAAGCTACGGCGAAGCAGAGCGCATTGCACGTCAGGCCGTCGATCTGGAGCCTGCCGATTGCTGGGGGACACACGCCGTCGCCCACGTCCTCTTCATGCAAAACCGCAACGAGGAAGGCATTGCCTGGCTCGATGGCCTCAAAGGCAATTGGGCCGACGCCAATCAGATTAAGCTCCATCTCTGGTGGCACCGCTGCCTGTTCCATCTCGAACGCAGCGAAACCGATGCCGTCCTCAGCATTTACGACGATTGGATCCGCAATCGCGATCTCGCCATCGTCCAGTCGATGCCCGATCTCTATATCGACATGCAGAACGGCGCTTCGATGCTGCTTCGGCTCGAACACCAGGGTGTCGATGTCGGCGCTCGCTGGAATGAACTCTGCGAGCTGACACTTGACCGCATCGGCGACCATTCGAGCCCGTTCACAAGCCCCCACTTTGCAGCCATCCTCGCAGCCTGCGGTCAACTCGCCAAGGCGGACGAACTCGTGCAACAAATGCGGGACTTCGCCGAGCACGACGAAGGCACGTTCGGACCGCGTTATCGGACCGCCGCCATTCCTGCAGCGGAAGCCGCCATCGCCCACCGCAAAGGTGACTATGCTCGAGCAATCGAAGCCTTGCTTCCGGCCCGCCGCCTCTTGTGGCAAATGGGTGGCAGCCATGCCCAGCGCGATGTCATCCACATGCTCCTGATCGACTCCGCCAAGCGCCTGGGACGCAAAGACATCGTCGCCCTCGGCCTTCGCGATCTCGAGGCCAACGGCTTCACCGCAATCGCCGACCGCGCCAATTATCGAGACGCAGCAAAGCTCGTCGCCTAGAGCGCGTTCGCGCTAAGAACTTTTCCAGGGGCTTTTGGCCCCCGCACCCCCTGCAATTTGGGCT
>CAYPOV010000157.1:0-10576 GCA_964412385.1 uncultured Geminicoccaceae bacterium
GTGCCGGGCTCATGGCAGCCCTCCATGCGACGGATGCCGCTCCCGAGCTTGACGTCACCATCGCCGTCAAAGGCCTTTTGGGCAAAAGCGGCTGCACTCGCATGGTCCAGGGCGGCTACAACGCGGCACTCGCCGTCGGCGATTCGCGCGAGCGCCATTTTATGGACACGATCGAAGGCGGCAAATGGATCAACAACCAGACCCTCGCCTGGCGCCTGGTCGAGAATGCCGTGCCTCGCCTCGTCGAGCTGGAAAACCGCTGGGGCTGCTTTTTTGACCGCAATGCCGATGGCAGCATCCACCAAAAAGCCTTTGCCGGCCAAACCTTCGACCGCACCGTCCACAAAGGGGATCTCACCGGCATCGAAATCATGAACCGGCTCGCCGAGCAGGTCTGGGCGCGGCCGATCCGGCGTCTCGAGGAACACCGAGCGCTTGCCCTCATCCCCTCGACCGAGGGCGATCGCATCGCCGGCGCCCTGCTCCTCGACATTCGCACCGGCAGCTTCCGCCTGATCCAAGCCAAGGCGATCCTGCTCGCCACGGGCGGCGGCCCGACGATGTATCGCTACCACACGCCCTCAGGCGATAAATCCTCGGACGGCTACGCCATGGCGCTGCGCCTGGGCCTCGGCCTGCGTGACATGGAAATGGTGCAGTTCCACCCTACGGGACTGCTGGCGGGATCGCATACCCGCATGACCGGCACCGTGCTCGAAGAAGGGCTTAGAGGTGCCGGTGGCCATCTCCTCAATGGCGCGGGCGAACGCTTCATGGAGCGCTATGACACCAAAGCGGAACGCGCCACCCGCGATGTCGTGAGCCGCGCCATGTATCAAGAGATGCAAGCCGGCCGTACCACCGAGTATGGCGGGCTCCATATCGCCATGAGCCATCTGGGCGCCGACAAGGTCCGCCGTCAGTTCAAAGGTATGGTGGAACGCTGCGCCGATTGCGGCTTCGATCTCGCGGGCGGACTGGTCGAAGTCGTGCCGACCGCCCATTACATGATGGGCGGCGTCACTTTCGAGCCCGACGCCAGCACAGCCTGGCCGGGCCTCTATGCTGCAGGCGAAGATACCGGCGGGGTTCATGGCGCCAACCGGCTCGGCGGCAATGGTGTTGCGAATTCTACCGTTTATGGCGGCATCGCCGGCGAGACCATGGCGCGCGCCATCCGAGAAGAGCTGCACTGGACGTCACCCGATTGGACCGTCATCGGCGAGGCAATGGAAAAAACTCTTGCCCCCTTCGATCAAACACCCGGCGATATCGCAGCGCTGCGCGAACGGCTTGGTGACCTGATGTGGGACAAAGTCGGGATCTTGCGGGATCACGCCACGCTCGTGGCCGCGCGTGACCAACTCGAAGCCTTGGGTAATGAGCTCGGCACAACCGGTCTTCCCGATACCGATCGTGCCTTCAACATCACCTGGCAGGACTGGCTCAATCTCGAAAGTCTGATCCTCGCGAGCCGCGCCATCACCGAGGCTGCGATCACCCGTACCGACAGCCGCGGTGCCCATTTCCGCGAAGACTTTCCCGAGACCGGCGATCTCACGCACTCGACCTACACGGAAGTTCGTCTCGAAAGTTCAAACCATGCGGCATGCAATCTGCCGGTCTATTTCACCCACGGGCGTCCTGGCTACACCCTTACCTTACCGTACCCGGCGCAAGCCGCCGAATAGGAGCCGCGATGTCCGAGATCCCCATCACCGCTCTCGAAAACGCCGCCAATGAAGTGATGGCGCGTGCCGCGATCGTCATTCCCGACGATTATCGCTCGGGCATCAAGGCGATGGCGGCCAAAGAGACCGAAGAGCTCTCGCGTTTCGTGCTCGAAGCCATGGTCGAGAATTGGGAGGCTGCGGAAAGTGACCGCCGCGCCATGTGCGCCGATACCGGCCTGCCGCGTTACTTCATCAAGATCGGCAATGATGCCCGCCCGGAAGGCGGCCCGGTGGCACTCGAAGCCGCCTTGCGCCGCGCCACGGCCCAAGCCACTCATGACGTGCCGCTCCGTCCCAACCGCGTGCATCCGCTGACCCGCCGCGACAACAACAATAATGTCGGCGTGCTGGCACCCGAGATCGAATACAGCTTCGAGCCCGATGCCGACTGGATCGATATCACCACCGTCCACAAAGGCGGGCTCTTTGGCACCGACTATCGCATGCTGTTCCCGGGCGACGGCATCGACGGCATCAAGCGCTTTTTCCTGGACGTCATGGTCCAGTTCGGCCGCCGCGGCCTCGCCTGCCAGCCCGCCATTGTTGGCGTCGGTCTCGGCGGCTCCAAGGACACCGCCATGACCATCGGCAAGCAAGCGGCATGCCTGCGCACCGTGGGCGACCGCCATCCCGATCCCGTCGTCGCCGAGCTTGAAGACACGCTCAAGGAACTCGGCAACACCATCGGCATGGGTCCCATGGGCTTTGTTGGCAAGAGCATGGTGGTCGATTGCCATGTCGAAATCGCCTACACCCACACGGGCGGCATGCCGATGAGCGTCCACAGCTTCTGCCTCAGTTCACGCCGTGCCGTCGCCCGTGTCTTTCCCGATGGCCATATCGACTACCGTACCGACCCCAACTGGTTCACGCCCTATCATCGCCGCGATACGGTCGAATGGACCTCAATGCTGGAGGCCGCCGAATGAAGACCGCCCACATCAAGCTTCCGGCCACCACGGAAGATCTGCAAAAGCTGGAATGCGGCATGGCGGTGACCCTCGACGGCGTCATCTATACCGGCCGCGAAGGGCTCTATCGCCGCATCATCGACGAAGGCCAGACGCCCCCCGCCGATCTCGCCTCGATCTCCAACGTCAATTTTCATTGCTCGCCCGCTGCCCGGGTCAATCCCGACGGCAGCCACACCATCGGCGCCGTCACTGCCACGGCGAGCTTTCGCTTTTCCAAGTGGCTGACCCGCTGGTTTGAGATTGCCCAGACCAAAATCATCATCGGCAAAGGCGGCATGAGCCCCGAGGACTACCGGACCTACTTTGTCCCCAACCAGGCGATTTATCTGACCACCGTGGGCTATGGGACAGGTGCTCTGTTGGGCCGCGGCATCAAACGTATCCGCAATGTCTTTTGGCTCGATGAACTGGGCATCGCTCAGGCCATGTGGGTCTTAGAGGTCGAGAATTTCGGCCCATTCCTGGTCGACAGCGACCTTGCCGGCAATTCGCTCTTCGAACAGCAGAACAATCTCGTCAATCAGGGCATCGACAAGCTCTACGAAGGTCTGCGCAGCCCCGCACTTCGCCGCTACGGCGAAGAGCGCGATAAAACCCAAGAAGTCATCTGACCGATCACGGCTATTTGAATGAACAAACGTCGTCCCGGGGAGTCAAAAGCTGGTGATCACGGTGACGTTATCTACCTCACCGAGGGAACAACCAAACCGGAGGGCGCCGCATGAGACGGATGACGGCCAAAGATTTCGACCAAGAACTGCTCGACCTCTACGACTTCTACGTTCACGGCAAGATCAGCAAACGCGAGTTTTTGGATGGGGCCGGCAAGTTTGCCGTCGGTGGCCTGACGGCAGCAGCATTGCTCGACCTACTCAAGCCCAACTATGCGATGGCCGAGCAAGTGTCGTTCAACGATCCCGACATCCGCCCGCAATACATCACCTATGATTCGCCCAACGGCAATGGCGAGGTTCGGGCCTATATGGTGTAACCGACAACGAGCGAAGGCCCCTGGCCTGCCGTCCTGGTGGTGCACGAAAATCGTGGCCTCAACCCCTATATCAAAGATGTCGCGCGCCGCGTCGCCAAAGCCGGCTTTTTAGGCCTTGCTCCCGATGGGCTCACCTCGGTCGGCGGCTATCCCGGCAATGACGAAGAAGGACGGGAGCTGCAGCGCACCGTGGATCCTGAAAAACTTATGAATGATTTCTTTGCAGGTGCCGAATACTTGCTCAATGCCGACAACTCGACCGGCAAGGTCGGTGCCGTAGGCTTTTGCTATGGTGGCGGTGTCTGCAACGCCTTGGCCGTTGCCTATCCCGAGCTCGGCGCTTCCGTACCCTTTTATGGCCGACAGGCTTCCGTGGAAGATGTTCCCAAGATCCAGGCACCGCTGCTCTTGCAGTATGCCGAAAACGATGAGCGTATCAATGCCGGCTGGCCGGATTACGAAAAAGCGCTCCTCGAACATGACAAAGTCTTCGAGGCCTATATCTATCCCGGCACCAATCACGGCTTCCACAACGATTCCACCCCACGCTACGACGAAGCCGCTGCCGAACTCGCCTGGGAACGCACCATCGCCTGGTTCAACACCTACCTCCGCGAAAGCTGAGTGCTTTGCAACGCACGGGCCGCCAAAGCGGCCCTTGTTTTGCAAGTATTTATGTTATTCGCAGTGATCGGTGAAATATACATCGGACTGATTCAAACGTTTTTTGATGGGCGATCATAACCTTTCTTATCGAGGTCGCGTGAGCAAATGTCCTGCAAGTGCCCACGCTATTCCAAGACACAATGCGGCTACAACGTCGCTCAAATAGTGCACAGATAGTATAAGCCGACTAAAAGCCACAAGTATCGGCGTGACTATGCCGATAGTAATTAGTATGGCGCGCCAAATCTTAGATTCAATCAATGGAAAAAATACCAGCAAGACGCTTGCCCAAAGAGAGGTTGCCAAGACCACGTTGCCGCTCGGGAATGACGAGGACGTCACTACCGTGCCTTCGAGTAGTTCAGGGCGCGTTCGTCCGACAATATCCTTGAGGACCAGCATCGAGATCAGCGCTCCGGTCAGCGAAACGACTAGACCAAGCGTTGGCAACCAGCGGCTTTTTACTGCCGATACAACCATCACGATCAACGCGAAGCCAAAGACCACGACGGTACTACCCAATAGTGTGATCCACGAGAAAATTGCCAAAACGTCCGGTGTTCGCCATTTCGTTAGTCCTGCTTGCACAATATCGTCGAGCACAAGGATCGACCGCTCTGTTATCACTTGCCATAGGACAAAGACAAAGGCAATTGTTGAAAGAACAAGCACCAAGACCAGAGCAAGTTTTCTTGAATAATACATCAGCGTGGCATCCCATTGATGAGAGTACTATTATGCAAGGGAAGTACTAATTGGCTCGATGGATTCAAACTTGCCCAGACCTCCAAAGATACCATCATCCTCGCAGGCATCGTCGCTTTTTTGAACCTGATTGAGTCCACACTCTGAGTGCGTCCATATCACCAGTTGGCCAGAGAGAAACATAACAGCACACGGAGATCATCTCGATTGGAAGTTTCCCGATACGTCGATATTGACGCGCAACCAAGAGAGCGTATTCAAGGCGCCGATCGATTGAGATCAGCAATTGCTTTTCGAAAAAGCTGAGGACCTGTGCCATCAAACGTCAATTAGCTTGGTCAGTTTTCGCTGTCGCGAAAACGTGCATCGCTATTCTCGTGCTTTGGGGCGCAAACGCCGTAACGTCCGAGGCGAAAGCTCAAACGGATACGATCACCGCCGAAATGGAGGTGGTGAAGCCGATCGATTTCGAGATGTCCTGCCCTGAAGGTGCCGATCGACAATCCGCGATGGGTGTGCTCTCCGTCGATGGCGGTGGAGTCCGGGGCATCATACCGGCCTACATTTTGGCCTATCTCGAAGCTCGGTCAGGGCAGCGCGCGAACCAACTGTTCGAGACCATGGCGGGGACGTCCACCGGAGGCTTGATCGCCGCCTCCTTGAGCGGTCCCCTCAAGGACGACCCATCAGGCAGTCAAGCGCTGAAATTGGTCGACCATTTTTACACGCAATCCGCAGACATCTTCGACGACAAATTTTGGCGCAATGTCACCACGATATGGGGTGTTTTCGGCGCCAAGTTCGATCACCAACCGCTTCAGAGGATTTTGAGGGACAGATTCGGCGAACAACCGCTTTCCGCAAGCCATGTTCGCCTGGTGATCCCGACATTCGATCTCTTGTCCAATCGCACCATTCTCTTTGATTCGCATGTTGCGCAGCAGTCCGAAAGCGAAGATTATTATCTCTGGGAGGTGGTACGGGCTGCCACGGCCGCTCCGACGATCTTCGATGCCCATCCGATGAAAAGTCTGGACGGCAAGACTGAAATCCTCGGCATCGATGCGGGGCTATTCGAGAACAGTCCCGAAACGATCGCTCTCAGCGCGGTCGGCGACCTCATTGCGACACATGATGTGGTTCTTCTTTCGCTCGGCACAGGCATTCATAGTGAACCGATTGTCGATACCGATTCGAGCGTGGGATTTTGGGGCTGGATACCCGCACAGCATGTCTTGGGCGCCTATGGTGAAGCAAGCCTCGCTGAAATCTTGAGCCGATCTCCGTATCTGGCGGATCGACAACAGGATTTCCATCACTATAGGTTGAATGCCACGATCGAGGATTCGGGCGTAGCTTTCGATGGATCGCCTGAGAACATGGAAATTCTACTCGCCCATGCACGGCAGCTCGTCGACGACAATCGCAACCTGCTCGACGATGTCATCCTTAAGCTCGCCTGCCCCTGATACCTACCTTTCGTTGGACAAGGCGATCGAGTCACCGAGATAATTTGCCATTCCGTACGGATATATACCTAGTACGGTCGAGTGCTGGTCGCTGTCGACGCTAGGTAAGAACTGGTGACGATCGGCGCCATGATCGGTCGGCTCCGGCCACAGCTACCGCCACTTTCACATGAGGGATGAGCACGCAATGAGCTTCAAACCGACGGGCGAAGTGCATCGAGGATTGAACGAACTCGCCTTGAGTCTAGAGTCGCCTGCGTCGAACGCTCCGATTTGACGTGGTTTTAGGTCAAGAGCGGCACCAGAGCACTCGTATCGCTTGCCTTCGGCCAACAAAAAGCGCATTCTGACAATCGTGGTTCCAAATGGTGAATGGCGACGTCGGTTAAGAACCAACAACCAAGACGGGAGAAATGATATGACTTTTCTCGTATCCGACGAACTATTGAAAAAATGTGCCGAACGCGCCCCGGTATACGATGCGGAAAACCGGTTCTTTACGGAAGACTTCGAGGACCTCAAGGCAGCAGGCTACACAAGATTGAACGTGCCGACCGAATTTGGTGGGTACGGGAAAAACTTATCCGAAGTTTGCCTGGAACAGCGGCGGTTGGCAATGCATGCACCGGCAACCGCCCTGGCGATCAATATGCACCTCTATTGGTGCGGTGTCGCAAGCGATTTGCTGCGACAAGGCGACGACTCGCTCGCGTGGTTGCTCGAAGAAGCGGGCAAAGACAAGATTTTCGCTGCGGGGCATGCCGAGGGCGGAAACGACTGGCCCTTGCTGTACTCAACTACCAAAGCGACGAAAGTCGACGGCGGGTACCAGATCAATGGTCGCAAGTCCTTCGGCAGCTTGACCCCGGTTTGGGATTATTTGGGTTTGCACGCGATGGACGACTCCGACCCCGACAACAAGAAAATCGTTCATGCGTTCATGCCCCGCGGAGCCAATGGTGCCTCAATTGTCGAAACATGGGATACGCTCGGCATGCGGGCGACGGGCAGCGACGATACCTTGCTCGAGGATGTATTTATCGCTGATCAGTACATCGGCCGCGTCGTTCCAGCGGGCTGGGGCGGCGTTGACTTTTTCGTGTTGGCTATTTTCGCCTGGGCACAGCCAACTTTCGGCAACATTTATTATGGCAACGCCCAACATGCGTTCGAGCTGGCAATCTCGATGATCAAGGACAAGCGTACGCTGACCATGCAGAACACGATGGCGCATCACGCCGAGGTTCAGCATTCGGTTGCCAAGATGGCACTGGAGTTGGAGAGCATCGGGCCGATTTTGGATAAGGTGGCGGATGATTGGACGAACGGGGTCGACCATGGCGCTGCGTGGGGGCTAAGGCTAGTTGGTGCCAAATACCACGCCACCAACGCTTCGCTTCGTGTTGTTGATCAGGCCCTCGAAGTGGCGGGAGGGTTCGGTATCTTCCGAAAATCTGGCATGGAGCGGATCTTCCGTGACGGTCGCCTCGGGCCAGTACACCCTGCGAACAACTGGCTCGCGCATGAGTTGTTCGCAAAAGCCCACCTTGGCATCGACCCAGATTCGATGCCGCGTTGGTCCTAATCGAGCCATAGAGTTCGGGGGGAATTCGCTCCGGCCCCAAGCGGTCCAAGGCGAGGTCAGTGACGATAATCTGTTTTAATTTGTCGTGAGACCAGCGATTCGGGGACAGGGGATTATGGCTCGGCGGCTCTGGCGTTTGAAATTAGGATAGGTGCACTAAACGTGTTAACAAAGGATGGATGATGTTAAAGAACTGCCGGCTTGATTTGCATCTGATCTGCAGATTCACTTCGCCAAATTAATCAGAGGAATTGAGCACTGAGGGAGCAGGTTGGATAGTCAGATGAGCGCGTTCTATCGCTTCGGCTCGATAACTCCAGCGAATGTTCTATCTCCCCGCCCGTGGCCGCACTTATCTGCTGTGGTCTTGCAGATTCTAGAGTAGACGAAGTTTTCTACTCGGATGAACGTGGATAGCTTTGGGACGGCGGAAGATGTCCGCTTCAATATGCCTATCCTCGACCTCGCCTGCCCGTAACATCAACTTGTCCCTTGTGAGGGCGATCAAAATTTGGACTAGGTTTGACTTGTCATTGCGACGTAGTGCGCGATGAGATCCTCGAAAGAAATGCTATCGCTCTTGGCCGTCAGGCCCTGCTCCATCGCATCAAGATGTTGGTGCCACCCGGCGATTAGCCCGGCCCAATGGGTCCCAGGCCCGCCGGGTTGGTGGGCGCTGGCCGCACCTTCATTCTCGAAAACATGCGCTGGAACCTCAAGACCGGGTGCCATGACATCGACAAGCGTCAACAAAATCCCACTGTCTGCTGGAACGATCTCGAAGCGAGTGCGACCACCCGCATCCGCCAAGAATTCGATCGCCGACGGCGGGTCATAAATCGACACGACACCATCCCAAGCGCCTTCAAAGGAAAATCGTCCGCCCAGGCAGGCGTCTAATGTTGTCGGTGTGAACCAGCTCGAAATCCCCTCAGCCGTGCTCACCGCCTCCCAGACCCTCTCCGGCTCGGCCGCAATGGGGCGCTGGAACGCAATCGTGGTGCGATCGATCAGACGCGCAAAGCGATGGTCACGCGCCGCATCGGCCTTCATTGTGCGGGCTGCTGGTCCTTGGCGACGGGCGTCGGCGGCGGCAGCGTATCGCCTGTAGGAAAGGACCAAAGATCGCGCGGGCCCAGCATGAGCGGGTTTTGCAGACGATTTGTGTCGCCTTGGGTCACGCGAAGCGAGCGGTTGGGCACAGTCCGGCCGAGATCCTCGATCAGCTCAATCATGGTGACCACACCGTCTTCCGTGCCGTTGCGGTCGGCACGGCCCGAGGCCGCATCCATAAACTGGTTGGTGAGAACCGTTTGTTTGCGCTCAGGGTCCCAGTTGGCGGGCTCGCCTGGATTGGCGGCGCTCAGTATCAAGAGATTGCCCGTGGGCTCGGCGATGGCACCGCCCTTGTCGGTTGGCGAAAGTACGGGCTCGACATCGTCCTCGGCGCCGATGGTGCAGGCGAAACAGGCATCGACCATCAAGAAATTGCGCCTGGCATCAAGGGCTTCGAGCGATTGGCTGATACGATCGACCGGAAACAGGCCGACAGCCATGTCCTTGGGTGAGGCATTGCTTCCCAGAAGATTGGCAGCGCCGTCAACCGCTTGGCCGTGACCCGCATAATAGACGAAGAACTCGCGATCGGGCCGAGCCACATCGGTCAGACGGTTGAGAGGGCTTGTCGCCTCCCCGCTCGAGCCGAACCATTCCTCGAGTTCGACACTCGTGACATCGAAGAGGACAAACACCTGCTCAAGCGGATAGCCAAGCTTGTTGACGACGAATTCGCAGATCGCGGTCGCATTATTGTGCGCATAGCTGACATCGGCAATGCCGCGCAGATAGTTCTTGTTGCCGACAATCACTGCATAGCCGTTCTCGTTGACGGGTGCCGCATCGGGCCAGCGCTGGCAGGCTTTTTCATCGAGGCGGTTGGTGACAGGGACCTCGTTCTCGTCATCGGCCTCGGCCGCGAAGCCCGCCAAAACCGAGACCAAGAAAGCCCAAATCAAACAACGGTGCATGAAGCTGTGTCCCCCTCGCTCGAGTTGTACTCCTGGTGCCACAAGCTCGGCGATGCGTCCAGCGAGGTTGCGCCTGACAGTCCCTATCCCCGTGCCGCTGCGCCCATGGCAATTTCTTGACAGAGCCATGCCATTTCCGCATTGACGCCTGACGACATGAACCATGACCACATGGAGGCATAAATGACCGTAACGAAACTTTTGGCCGCGACCGCACTGACGGGTACCTTGGCCCTCGGCGCCGCACAAGCCCAGGCCGTCGAGCTCGTCGGAGCCAGCCAGTTCGACGAAAGCCACGCCTACACCAAGACCATGCGCACCTTCGAGGAGCTGGTGACGGCGTGCTATGACGGCGACGTCACGTTCGATCTCCACCTCAATTCCGAACTCGGCCTCGAAAAAGACTACTTCGAGAATATGAGCCAG
>CAYPOV010000158.1:0-10553 GCA_964412385.1 uncultured Geminicoccaceae bacterium
GTGCCGCCGGTTGAGAACGACCTTCCGTCATCCGAATACCGCATGCCCATGCCGCCCCGTTATGGGCCACCTGTCGAGAGTGTGACCGCACCTTCCAAGGAGGATATGGTCGCTTACGGCGAGTACATAGCGGGTCCGCTCGCCCACTGTATCGAATGTCACTCGACACCCGGGCCCTTCGGTGGTCCTGATATCGAGGATCACAAAGGCGGTGGAGGCATGGTGTTCTCCGGGTCCTGGGGTGAGTCGAAGGCACCCAATATCACCTCGGCCGCACTTGGCGACTGGTCGGATGAGGAGATCGAAGCGGCAATCCGCCAAGGGGTCCGCCCCGACGGCCAGAAACTTATGCCGCCGATGGGCTATGGCTATTACGCCAACATGTCAGATGAGGACATGACAGCCCTCATCGCCTATTTGCGCACACTCCCGCCGCTCTAGCTTTCTTCTTGCCACCACTTGACCAGCACATTGAGGAGCTTTGCCGCAAGCTCGTGCGCTGGGCGGGGGAAGACGACCGAATTCTAGCGGTGGCTCTCTGCGGCACCCACGCTCGCGGCACGCCTCGAACCGGCTCCGATATCGATTTGATTGTCATCGCCGACAGTCCAGACGAGCTCCTTGGCGAGACGGGCTGGATGCAATACTTTGGTAATGTCGTCTCTATTGGCCGAGAGGACTATGGTCTCGTCCAATCGCTGCGGACCTTCTACGATAACGGCAGCGAGATCGAATTCGGCCTGACTAACGCATCATGGTGCACTCCGCCGATCGACGCGGGAACGGCAAGGGTTATGAGAAGCGGCATCGTCCCGCTCTACGATCCTTTGGGCCGATTGCGAGTTGGGATCGACTGGATCGAAGCGCGATCACTCAATTCGCATCATGGTGACGAGCCCCGGCGCACATCCTCATAAAGCCAGACCATGCGATCGACGAACCACACCTTGGGAAGGACGGTGGCAATCAGGCCTGCGATCGTGGCCCAAGCGTCGAGGACCATGAGGCCATAGACCAGGATCACCGCACCAACCCCGGACATCATTGAGAGGATCAACGCCGCGCGTTGGTGGTGACGCGGGATCGGCTTCGCTCTGCGTGCCAGGAAAATGCGCTCGCCGAAGGTTCCCTTAGAAGCCCAGTTTTCGGTGGTTCGCGGCGGCGGGAAAGCCCGCGGGTTCCACGAGATCCAGAAAAGAGCCACGCCAATCAGCTCGAGCGACCACCAACCAAGCCAAACCCGGCTCCAAATCGCCAAGACCAAGAGCGGCAGGCAGGTAAACCGCGTCCAGCAACTCCAGGGATTGCTATGCCGAGCCCATGTCTCATCATCCATTGACATGAGCCGTTCCGAGAACCTGAAAACATCGAGGTTCAAGATTCCGGACTCGATGCTGTCAGTGGCTGGAGCTTTCCGCAGCCATGGGCGGGAGAGTTTCGAAGGCTGGAAGACCGTCTTCTGATACGTCCCAGTGATATCGGCTGCGCGCGAAAATCACCGTCTCCGGTTTGAACACGCTCGGATCATCGAGGGTGCCGACATACACCGTGACCATATCAGGCAAGGTCTCAGGCGTGCCATAGAGATGGCTGCCGCATGTTGGGCAGAAATGGCGTGGTGCACGAAAGCCCGGTTCGCCATCGGCGGTGAACTGCTTAACCTCGCCCGTCACGCTGAAGCTCGAAGCGGGCACGGCCATGATCGAAAGATGGCCGGCGCCGGTGCTTTTCTGGCAGTTTCGGCAATGGCAGTGAAAGCCCATGATCTGCTCACCGGCAATTCTGTAACGTACGGCACCGCACAAACACCCACCTGTCATCATATCTCTTCCTCCGACACGTTCAGCAGTCATATTTCAGCTACCATGTCCTGGGAACGAGAGGCGATGTTTTTCAAGCGACGCGAAATTGAGCTTCGGACCGAGCGGCTGGTGTTGCGGCGGCTGCAACCGAAAGACGCATCGTCACTGGTGTCGAATGCCAATGACTGGGATGTCGTGCGCATGCTCACGCAGCTTCCCTACCCCTACACACTCGACGATGCGAAGGCCTATATCCGGGCGGTCAAGCGGCAGCGGCCGCGCGATTTCGGCGTGTTTTTGGACGACACCCTCATCGGTTGCTGCGGCGCCGAGCATCATCTTGGCTATCACTATGGGCGCGCCTATTGGGGGCGCGGTTATGCGACAGAGGCAGCGACTGCTGCCCTCGACGACTATTTTGCGTCGACCGACGCTCCTTTCATTGCGAGCGGTGCGTTCGAGGATAACGAACCGTCAAGACATGTTCTCGCCAAGCTCGGTTTTGTCGAAATAGGAAGAGCCCCCCGATTTTCCAAAGCGCGACGGACGCACGCCACGCACATCGACATGAGGCTCGAGCGCAAAGCCTGGCTCGAGCGCCGCTCAGACAGCGTGACCGAGCATTCGTAGGGTGCTGGGGATTTGCTTTTTGACCTTGAAGAACCCTGCCGTCGCATGGGGCCAGAAGGCTTCGTCCCAGGCGCGGCGCATTTCGACTAGCTCTATAGGAACGGCTTTTAGAGCATCACGCAGAGGACCGACCGGAACGTAGCTGCAGACGACTTGCTCAAGGCTGTTGCGTTCGACCCAATTTTCGAGATCGTTCAGGTCGACGACCTCCGAGGCCAAGCCAAATTGGTCTCCTGCGCGCACAAGCGCATCACTCAAAGCGTCACGTGAGAACCGACAGACCGGCTCGGCGACAAGACCGGGCGAACGGCGCTCCGGCACGGCAAGGCCCGCAATGGCGGCGGGCTCGACATCAAGAACCGGATGGCTGCTGCAATCCTCGTCGGTAATCAGCCAGCCCGTTGGTTTGCGCTCAGATGGGCGAGGGAGTTGGGCAAGTGGTCTCGGCGAGGGCAGGGGATTCTCCTCGAGCGCCCATGCCTCGCGTGCCAGCCCCTCCGTGCTGGAAAAACGCCCACCTGTATAGCGTGCGATATTGGACGAGGTGGCGAGATAGGTCTTTCCCTTGGTGTGAAGGCCTGCCACCCAGCGCCAGGAGAGCGTGTTCGAGGCGGCGTCACCATCCAACAAATGACGAAGGAAAAAATCCGCGCCGAGCACCCATGGAAGTTTGAGTGTGAAGACCCAGATGCTGGCGAACCACATGCGCGCGTGATTGTGGAGATAGTGAGTGGTCGTCAGTTCCCGCACCCAATGATCGA
The DNA here is from genome assembly GCA_964412385.1 of uncultured Geminicoccaceae bacterium. Taxonomy (GTDB): domain Bacteria; phylum Pseudomonadota; class Alphaproteobacteria; order Geminicoccales; family Geminicoccaceae; genus JBGSYN01. The sequence continues at coordinate 3,194 of CAYPOV010000158.1, forward strand.
AGCATGCGATGCCAGTTCGACCCTCGGTGGCGGCCGCAACTGCCTGAGCGAGTTCGGTGTCGTATTCAAGCCGCTCGTACTGCTCGGTGACGTCATCAACATAACGCTTCCACACAGTCGGCCGCGCCTCGAGCCAGCCCTTGAAATAGCTTCGCCAGCAGACTTCCTGGACGAACTTGTCGGCATTCGCCAGACTATGGCGCTCCAGAACGGCAGCAACAACCTCGTCTTCGTGGATCAGGCCGTGTCGGAGATAGGGTGAGAGCCCTGAGACATTGTCATGTCGGCCGGGACCTCGATCCTCGTTGCGCTCCGCCCGATAGCGGCGGCCCGCCTTCGCCAGAAACTCTCGAAGCCGTTCGAGCCCCGCGTCGCGCGTCGCATCAGTAGCAATCAATTGCCCGAACGATCGGCGAGACGGATTACCGGAACCGCAATTTCGTTGCGCCGAAACCAGGGAAGGGTCCAGGGGGGATCATAAAAGTAGCTTCGTGGCTCGCCGCTTGCTTGCCATTCGCTCGCTGCGATGGCGGTCTCCAATCTTGCGGTTTCACGAACCACCGCCTCGTCACTCCGCGAGCCGGAAAAGCGCAAGACCGCTTCTGTTCGCTCGGACAGTTCGCGGATCGTCACCTCGGGATCGGTGGGTTGCGGGGCGGTCGCCATTGTCATCGACCTCGGCAGAAAAAACGCCATTCTGTAATCGCCCGCACCCTCTTCGATCTCGACAGGTGTCGTCATCGCAATCTTCTGCGAAGGCGGCTCGTCCTGCGTCTCGACAGGGGCCGTCATAGCAATCTCTTGTTGGCCGCGATTGGCGCCCTGGATGTAGTCGAAGAGCCGCCTGAAGGCGGTGTTGTCCTCACTGCTCGAGCCTTGCGAAACACTTGTTTCAGCAACAAGGCGCGGACCGTACTCGCGTATCTCGATCGCCTCGTCGATCTGGTCGACGATTGTGTAGTCGACTTGCTCCGTGCCCGAACGGTTGCCGACAACCGAGCAACTGGCCATCACCAAACTCATCATCACCACAGCTGCAATCCGCATCTTTCTGTTCCGATTTCCAAACTGGTATGCTGTACGTCATTGCTGCCGTGGAGGTTCGAAGGCGCGTTGTACGACCGCACGCCTATGCCAATTGCGGTTGATGTCCGAATGATCTAAGAATCGTTTGGGTAAGATTCGGGAGGGCTTCGATGGCACATGGCATGTTTCACTGGAACGAACTGATGACCCGCGACGTCGCCGCGGCCAAGGGGTTTTATGCCAAGATTATGGGCTGGGCGGTTCAAGAGATGCCCATGCCTCAGGGCTTCACCTATTATGTCTTCATGGCAGGCGACAAGCCCGCAGGCGGCATGATGGAGATGAAGGGTCCCGAGTTCGAGCAGATGGTGCCGCACTGGTTCTCCTATATCGAGGTCGACGATGTCGATAAGCGGGTCGCCGAGGCCAAGGAAGCCGGGGCAGCGGTGATGCGCGAGCCCTTCGATGTCGAGATGGCAGGGCGCATCGCTATCGTCAAAGACCCGAGCGATGCCGTGATCGGCTGGATCACGCCCGCCGCTCAAAACTGAACGCGGCGTCGCTCGCGGGCGTGGCCTTTCGGCAACGTTGAGCGGCGATATGTTGCGACAAATCCGAGTTGTCGCGCTGTTGTCGAGAAAGCCTGGAATGACGCGCTGAGAGCGCTTAAGGCGTGTTTCGAGCAAGCCAGAAAAAGCATCTTTTCCAGGAGGAAACTCACCATGCCGGCGTCACAATCCGGCGGCGGTGACACGCCGAGCACCCTTCGTCGCCAAATCGCACCCTACATCGACGATATCAACCGTCTCGCCGAAGAGGGCACGCGCTGGAAGGAAATCGCCGAGCTGCTTGCAGAACGTGGCATCCACAACGAGTCCGGTGCGCCGCTGCCGGCGTTAGCCCTTCGCAACCACGTCACCTTTATCGAGAACCATCAGGACGAGTTTGCTGAACTTGTCGGCACGGGCTCGCTTGAAGCTGACACGTCGCCAAGCGAACCCGTGCTTGAGAAAAAGCCGCAAGCGCGACAGGGCCAGGCCTCAAGCCGGCTGGCTGCTGCGTCGTCGAAACCGGATGCGTCAATGGGCTCGATCATCATCTGCAATGATCGAGGCGGCATCGGCAAGACCTTGCTTGCCAACATCGTCATGACCACAGCTGTTCTCGACCGCGTTCCTGCACACTTCATCGAATACGACATTACGCCCCGGCTCTCGCCGCATTTCCGTGAAGACGTTGCGGAATGGCGCAAGATATCGCAAGATTTCACCGAAGTCATGATGGCCGGTGGTGAAGCCGTATTCAACTATTGGGACCCGTTAGCCCAAGACCTTGCCAAAGGAGGTTTGGTGATCGACTTTGGGGCTAATGTCGCAGCACCGTTTTTTGATTGGGCCGAGGTTTCCGGAGTTGACTATTACCTCGGCCGCGGCGAGACATTGACATTCTTTGTGCCCGTGACGGCTGATGCTGCAGCAACGGCGACAGGTTTGGCCATGATTGCGCGGATCCGCGAGACTTTTCCGGGTGCCCGCTCGGTGCTGATCGAAAATGAGCATGGCGGGCGGTTCGAGAATTTCGATGAGGCCAATTATCAGCGCGAAAAACGCACGCTCATGGCGGGCGACGAGATCGAAACCCTCACGCTTGCCAATTGCGCGGCGCCGATCTGGCCGCGCGTCGCCGCTCAGCGCCTGGCATTTCTCTTGAGCGCCGAGCGCCAAGGCTTGGTCGATCTCGGCATCGATCCCCTGGCGGCGGCTCGCTCCATCCCCTTGCTGCGGTCCTGGCTCAGCGGGGCTATGGATTCGCTCAGGCCCTACATCGAGGAACGTTTCGGCGAAGGCTGAAGCTAACCCGGGTTATCGCTTGCGCCAGGCCTGCATATTGGCAAGCAAGCGGCCGCTGAAGAAGCCGTGGGCGATGCGCACCAGAGCATTGGTGTAGAAGATCATCATGCCCATGGCGGCGGCAGGGGCGATGTCGCCTGCATCATCCATATTCAGCACGGCAATCGAGGCAAGCTGGGTGGATGGGCTGTAAAGAAAGACCACGGCCGAGACAGTCGTCATGGAATTGACGAAGAAATAGAGCCAGATTTCGCTAATCGCCGGCAAGCATACCGGAACATTGACCCGCCACAAGGTGCGCCAAAACGGCTGCTTGAGCGACATGGAGACCGATTCAAACTCACGGTCCATTTGCTTGAGCGCGGTCGTCGCTGTGAGATGGGTGACCGTATAAAGATGAATCGAGGTGTTGATCACCAGGATCGCCATAGTGCCGTAAAGAAAATGCAGCGGGTTGCTCGCTTGATTGAAGAAGAAGATATAGGCGAGGCCCAGCACCATGCCCGGAATGGCCATGGGGATCATTGCGAGGAATTGAAGGACTGAACGTCCGGTAAAGAAATTCCTGGTTTTTTCAACGAGATAGGCGCCAACAAAGACGATCGCGACACCGATCGTTGCGGTAAAAAACGCCAAGGTCAGCGAGTTCCAATAGGATGCCCAACCGCCGCCATCCATGCGGTTGAAATCATAATGCTGCAAGCCGAGTTCGAGATTGTAAGGCCAGAACCGAATGAGGGCCGCTGCCTGACACATCACCAAGATGCCGACGATATAGACGGTGATGACCAGGCAGATGATCGTTATGCTCCAGTCGCGTAACGGATCGGGTTTGGGTGTCAGCGGCACGGCCTTGGCCGACATCAAGGCCACTTGGCGTCTCGAGACGATCCGATCAACCGCAAAAGCAATGACGGCCGGCAATAACAGAACAATCGAAACCACAGCACCGATTTGAAAGTTCTGCTGGCCGATCACTTGCTTATAGATATCGAGTGCCAGCATATTGTATTCGCCGCCAATGACCTTCGGCACACCGAAATCGGTGATGACCAAGGTGAACACGACGAAGGCGGTCGAAATAATGCCGTAGCGTGCACCCGGTATCGTCACCGTCCAGAAAGTCCGCCATTTGGACGCACCCAAGACTTCGGAGGCTTCGTAAAGCCGTTGATCCGAGCTTCCGAGAGCGACGGTCATGATGATCAGGGCATGAGGAAAGGTGAAGAAGAGGCTTGCCAAGACGATGCCGATCGGCCCGTAGACCGAGTTGCCCATCAAGAGCCAGGTAAATATACCCTGATTGCCGAAAAGATAAACAAGACCAAGCGCAGGCAGCAGCGAAGGGACGAGAATCGGCACCGTAGCCGCGAGGCGAAAGAAGCCTTTAAACGGCATGGTCGTCCGCGTGAGGCCGAAGGCGAATGCAAAGGATAGGGGAACATTGATGGCGACGACGATCAGGGCAATCGTAATCGAATTGATGATCGATGTGGTCAGCGCAGGTGAGCCGAAATAGTAGCCGTAATTGCCGAGCCCATACGTAATCTGCGGGCGTATTTGAACCCGACCCAAACTTCGGGGATCGACCTCGAAGGTTTGGCCAGCTTCGCTGAACGTGCCTTCCAAGAGCAGTTGTTGACCTGCACTTGAATCGTCTTTGATACGGAAAGCTTCGACGTCCTGCCGGTCGGGCTTGGGGATGATGCGGACAATTTGCAGCCGTGTGCGTTCGGAGGGACGCAGCCCGTCATTGACGATATGGCCGGTCTCATCGATCCAGTCCTGGAGCGTTTTGGGATCTTCCCAGACGCCGTTGCGTTGGAAGCTGATTTCGATTTCCGATGGCGTGAAGACGTATTGCTCGAGCGACTTCATGAAGACCATGCTGATCGGCAGCACCAGGCCCACGAACAAGTAGGCGATCACGATCAGGATCAGGGTTCTTTGGGTATACTCGTCGCGGGCGAGCCTGGGCTTTGGCGAATGTATTGAAACAGCCTGATTCGGCGCGGGTGCTGCAACGGTTGCGGCCATCCGAGGGCTCCGCTTTGCTTAGTGTTGAGGATAGACCCTGAGGCGTTCGGAGGGCAGGGCCACCGGGATCGTCATGCCACTGCTAATTCCCATGCGGCGCACGAGGTTCATCGAGAGATCAGCACGCAGGGGTTGTTCGCCGATAACATCGCCCGATACCGTGGCACGGAGAAACGAGCCGCAGAACTCGCAATGATCGACCGTGACCTCGACCGCGTTTTGATCGGCGGCACTGACTTGTTGCACCAAGACATCTTCAGGCCGAATGGCAGCGATCGCTCTTCCATCGCTGTTGACAGCGGACGTATCCGCTTTGAAACGGGCTCGGCCGATTTCGATCTCTCCCGCCGCCGTGACTTGTGCTGGGACGAAATTCATCTCGCCAATAAAGTCGGCGACAAAGATACTCGCAGGGTCGGAATAGACGTCGATTGGCGTGCCGATCTGCTCGATCCGTCCCTAGCTCATAACCACCACTTGATCGGCGAGTCCCAACGCTTCTTCTTGGTCATGGGTCACCATGATCGTGGTGATGCCAAGCTCACGCTGGAGATCCTTGAGCTGGCCACGCAGTTGAACGCGCACTTTGGCATCGAGGGCCGAAAGCGGCTCGTCGAGCAAGAGCAGACCCGGTGATGTGGCGATAGCACGCGCGAGAGCGACACGCTGCTGTTGTCCCCCGGAGAGCTGCGCTGGGTATTTGATCCCTTGATCGGGGAGGCCCACCTGCTCGAGAAGCGCTGCCACGTGTTCCTTGATGGCGTTGCGGTTCATACCTTTTCCGACGAGGCCATAACCGACATTGTCGGTGATCGTAAGGTTCGGAAAGAGTGCGTAGGACTGAAAGACGATACCGAAATCACGGCCCGAGGGCGGCAGGCTGGAAATGTCCTTGCCGCCTTGGATGATGCGGCCTTCCGTCTGGATGTCGAGGCCGGCTATCGCCCGCAAGAGCGTAGTCTTGCCGCAACCCGATGGACCCAAGAAGCAAACAAAGGCACCTCGATCGATATCGAGAGACGCGTCCTTGAGGGCCGTAAACTCACCAAACTTCTTGGTGACGTTTTGAATACGCAAATAGGTTTCGGGCATTCCGTGCTCGCCTTTTCACGACGCCGGAGGAGGTGCCCCGCAGCATTAAGCGGGACACCTGGTGAGTTCTGGGTGGATTAGCCCTTGGGCTCGGATTTGGTCTCGTAGCGCTGCGACCATTCTCTCAAGATGCGCTCGCGATTCTGCGCGGCCCACTCGAAATCATTGTCGATCATCGCCTCGAGAACGCCTTCCGGATAGTTCGGCACCGGCTGGGCGAGTTCGGGGATGGCAATCACGGCATAGCCGACATAATATTCCTTCATCGCGTCCGGGGAGACGGCCCAGTCGACTAGCTTTTCGGCCTCAGCAGGAAAGTCGGTACCGGCCACAATGCCGACGGCTTCCATATCCCATCCGGAGCCCTCAGCCGGCAGCACGACGTTGATGGGGGCACCCTCATCAATCGATTTCGCACCGCGGAAAGCGAAGGAGACACCGATCGTTACTTCGCCGCGTGCCGCGTCCTTACAAGGCTTGGAGCCGGAGTGGGTGTAGTAGGCGATGTTCTCATGCAGCCGGTCCATATAGTCCCAGCCCTTTTCCTCACCGAACATCTGAAGCCAAGCGGAAACATCGAGGAAGCCCGTGCCCGACGAGGCCGGATTGGGCATGGCGACCTGGCCCTGATACTCGGAGCGTGTCAAATCCTCCCAGCTCGTGGGCATGGCCATGCCGTTCTTTTCGAGTTCGACCGTGTTGACGCAAAGTGCCGCGATCCAAGCGTCGAGACCGGTCCAAGCGGGCGGGTCTTTCTTGTCGAGGAATTTCGGATCGAGCTCGTCCATGCCTGCGGGCGTGTAGGGCGCCAACATGCCTTCGGAATCCATCAAGAGCAGCGAGCTCGCCGCCAAGCCCCAGATGACATCAGCCTGCGGATTATCCTTCTCGGCCAGAAGCTTGGCCGTAACGATTCCGGTCGAATCGCGAACCCAGGCGATCTCGATATCGGGGTTGGCGGCCTCGAAGGCGTCCTTGTAGCGCTGGAGGTCTTCCGCCTCGAATGCTGTGTAAACCGTGAGCGTGGTTTGCGCTTGCACGACACTGGTAATCGCGCAGAACGCGCCTGTCGCAAGAAGTAACTCTCTCAATTTCATCATGCCCTCCATCAGACAATTATTATGCCGGAAGCTCTACCACCCGATTGCGATAGTTTGGTGACAGACCGTGCCCGAGAAAACGACACGAGAGCCGTTGTTACAGTATCTCTATGATGAAGTTTCAGAGCAGCGATGTGACATAGGACCAGAGCAGTATCGTTCGATCCAACACCGGTTACATCGAGATCCAAACGAATTGAAAGTTTGGATAGAGGAGCCCGAGACCCGCTAGTGTCAGGCCGGTTAAAAAAACTC
>CAYPOV010000159.1:0-10470 GCA_964412385.1 uncultured Geminicoccaceae bacterium
TTATTCCTTGGTTTGAGCGGTTTTGATTGCGCTTGACAAAGTGTCAATCGACTCTTCTCCGCTAGCAAAATTTGTCAGCTGCCATTGTCGGATTGTATTTCGTGGCGAACCGGTCGTAACGAAAAAGCCGGCAAAATTTCAAAAGCGCGCAAACCGCTCCGGTATGGGGGGACCGCTGAACTTAAATGCTGAAAAGTTCCGCGGTCTGGACGGACCAAAACGCGCCGTACGAAGTGGGAACTCTCGTGAAGTGATAGGTGCTCCCAAACCGAAATCTGAGTGCATCCCAAGAATGAAATAATGCCTACTTGCCAAAGTGAAGTACATTCCACTTTCGTAGGGGATCATAACCTGCAGAGACATAGAACGTGACCGTTTTACTATCGTGCACAGCAATTCCTGATTGCAGAGTCATGAAACTCGGTTGATATATGTTGATTGGCGTGGTGGTCAACATGTGCTTGATTTTGGCGATACCGAGATTTTGTTTTGCAGCCCTGAGCTGACGCTTCGCCGAACCCATCCTTTCCAGTGTCAGTGACACCGAATACGGAACCGGCTGGCCTTTCTCATAGACTCCCAGAATGTCGTGCCTGTGTTTGAGATGGAGGCAATGATTTGTGCCGACCACGGCTCCGGTCTTCTCCGATTGTTGGCGAGGAATCACTTCGTTGGCATCGGTTTCACAGACCATTCCCTTACGGTGATCAGTCAGCGTGAAGTTGGTCCCACCAAAACGAGGTAGTTTCTTGAGGGTGGCCAACGCCTTATCCACCGACTCCTGTTCCAACAAGGCACGGAGCACGAAATTCGAGCCAAGACCATCTTCGTCGCGTTTCTTGCCTTGGGGGAGGGTATTAACGAAGACCGAAAGACCTTTGCTATTCGCGCCCATGCCACCCACTTGTCCGACAAAACAATACACCAACAGCTGGCGATTCGGGCGCTTGTATCGAATGACCAATTGTTTTCCTTGCAGATTACCCGAGTAGTCCATGTTCTGCCCGGCGAAACGTTTGCCCGCTGAAGCGGCGGTAAATGCTGTGCATCCTTGACCTGGCTTGTCGGCAGCCTTCAATCCGACTTTCATGGGGCCTGCCTCGTAGACTTCCTCAAACATGTTAATGAGCAATACGTCGTCCATTGACACGCCAGCGCCATCGGCGATACCTTCCAGTTCCTGCCACACATCCGGCAACTGTTTCTTGATGTCCCTTTTGAACTTGGCTTTGTTGAGTACCCAGTCAAAGATCTTGGCCGCGTTCTTCTTGCCAAATTGTTTTTCCACGTTGCTCTTGTAGTCCACAACGGAATGCCGAATTTCTCGTGCGAGGAGGTTGCCGTGTCGCTTGCCCATTTCATAGGGTTGGCCGGACACTTCGATGTAATAGATACCGTTTTCGCGTTTGACTATGTTGTTCCCGCCAGCCCGAAGGTTGTGTGTATTGGTCAGCAAAACAACGCTGACGATCATCAGGAGAAAAGTGATTCGTGCCATGGTTGACTACCTTTCTGAATAACGGTTGGGTTAGAATTCCGACCTTTGACCTACTTCCACTCCAGAAGCTCGAAGGGGTACCAAATTATCATCCCTGACGGAACGACTTGGCAACCGCTCTAGCCAGGGCCGCACTGGCGGCAATAGTGTTCCCATCACCCGTTCCAAAGAAGGCGACAACAACGTTTCGGCCTGGGGAAATGTACAACCCCTGTCCCGAGTGCCCTCCTTTGAAGAAATCTCCATCACCCATCACAAAATCCCACTGATACGTGTTATGACGTGGGATTTCGTCCGGGAAGTAATTGTTGAATGCTCGCCCCGCAGCTCCTCGGGGAAAGATGTTCGGTCTTCCCCCTCTTTGAATCTTTCTGAGATAAGCGTCAGAGATCACCTGCTGTCTCGAAACAGTCCTCCAACTCGGTGTAAACAGGAGACCATAACGCCCCAAATCTCTCAGTGTGCTGTTGATCGAACTGTTGTGAAGTGCCCCATAGGGCGACATCATCATCATGGCGTCACTCTCGGCACCTATCTTTTGCCAAATCTTCTCGCTGATAACTTCTGTGAGAGGCTTGCCTGTAACACGCTCAACCAACCAGGCGCAGACAAAAGTGTCTACCGAGGTATATTCGTAGGCTTGACCATTGGGCCGATGTTTGGGAAGCAATGCCACATAGTCATACGTGGAATCCAGAGTATTTGGCGTTCTCGGTCGAGTACCCAGACTGGCTTCGTACCGGTTGTAAAGTGAGTTGTCGTCGGTATAGGCTCTGGGATTATCAGCCTCCAGACCTGATGTTCCTGATGCCATGTCAAGAATGTCTATCACTGGGACACCTTCCCACGCTGTTCCTTTGAGTCTGGGGATGTAAGTCTCAATCGGCCTGGACGCAACCACCCTTCTTTCGTCTTCCAGCATGGCCACCAAAGTACCAGTGACACTTTTCGATGTAGACCACCAGTGATGTTTATCATAGGGACGCATACGCGGGTATTGTTCGAAAACGATCTTGCCTCTATGGATAACGAGATACCCATCGACAGGACCATCTCGAAGCCAATCGTTGAGGGTCATTCTGCCGTAAGGAGTTCTCGTCCGAACTCCACCGATTCTTTCCGCCAACTCGCGTTCGAGCGTGGCTACCTGGCCAGTGCGATGAATCCAGGCATGCGTAAAAAACTGTGGGGTATTTAGATGAATGAATCGCTGTGTCTCGTCCTCGGCGATGTCCCACCGACTTCGGTTGATGTAGGCATGGTGCCATTTGGTGTCGTGCCCGGAATACCCTCGATTCGCGGTTGACCGTGTGTTTGTTGGTCGGTTTGTGGGCTGGGCTTCACCGGATGCTTGGTCGCTCTTCCCGGAAGATTGCTCGCCAGGGGCTGCCCCTTCTGCCGAACTTGATAGTAAGCTCGATGCAGCGGTCAGCGCTGCTGCACCGACTCCCGCGCCCATGAACTCGCGGCGATCTGTCTCGGCCACTTGATTTTCTGCTGGTCGCTGCTGACCACTCATTTCTACATCCTCAAGGTTAAAACTGGTTATGATGGTGCTTTATCGAATGTGTACTCGCAAACGAAAGGCTGCTCGACCTGCCTCAATCAGATTTCATGAAACGCGCAATTTCTCGATTGGAGACCTCACCGAAGTAATGAACTTGTGTGCTCCCAAACTCCGGTTTGGGAACAACCAATAGAGAAAGCCTGCTATTTTGAAATCAACTGGAAAGTTCACCAGCCATCGCATCAAAAGCCGCGAAGTCATCCTTCAAGTAGTTGATGTTCGGCCGGTCGTAGGTCGAATGCTTCACAATCACCACGTTAGCGGGTGGATTGATGTAAATGTATTGTCCAGCGTAACCGACAGCAGCGTAAATCCCGTGGCGGTTGTCGTGAATCCACCATTGGTTGCGATAAGCGCCGTTGGGATGCCTAGTACGATAGTGGACAAAATTGGCGACGTTTCCGGAACGACAGGCGCGAACCCAGCGGGCCGGAACAATTTGTTGGCCGTTGAAGAACCCGTCCTGTAACATCATCTGGCCAAAACGAGCGCAGTCGCGCAAGGTGGCGCCGAATCCACCCATACCAATGCACTCCCCGGTGCGATCGACGGTGCATTGGGCATCTTCTTCGCAACCTAACTTGGACCAGATCTCACGACTGAAGAGTTCGGCCAGACCGATGCCTGATACTTCTTCAAGCACCCAGGCTACGATATCCGTCTCGGAGGAACGATAGTGGAACTTATTGTCGAAGTTCTGAAACTTGCGCATGCGGGTCAGGAATTCACGATTGCTGCGCGGATTGCCTCGTCCCACGTTGCGCCAGCCGACCGCAGACTCATGCTGCCACACCTCGGCTCGCGGATTGTTGAATTCCTCGCGGTATTGCACGTCGGACATCATGTCGAGCACTTGCCGTAGCGTAATATTGTTCCAAGCGGTTCTTCGCAGCGCAGCGACATAGTGCGATACCCTGTTGGTCGGATTGATCTGACGGCGCGCGACAAAGTTACCAGCCAACGTACCTACAAGTGACTTGGAAGCCGACATTAAGTGATGGCGAATGTGCGAGCGCATCCCGTTGAAATAGTTTTCCGTGACAATCTCACCGTCTTTAAGGACCAGCAGCCCGTCCGTGAAGGTCGCCGGCAACCACTGTTCCACCGACTTCTGCCGGTTACGATGATCGCGGAAACGAATGGTGTTGAGATTTTCGCGGTCTTCCTCGAATTCCTCAACCGTTCCACGACCTCGCCAGACAACCGCCATCGGCAAGAGCCGGCTCAGTTGCTGGTAGATCACGCGGTTATGGGGAGCGTTCTGCCAGGATTGAGCAAAGTTGCGATCAGGTGCACCGAGCAAGGCCTCGGCAAATTGCCCAGCTGGGAACCGGCGCATCTCAAGGGGGATTGGGCTGGCCGGTCGTGGCGTAGGTGCTGGTGGCCGTTGATTGTTGCCGGCCAACGAAGCGCTGGAAACTAGCCCGGTCGATGCCAGACCCAAACCTGCGTTTTTCATAAAAACACGGCGATCTTGAGGTTCAATTGTCATTAGGGTCTTCTCCTGTTATGAGTCGTGAATGCTGAGGGAAGTAGCTGCCGTCCAATGTTTCTCGTTCCATCGGCTCCGCCGTGGAACGCATGGTTTCGAGGCTCCGCCTCGCGTCGTGCCGGTGCCAGCGTAGGACGGCAGAGCCGTGAAGAAGTCGTTCCACGACGGAGCCGATGGAACGAGAAATCTGCGATTATTTTTTTCCAAAGGTAAAACTTTGATATTCCCACACACCCGGTGAATCTGGTGTCAGGTGCAGTACGGGATTCCCTTTGTGAGGAATTTCCGCGATCACGTTTTGCATTGTTCGCCCGGTCTTGGAGCCTGGGTAGACGAGGATAGGTCGTGTCTGGAAGATTTTCTTGATATCAGCTAACCTGGCTGTCTTCGCTTTCGTCGACAATATTTTGCGAGCGAGTGCATGACGGGCATGTGTGTAAGCGTGTGAGCCACCACCATCCTCTGGGTTGATCTTGATCGTCTTCGGTGCCTTCTTGTGGACGGCGTGGTTGGCGTGGACTGTGAAGTTCTTCGCAATGTCTCCAACAACTACTGCGTTGCTTTGCCACGTCTCCACAGTGATGGTCTTATCTCGATCGCCAATCATGTAGTTCATGGCGTTGGCGAATTGGGTGGATTTCAGATACTTCACTGCAGCGTGGCGGTTTTTGCATTCCAGGATTTTACGCACGTGAAACGAAACCGGTACGCCTGTGCCACTTGCCAGATCCAAAACCGTGTTCATCCCGACTCCGACGCCGTAGTTGTTCACTCCGTTCTGTGCGAGACCTCCAGCGAAAGTACTCTGAAGGATTTCGAGAGCCGAGTTTGGGTATTTGATGTGCAGTACGGTGACCGACCGGTCGTGGTAAGGAGGAATATCGTTATTGTGACCAATAAAGTTTGGCATCCCCTTCCGGCGATGGACTCCCAGAGTCGTACAGTGGCCGACGTGTCCTTTCAACGATCCTGACTTGTTGAGGAAGACGAAAAATTCATCGAAACTTTGATAGACAAACAGGACGTTGAAATCGACCCCAGCGCCATCGGCAACCCCCCTAAGTTCTTCGTAAAGATTTGGAACGAGTTTCTTGGTTGAAGCAATGTACGGAGTCTCCTTGGCGAATCGCTGGATGAACCGTTCGGGTTCTTGAATGCCGGTGTTCTCGCGTACCCAACTACGGAATTGCAACAGAGTTTTCTTGATGACAAAGCTCAAAGCCTTGCCATGTTGCAAGCCACGTTCACGAGGAGTTTTGCCATCGATTACGAGATAGTGTATCCCGCCTCGCAATTCGACTTTCGGGATTTTCGTTTGTGCTTGAGTAGTGAGTGATATACTCAAGAACAGCAAACTCGCGACCAGAGCAACGATAAGAGTCTCACGTTTCACGACGGTTCTCCTTTTCTGGAATGGGTAATGACAGGCCAGTGTCCCGAGGCTGAAACTTGCGTCGGATGTCGGCCTCCAACTCGGTCAACAATTGTTCGTATTCTCGGACGCGCTGGTGGGATTGTTCGTGTGTTTGACGAAAATCACGCAGTGCCTCAACGCAATCATTGTAATCCTGGCACAACGATCGAAATTCCGTGTCCGTGCCTAACAGGTCGACCAACTGTGTCCGCAGCTCAGGCAGTCGCTCAAGGATGTGCCATTGGGTTTCCATTGTTCCATGCCCTTTTGGGAGGCCGTTCTGGAGTTGTTCTTCGTTGTGTCTTATTTTGGGCAGTTGCCCAAGGAAGAGGAAGGTAACGAGCAGCATGTTACCGTAACAAGTCCTATTGGATATCCGTAAGTGCCTTTGTTGCAGAGAATTAGGGAAGGCAGGGCCGATGGTAGATGGTTCGAATGTTACATCCGTAACGCCACCCGAATCGGACGAGGTTCGCACGCAAGTCGAACGGTTGTTGGCTACCGAAGCGTTCTCGCGTTCCGACAGTTTGTCGAGGTTTCTCCGGTTCGTTGTTGAGGAAACACTTGCTGGAAAAGGCAAACAACTGAAGGCACGCACCATTGCCATCAAAGCCCTAGACCGCGACAACGACTTTGACCCGCAGAAAGACCCCATCGTTCGGATACAAGCAGGACGGTTGCGAAGGCTCTTGGAGGAATACTACGAGGAAGGAGGAGTTCCCGATCCCATACACATCGAACTCCCGAAAGGCAGGTACGAACCGACCTTCTCTCGTGTCAACGAGTCACTCACGACGACTGACATTGGAAAGCCTCTCATCCCACATGGACCATCCGTCGCCGTCGTTCCTTTTATCGATCTCGATGCCAATGGGGTCGGGGACTACTTCGGAGTTGGATTGACACAAGAACTCATCACGGTCCTGACGACCTTCCAGGAACTGACGGTTATTGCTGTCCCAAGTACGAAGACAGATTCCGTCAACCCTCCAGCATTGAAACTTGGGGCGGAGTTGGGTGTTCGGTTTGTCCTATCAGGAGCCTTTCGCAGGTCTGCCGAGACCCTCTTGTTGAGGTTTCAATTGATCGATTCGGCATCCGACGCAATCGTTTGGGCAGAGAAGATTAAGTGTGGATGGGATGCTTCTGAGTTGTTCGATCTCGAAGAGCAGATCGCCCAGCGTGTAGCCACGACAATCGCCGAAAATTACGGCGTCATCCCGCGAACCTTGACCAGTGAGCTCAACCGAAAACAAACTCGTGATCTCTCAGTGTACGAAGCTATCCTGAGGTTTCGACACTATCAGTGTGTGGTTACGAACGAAGCGAGAGACAGTTCGATTGCTGCACTGGAACGGGCGATCGAACAAGAGCCAAACTACGCATTGGCCTGGGCCATGTTGGCGGAGACGATTGTGGACGCTTACGGTTTGCGGATTGATTGCCGAACCGAAGTAGTGTCTCGGTCGATAGAACTTGCTCGCCGAGCCATAGCCCTGGATCCAAACTGTCAGCATGCTTATTGGTCGCTAGCCCTTGCCCATTTCCACGCACGCGAACGCTGCGATTGCCTCAAAGCCGCCGAGACCACGATCGAACTCAATCCAAACAATGGTTATCTCGTTGCAAGTTCCGCTTGGGTGATGGCACTCATGGGAGAACGGAATCGAGGCCTGAAAATGCTCAGTAGTCTGATGAACCAGAATCCCCACTACCCAACGTGGCTCCATCTGGCTCCCTTTCTCGATCACTATCACAAAGAGGAGTTTGGGCTGGCGCTCGATCACGCCAACAAGTTCAACATCCCCGAGCTTGCGTGGGATCCAATTCTACGAGCCGCGGCATTGGGTCAACTGGGGCGGAGAGACGAGGCCAGAACAGCAGTGGATGAGTTGAACGCCAACTTTCCGAATGCGTCGGCTAACCCCGCTTTCTTTTTGCGAGGGTATATCTTCCTCGAAGAAGAGATCCGATCCGTCGTTGATGGGCTCAAAATGGCTGGTTGGCAAGAAGGGATGCAGAGCGAGGCTACGAACGCTCAATGAATCGAACTAGTATTGACAATCGGCTTGATCCAATTTATGAGCCACATCCCATGTATTCACCTTTAACTTGATTATCCTTCACCACAAACGGTTTGTTGGGAACCCAGACTCCGTCGATTGAGGCAGGACGCGAGGCCATGACTACGTACACACAGCTACGCCTCGGACACCTCGCCTGCTTAATAGTCGTGGGCATGGGCTTCACTTGTCTGTCGGGTTGCCTCGGACCAGCCAGTCTCCGAGGCACAAGATCGCATTACAATCATGCCGTTCGGAAAACCGACAACGAAGAACTGCTACTCAACTTGGTCAGGTTGCGTTATGAAGAAACAATCGCCTTTCTTCCAGTGTCTGGACTAAATGCCCAATTTGAATTTAACCTGAGTGGAGATTTTGGGGAATCGGAAACCAAGCGGACTTTACTTGGAAGGGTTGGATTCGCAGATAGACCTACATTGACCTTCTCTCCTCAGCGAAGCCGTGAGTTTACCAAAGCTATCTTGGGGCGAATACCACTCGAAACTGTCTATGTCTTCAGTCGGCTCGGTTTTGACATCGATGCTGTGTTACGTCTCTACGTTCGCAACATCAACGGTGTTCCCAACGCTCCCAGTGGTGGCGGCCCGATGCCGAAAACTCGGCCAGAGTTTGAGCAATTTCGAGCCTTCTCGTCTGCCCTCACATCTCTCGAAAAACAGCGTATGGCTGTGTTGGAAGTGAAAAATCGAGAGACAGAAGTCCCCGACGTTGGGTTTCCGACGATCACTCCCGAAAACCTGGCGACGCTGAAAAAAGCAGGCTACGGAGTTCGGCGCAAGACCGACAAAACATACGTGGCGACGACCTCAACACCGGTTACTTTTGCTCGATTCCACCCAAGCGCTTTGCACTCCCCGGAGCTGGCGCAAATCGTACAGATGCTACGCTTGCGTCCCATGCAAACAAGCTACGAGTTGGAAGAATCGGTTGGGGGACAACTCAAGCCACTGCCCCCATTCGAGCAATCATCCACAATCAAAATTACAACACGTTCGATTCTGGAGGTCATGTACTTGATGGCCAAAGCAATTGATGTCCCGGAAGAGCATGTGAAGGAAGGGTTGGCGAGAGTCACATTCAATCCAGACGGGAGCTATTTCGACTGGAACGATGTTCTCGGCGATCTGTTCCGCGTCCATGTGGCTACATGGCGACCGAAACGAGCTGCCGTGGCTGTCCGCTATCGAGGTTACTGGTTCTACATTAACGACACGGACCATTCGTCAAAAACGACCCTCAGTTTGTTCAACGAACTTCTACGTTTGCAAACTGTTGGGGCCGCAGAAGGCCAGCCGGTATTGACTTTGCCACTCGGATCGTAGTGGGGTAAACAATGCGGAGACGCGGGGAATTCCAAACCGAGAGCCCGTTGGGAAAAACGGAAGCGATTCCCAAGCCAACGCAGGAATTCGTCCGAGGTGTCCAGATTAATTCCTGAAAATGCTTGGGCATGTGGAGTGGTGTGCTCAGACATTGGAGCATAATAGAACAACGAGGAAGTTTGGTATTAGCAAGGCCACTCCAAACCCACATGTCCTCCATAGGTGGTCAGTACAAGGACCGTGGAAAATTCTATTCGGAGTCTTCTTGTCTTTGACGAACTATTGACGCATAAGTCGTCGCGACGATTCTGCGTTTGCTCCCCTTCACCCATCGAAACAAGTGCAGTATCGCTCCTCTTGCGCTACGCTATGGCTGGTCACCAACCTGCGTCGGTTTGGTCGACCGGAAGCAGTAAAGCGCCGAAAATACGACGTTCCAGGCATATTTGAGCGCGCTGAAGACTGCGTCAATGAAACATCTCCGCATCGCCGACACAACCATTGAAACCTTGAGAAATCGACGGCACCTTGAAGAAACCGCGCAAACTACTCGGGTCTCCGCGGACGTCAGCTTCAAACTGCGTCTCGACAATTCAACATCAACGACTGTACCAGACACTCGTAAGTTTACTCCAACCTACACTTGCCCAGCAGAGCCATTCCTCACCCCCAAACGAACTTGGTACTCTCGAAAAACGAAATCGGGAAGGTAGTTATTTCGGGAGCGGAATGTGCGGCGAGAACGACGTATCGCCTCCGGAATGTTTTGCTTGTCCCTTGGTCTGCTCGATCAATTCGGCCCAGGAACCTGCCCGTGACTGTGTCTTCCCTTCGGCCCGTTGTTTCCACGCCTCTTGGAGGGACTTGGGGACGTGAACTTTGATGGTCCCTTTGTCGACCTGTTTGCCCACCTTTTGACAATATTGTTCGAGTCCTTCCCGACCATCAGCCAACCTCGGGTCATCACGAACCAAATCCTGGGAAAAATACATCCTTTCTTTCGGCACTCCTTCGATTAATTGAGCTTGGACCTCAGCCGCGGCTTGGACGTACGCGAGCAATTCGGCACTCCATCCTTCATCTCTGGCCCTGA
>CAYPOV010000160.1:0-10469 GCA_964412385.1 uncultured Geminicoccaceae bacterium
GCCGCTTGGAAAATCTCGGCGGGGAGTCGGCGGAAATAGACCGAGAGGATAAGCACCGTGAACGGCAAGGCCTGAGCCGTGTGAACGAGAATGTCGGCAAAGCGTGTGCCCAAAAGGCCCAGCTGCTCGATGATGATGTAGAACGGCAGGATGAGCGCAATGGCCGGAACCAGGGGGCTCAAAATCAAGAACAGGAAACTCAGCTTTTTGCCGGGGAAAAGGATCTTCGCATAGGCGAACGCCGCAGGTGCTCCCAGAATCAGATTGAGGGCCAGCACCGAGGTCGAGATGATGACGCTATTGATTAAACTCCCAGGAACCTGACGGGCGGCGTCAGAAATCATCGCGCGGTTAGCGCCTTCGGTCAGGTAGGCGTCCGGAAGTTGGCCCGTGAAGATATAGCGGTAATTGTCGAACACGAGGCCGAACTCGAAGAGCCCGACATCGCTGTTGAAAAGTGCGCGGTCGGGAATGACGGAGCCAAACCCGGCAAGAAAGATCGGCCCCGCCGCGAACATGAACACCAAAAGAGCAGCGAGCAGTGTGAGGGTTTGACCGACGAACGACCTCCCCATGATCAGCTCTCGGCGAAGAGGTCAGAGGGAAGGGCTTTGACGATCGCATAGATCATCAGGGCCGACATGAAGACGACGATAAAGGCGACAGCGGCGCCTGCACCGAAATCATAACTCGAGAAGCTTTCGCGCCAGATCTGGAACGATAGAAGCGTCGTTGCCGTGCCTGGGCCACCTCCCGTCATCGCATAGACAAGATCGTAGCTCGTCATGGCCGTAAGCCCATTATAGACCAAAAGGACAACGATCATGGCTTTGATCTGGGGGAACGTAACAAAGGCAAAGCGTTGCAGCGCGTTGGCACCGTCGACTTTGGCGGCATCGATCATTTCCGGGTCGATGGTGACAAGTGCAGCCATGATCAACACTACCGAAAAAGGGATCTGCGTCCAGATTTGAGCAATTGCTACGGCAAAGAATGCCAGATCCGGATCGGTCAGCCATGGAATCGATCGGTCAATGACACCGAGGCTTTGCAGTAGATTGTTGAGAACGCCCCAATTGGGATTGAATATCCAAAGCCAAATCACAGCACTGATCGCACCCGGCAAGACCCAGGGCAATAGAACGATTGAGCGTACCACGCCACGGCCGGGAAACCTGCGTGTCAGCAGCAAAGCGATCGTTGTACCGAGGATCACGACCGAGGGGGCGATCACCAGGACCATTTTGAGAGAATTCGTCAGCGCCGTGAGAAAATAGTCGCTGCCCATCACCCGCTCGTAGTTGCCGAAACCGGCCCAGGTCACGATCGGCATCAGTAATTGCTCGTTGTGGAGGCTTGTCCAAAAAGCCTGGGCTACCGGATAGAGCGTAAACATCATGACGATGAGCAGTGCCGGCGCCACCCAAGCCACCGCGAACGACCGATCGGACCACATCAGATCAGATCGACAAGTCTAACAGGGGATCGATCGATGAGGCTCGTTTGAGGGGACGCCTAAAAAGGACGCCCCCAGCATTTTCAGCGATTGCCGAATTGGTCACGCAACTCGTTCCAACGTTCGGCGCCTGTGTTGGTCACGTCTTCAACGCTGGCCTCGCCGACCATCGCTTGTGCCAAGAGCGGACGGAACTCAGCAGACCAGATCGACGTCCATTCGGTCCAGGTTCCGGCCCGCGCGCTCTCGACCTGCTGCTGAAGCGTGTCCATCTCGACCCAGCTTTGCCAGGCTGCGATCACGTCCTCGTCTTCGAGGAGCGGTAGCTGGCCGAAACCGAGACCTTTCTCGACGGCCCAACGCTCGGCAACGGCATAGGGCGGCCCTGCCATGAATTCGACGAACTTCCAAGCCGCGTCACGTTGAGCATCGTCCTGGGCAGCTTGTGCTGTGATCGAGTAGAACTTGGTGAATCCCAAGGTAGCATTGGCTTCGCCTGGCATGAGAGCGAGCGCGAATTCGCCGGCACGAGGCTGTTCAGCGACGTTGTTGAGTGCCGCAAGCACGTAGTTGTAGACGATCGTGAAGGCATGATTGCCGGTATTCATCGCCGGTATGATCCGGCTCTCGTGATTTTCGAAGGCGACCAAATCCTGCTCGACGGCATTTTGAAGCCACTCGAGCTGTTGGTAGCCAGGATTGGATGGATCGTCGAATATCGCGTTGCCTTCGTCATCAAAGAGATCGCCGCCTCGGCCATAGACCTGGGCCACAAAAGCGTCGAAAAAGTTCGGCAACTCTTGATTATATTCATAGACAATCGGATGCTCCATGCCCGATTCCTTGAGCTTGAGCGAAGCCTCTGAAACTTCCTCCCATGTCGTCGGGACTTCTAAGCCTTGCTCCTCGAGGATAGCTGCATTGTAGACGAGAGAGATGGTGTCGGCGTAGTAAGGCAGGCCGTAGATATGCCCGTCAAAGCTCATGTCCGAAACCGTGAAGGGCGCCATCTCCTTCTGGTATTCGGCGATTTGTTCAGGCGCGATCTCGTCGAGAGGTGCGAGAAAGCCAGCGGCCGCCCATGCCGGCAACCAGTCTTGCCCCGCATAAATCACGTCGGTTTGGGTGCCGCCACGAAAACGAAGCAGCAAACTGTCATGATAATCGGTCCAGGTGTAGTCCGTGACATTCACTGTGATATCGGGGTTTTCTTCCTCGAACTTTGCGACATTGTCGAGGATGGTATCGAGCGAATAATTCCAGACGACAAATTCCAGCGTCGTTTCCTGCGCATCGGCAAAGTGAGCCGAGCTCATCACGCCTAGCGCCGCAACGCTTGCCAGCCAGATCCGTCGGTTGCCTTTCATGGCTTCCACTCCCGTAAAGTGTTGGTACCTTCTCAACAGTCGGTTTGGGACAGAAACCAATTGAGGCAACCGCCCCAACCCCAATCAACGTCGAGGCTATGAGGTCTTGCGGCCGACAGCAAGACCAAAGCCTGCACAATATCGGATTGACAGCCTTCGGAAGAGGCAACCATGGCGACGGTCAAAAAACTGAATATGGGCGTGATTGGTCTGGGCTATATGGGCACGATGCACGCAAGAATGTGGCGCCAGCTTTCAACGACGGAACTTCTCGCTGTTACGGATATCGATCAGGCGCGGGCCGCAAGCGTCGCCGATGATCTCGCCTGCACACACGCTCCGGATATCGATGCGTTGCTCGCACTCGACGATATCGAGGCCGTCAGTATCGTCACGCCGGATCGAGCGCATGTTGAGCCTGCGATCGCCGCCGCCAAAGCGGGCAAACATATACTGCTCGAAAAGCCGATGGCACATACCGCTCAGGCGGCTGCCGAGATTGCGGATGCCGCGGAAAGGCATGGCGTTCGGCTCATGGTCGCGCATATTTTGCGCTTCGATCCACGCTATGTGCAGCTCCAAGACAAGGCGTCGGTTGAGCAGCTTGGCGATGTCATCAGCATGCGCGCCAAACGAAATACCGTTCGTGAACTGGCAGGTCGCTTGGGAGCGGGTTCATCCATTCTCTATTATTTGGGCGTCCACGACATCGACATGATCCAATGGGTGTCTCGATCTTCCATTACCCGGGTTTATGCGCAGAAAGTCGAGAAACTGGCGAATGGCAACGAGGATGCGGTCTATGCCATCGTTACGTTGGCCAATCGTGGCATCGGTGTGCTCGACTATAACTGGGCATGGCCTTCAGGACTGCCGGCGAATTATCATGCGGCGTTCGAAGTCGTCGGCACCAAGAGCGCTGCGTTCTTGGATGTCCGTGATCAAGGATTGCACATCATCAGCGACGAGGGGCCGACATCGCTCGATACCCACCTCTGGCCCGAAGTCGCGGGCGAAATCGTTGGCGATCTGCGCGACGAATTGATCCATTTCGCGGACGCCGTTCGCAGCGGAAAGCCGTTCCGACAAGATCCTCAAGAGGCTCTGGATGCGATCCGCGTCCTCGACGCACTTTTTCTGTCAATCGAGCAAGGTGCGCCGGTCAACGTCCGGCGCTGACACTAGGCGGCGAGCTTGGTGGTCCGATCGAGCACCTCGAAGGCGTCGTGGCGGATGAAATTGTCCTTCATCGCGTCGCGCAATTGCTCTTCCGCAATTACGCCCTGATCCAAGCATTCCCGAAGGAGTCCGAAAAAGAATTGCTCCTGATTGGGATCGGGATGCGGACTGTAGGTTTTGGGATCGGACTTTTTGAACGGCGCAAACCACGTCTTGGGCTTGAACGGGCGAATGCGCTTGTCGGCGGGCGTGAAGTCGACAGGAAGTCCTGTTTTCCAAGGCTGAGTCTGGCGCTTGGTGTTGTGCAAGAGCTTTGTCTCGGGTGTCAGATTGTCAAAATCGTTCCATTCGCGCTCGATGAGCCCGATAGTCGAGCGATCCTCGAGCTTGAGCGTGATCCAATCGGCATAGTCTCTTTCGAATGCGAACAAGGCTCCAAAATCCTGCTCGCCTCGCCAATGGCTGAGCTTGGCGCAGTCCAAGAGCATCACGCTCGTCGCAAGACCACCTTCGGCACCTTTCGTGCCGGAGCGGGGGCGGCACATGATGGCCTTATCGTCCATGTCGCGGGTTAGCAACTCATAGATGTCACCCACGGCGAAGACATCGGGATCGATGACAACGGCGCGGCCCTGATAGCCCATCGCCTGTGGCGGCATGAACCTCAATGGCGTGAAGGATTGGAGATCATCCATGCGCCAGACGCGCGCCTTGCCGTTACGAAGAAATTCCTTTCCTTCCTTGGCTTTGAGGAAAGGGTGGTCATCGGTATGGAGGATTTTGGCTTGGAACTTATCGCTGTTCGTCGAGTTTCTCTTGAGCGCATATTGCGACACCAAGGCTCCTATATATTGACGGTCGTTGGTATGGATGAACACACAAAGATCCATGGAGCAGGGTCCCTATAATGGTGTCGAATTGATGGCATAGACTACGCGAAGCCACTATGTAGCCCTAGTGTCTATCGACCACAAGTTGGTGCTTGGCTTCTCACCAAGAATAAAGCATTCCCATCTCCTCAATGACAGCGCACTGAAACACAATCCTTTCGATGGCGACCTTGTTGATCTTGGGCTCCAAGCCCGACCCGATAATACCAGATGCGAAGAATTACGACGCCCTCGCATGCGCCAACGCTTCCGGGCGCTCGGCGTTACGCTTGGGCTTGCCGGACCCTACCTATACCGTGATGTCGACGGTGCTGACCTCAGGTCACAAGGCGGCCAATAGTCTGGCACTTCAAGCCCTTGCCGATTTGCGTACGGAAACCCTCTATCTTTATCCCAGACGGGAAAGCGAGGGGCGGCTCGTCAAGCGCATGATACGCGAGATCAAAAGGCTGAACGTCACACCCTGGTACTTTAAGTGGCGACTTAGATCGATAGGCTATCATTTTGATAAAGCAGTAGAAATGAAGCGCAATGACTATCATCAATTGGTCAGTGAGCTGTGTGATGGGGATCAAGAGATCATCGAGATTATCAGCAACAAGCAGCCCTCGACCGGCATCATGGCGTTGGTTCTGGGTCTTTCGGACCGACGATTTGATCGGTTCATCATGAGTGGGTTCAGCTTTGAGATCACCCACGCCTATGCCCACAATCCGCTAATCGACGAGCTTGGATCGACGCGCAGCAAGCACGCGAACACCGATATTGCCGTGCTGCGCGTTCTTTCGCGGCGATTTGGCAATGTTTTCACCACAGAGCCCGTGGTTCACCAGGCGGCAGCGATTCCCTTGCTGAGCGAGGCGGTCAATCCTGCGATTGCTATGGGAGCGTGAGCCAGATGAAATTCGACAAATTTCCCAAATATCTGAAGAAAGCAGGTCGCCGCGCGCAGAATATCGCACGCTACGGTTTGAGCGACGAAGGCCGCAAGCGCAAGAAAGCCGACAAAGCAAAAAGGCGCGAAGCGAAATTCAGCGACGCGTCGCGTTGGCAGGATGCCGAAATTGGCGTTCGTCGACAGTACGGATCTTATGACGAGTATCTTAGCCACCAAGTGGCCAAGTTCGACAAGATCGCCGATCGGCTTCATGAGAAAGAAGACGAGGATACCGCCGAATTTCAGCGGCGTTTTGCGTTATGCGAGGAACTTCGAGAGGCGCGGACGGTTCTCTGCTTGGGTGCCAGGTTAGGCACGGAGGTTAAAGCATTGCATAACCTCGGTTATTTTGCCGTCGGGATCGATCTTAATCCGGGCGAGGGTAATCCTTACGTGCTGGTTGGCGATTTCCACCGAATTGTGTTTCCGGACAAGAGCGTGGATGCGATCTATTGCAACGCCCTGGACCATGTCTTCGATCTCGAGCGCTTGCTTGGCGAGATCAGGCGACTGCTATCACCCCAAGGGATATTCATCGCCGATTTGCTCGAAGGATTTGAAGAAGGCTTCACGCCCGGCGAATTCGAGGCAATGATGTGGCGTGACCGACAATCTTTCATAGACCGGATCCGGATGATCAGTGGTTTTCGCGTGGAGGCTCAGCGCGATATGGGTTACACGCGCCGGGATCACTGGACGCAAGTCGTGTTCCGCCAGCATAGTGACCTCCCGGGTGACCAGCCGTCTTTGAGCAGCGATGACGCAAATGAGGCAAAGTTAGAAAGTTGATGTTCAGCTTCGAGAACTTAGAGCTGAGGTATGAGCCTTATCCCATCGGCATCGCCAAGCCACTCATGGAACCCGACATCTATAACGACCTGGTCGCCAACTACCCCGACCGGGAGCTATTCGCCTACCTTCCTGAAGTCGGCCACAAGTATTCACTATCGGAGAAAAACAACCCTGAGAAATTCCGGGACTTCATCGGTGCTCACGCGAACTGGCGCAGCTTTCATGAATGGGTCAAAAGCCGAGCATTCTTGAAGGACGTGCTGGAAGCGCTCAGGGAACGTTCGATCGATCTCGGCTACCGCAAGCTGCCGACGGGGAAATCGAGGCTCGGCAAGTTTGCGCGTAATCTGCTTCGTGGCAAGCTGGATGCCGGAAGAGCCCCTCTTGCCGCCCGATTCGAGTATTCGATGCTGCCGGCGGCCGGAGGGTCGGTCATTCCGCATACCGATTCGCCCGGCAAAATCATCACCATTGTCGTCTCGATGCTCAAGGAAGGTGAATGGAACGTGGCCTTCGGTGGAGGCACGGATGTCAATCGTCCAAGAGACACACGCCTTGCCTTCAACGAATTCAATCGTCAGGGCGCGTTCGAAGAGATGGAAATCCTCGACACTTACGAGTTCACGCCCAACCAGGGCGTTCTATTCATCAAAACCTTCAATTCCTGGCATTCGGTGCGGCCGATGACGGGCAACGGTAGTGACGCCATGCGCAGGACATTGACGATCAATATTGAAGAGGACCTTTGAGCCAACCCTCACTGCGCCTTGCCTTCTACTTGGAGAATTTCGCGGGCGGCGGCGTTCAACAGGTCATCGTTCGCGTTGCCAACAAGTGTGCGGAAAACGGCCATAAGGTCGACCTCTGTGTTTGCGACGTCGAGGGCCCGCTTCGGGAATGTCTGAACGACGGCGTAAGCGTCGTACCGCTGCAACGGATTCCCATCGTTCGTGCCAAATGGGAGGCACTGACCACCGATATCGCCGGCCTGCGGTACTGGCTGCCGCCACTGATGTTGGCGAGCCATCTCTCCAACACCTTCGCCTTTTTCCCGGCCCTATCGAGCTATCTCGGGGACGCCAAACCTGATGCCCTCTACACCGCCACGCCCTCCATGAATGTCGAAGCGGCTCTGGCGGTGAAAAGCTCGGGCTCGACCACGCGACTGATCATGAGCGAGCACAACGATCTCTCCAGCAACCATCCGCTTACCGAAAATTCGCTTGGCCGTTGGCTGCAGTCCTTGTGCAAGCATACCTATCAGGATGCTGCGGCCGTGGTCGCGGTCTCCAAGGGCGTGGAAGCTGATATCGCACGGCGTACCGGGATCGATCGCGCCAAAATCAAAACCATCCACAATCCGGCCGTACCCTGCAATATCGAGACGTTGGCTGCCCAGCCGGTGGATCACCCATGGTTCGACAATGCCAAGATCCCAGTGATTTTGGCGGTCGGCAGACCGGGAAGGGCCAAGGATTTCGGCACCCTCATCAAGTCGTTCGCTCTCGTACGAAAGCAGCGCGAGGCGAGGCTTCTCATCTTAGGCGGCATGAAGTCGGGACGGAAAACCGATAAGCGGGTGCAGCATCTTTTCGATCTGGCGGAGGAATTGGGTGTTGCCGAAAACGTCAGCATGCCCGGCTATGTGAACAATCCATGCCGCTATATGTCCCGCGCCGCGGTCTTGGCGGTCTCCTCGATCAATGAGGGCTTCTGCATGGTCCTTGCCGAGGCGATGGCTTGCGGTTGTCCTGTCGTTAGCACCGATTGCCCGAGCGGGCCTGCGGAAATCCTCGAGGGCGGAAAATACGGCCCGCTGGTGCCGATGCGCGATCCCGATGCACTGGCCAATGCCATCATCACGGTCTTGGACGCACCCGTCGAAACAGCGCTGCTGAAATCGCGCGCCCAAATGTTCTCCGTCTGCCATGCCGTTGATCAGTACGAGAAGCTGTTTCACGGAGAGCGGGTTGCTGTCTGACGATGCACTTCGCCAGTTTCGTGAAGACTTGGTGAGAAGGCTTGAGGATCTTGATCACGATTCTCAAAGCAGCACAGCAAGCCGGCAGCCGGTTGAGCTCGACCAGACCGCCGTCGGCAGGCTCTCTCGAATGGATGCCATACAGCAGCAGGCCATGGCGCTTGCCGCGGAACGCCGGCGGCAAACCGAACGTCGGAAGTTGCTTGCTGCCATCGAGCGGATCGATGGCGATGATTACGGGATCTGCATTCGTTGCGGTGAGGAGATCGGCGATGACAGATTGGCGTTCGACCCGGCCATCACCTTGTGCAAATCATGCATGAAGCGCGATTGAGTGTATCCGCGATGCAACAAATTTCGAACAGTGGTTGATAGAATTCAGTTGCGTTTTCTCGAAAGTTGGGCTCAATTCTGCGCCGCGTAACATCGGCGACAGGGCCTAGGCTCTTGTTTGGCGGTGGTAGGCACGACGAAATCGGCGACTGGTCAGAGGCTTATCGCGAATTGCGTATCTCCGTCAGGTGCCATTCGTCGAACGCTAGCACGATGCCGTCGGTCGCATGGGTAATTCCTTTGACGACCTCCGGTTTATGAGAGTTCTTGATTGATACGACTTACGACTCTCGGCTTGTCCGAGCTTCTCCCGGAGGCCTCCGCGGCCAAAGGTGATTTATCCCCCACACCGAAAACGTGCCCGAACCATCCCCGTCTGCAAGACGGTGTCCCGTGTTGTTGGGCTCATGCTCACTTTTCAATCATCATCCCACGACTAAGGAGCGAATAGGATGGCGAGCGGTTCTGTAAAATGGTTTAACCCGACCAAAGGTTATGGATTCATTCAGCCCGATGGCGGCGGTCCGGATGTGTTTGTGCACATCAGCGCCGTCGAGCGCGCCGGCCTCGACCGGCTCAATGAGGGCCAGAAAGTCTCTTACGAGATCGAGGTCGACAAAAAGCGTGGAAAGTCTTCCGCGGTCAATCTCAAGGTCGACTGACCAGTTTTCAGCCTTGATCAGACGGGTGGGGCATCGCTCCACCCGTACTGCGCACGCGCATGGTCGCGCGCGACGAAACCTTCCTCGAGATCATTCTTGATCGCCTCCATGGTGCGCTCGGAAGCGTTGCCGTAACCGGCGCCGCCGCAACTTTCGATCGTAACCTCATCACCTCTCTTCAGCCTGATATCGGCGAATTTAGAAGCGCTGGTGGTTCCGAAAGCAAGATTCGCCTGCCGAAACTCGTCATCACCAAGCCGCTTGATGGAAACCGAAGCAGGCCTGCCGGATTTGCCGCCGAAAAGCCCTCTTGGTCCCAAGCGGGCATGATCCATCAAGAGACTGGCGCGCATCTCGTCGGCCTCGACACGGATCACACGGCGGCTTGCAAGTCCCCCCCGGTGACGACCGGCCCCGCCGGAATCGGCAATCAGCCCATAAGATAGGATCGTTACAGGAAACCGCGTCTCGAACACCTCGAGCGGCGTAATCCTGCAATTGCCGATAACGTGGTTCAAAACGTCATTGCCGTCCGCGTTGCTGCGCCCACCCCAGCCGCCACCCTCGAAATGATAGTGCGCGAAGTATTCGCCGCTCTTAGGGTTGTCGCCGCCGATTAGGAAATTGCAGGCCGTACAGCCTTCGGTGGCACTGACACGATGGGGAATGGCCTTTGAGAGCGCCCCGAGCACCAAAAACACGATTCTAGGCTGGGTTTCCGTGTTGCCGCCGACTGATGGGCCCGGATAGGCGACATCGAGCACGGAACCCTTTCGCGTGATCACCTCGACATGACGATAGCAGCCGCCATTTCTCGGGATGGCGTTGTCTGCAAGCTGTTAGAGAGCGTTGTAGACGGCCGACATCGTTAC
>CAYPOV010000161.1:0-10467 GCA_964412385.1 uncultured Geminicoccaceae bacterium
GAGGTGGTGCATGTGCTGGCCGCCCATCCGACTCCGCCGGTCTTCGACGGACCCGAGGATCGAAACGGGCTCCGCAATCACGACGAGATCCGTTTCTGGTCGGATTATGTGACACCCGGGGCGGGCAGTTACATCTATGATGACAACGGGCAGATCGGCGGGCTCGCCGGCAATGAGCGGTTTGTCATCCTCGGCGATTACAATGCCGATCCGTTCGATGGCGACAGCGTCAATGCCGCCATCCAGCAAATCCTCGGCAATCCAGAAGTCGATGTCAGCACCTCGCCCGCGAGCGAAGGAGGCATCGAGCAATCCGCCCTGCAGGGCCAAGCCAACCTCGATCATCTGGGCAACCCGGCGCTGGACACCGCCGACTTCAACCCGGCGGGTCCCGGCAACCTTCGCGTCGATTACGCTCTGCCTTCCAATGAGGGCTTTGAGATCCTCGATGCGGGTGTTTTCTGGCCGTTGGAGAGTGATCCGAATTTTGCGCTGGTCGGCACCTTTCCCTTCCCAAGCTCAGATCATCGCCTGACCTGGGTCGATGTCGAGGTCACAACCGAGGGCAAGTTCGATCGGACCCAAGTCGGCGGCAGCGAGTTCCTCGGCGAAATCGCGTTCGAGACCGGCTTCATGGTTGATGGAACCGAGGTCGGCGGGCTTTCAGCACTCACCTACAATGAAAGCGAAGGCATTTATTACGCCCTTGCCGATGACCGCGGTAGCGACACCTCTGATCCCCGTTTCTATACGCTGACGATCGATTTGAATGACGGCAGTCTCGACGATGGCGACATCGCCTTCACCGACGTCACGATACTGACCAATGCCGCAGGCGATCCCATCGCACCCGGCATTCTTGATCCCGAGGGCCTGGCGTTCTCGGATGCCGGGTTTCTCTATTTGTCGAGCGAAGGCGACGCCAATGCGCTGACCAATCCGGCTGTCGGTCTCTTCACGCTCGAAGGCCAGACCTTCGGTTCCCTCGAGGTGCCTGAAAAGTACAATCCGACGGCCGATCAATCGAGCGGGATTCGCAACAATCTCGCGTTCGAGAGCCTGACGCTCACGCCCAATGAAGACTTCCTCATCACTGCCACCGAGAATGCGCTTTTCCAAGATGGTCCTGCTGCAAGCTTGGATGAGGGCAGCTTCTCACGCGTGCTGATTTACGATGCCAACACCGGCGAACCGATCCAGGAATTCATCTATGAGACCGATCCCGTGGCGTTCGAGCCGATCCCGAGTGACGGTTTTTCGACCAACGGCCTCGTTGAACTGCTGGCCCTCGACAATTCAGGATCATTCCTAGCACTCGAGCGAAGCTTCTCGGTTGGGGTCGGCAACACGGTTCGCCTCTATGAGGCAAGCACGCAAGGGGCTACGGACGTCAGTGGCTTTGAAGGTATCGTCGATCCCGACAGCGGCGATCCTTTCGATATCGATGAGACGGTCAAGAAAGAACTCTTGATCGATTTCGCCGATTTCGGCATCGAACCCGACAATCTCGAAGCCCTCGCCTTTGGGCCGGTTTTGGCCGACGGCCGCCAAAGCCTGATCGTTGCGAGCGACAACAATTTCAGCGACACGCAGGAAACCCAATTCTGGGCCTTTGCTCTCGATCTCGAGACTGTTCCAGCCGTTAAGCCGGCACTCGAAACACCAACCGAGATTCGCTTTGGCGATCCCGACAATCCGGATCCGACCCAAGAGCGCGATCCCGATGATCCTGCCATCTGGATCGCCCCGGAAAACGCGTCGCACAGCACGATCATCACGACCAACAAGAATACCGGCTTCAGGGTCTATGACCTCGAAGGCAATGAACTCCAGTCCGAAAGCCCCGACGATATCCGCTTCAACAATGTCGATATCGTCTACGGCTTCGACCTCGATGGTGGAACGGTCGATCTTGCCGTGTTTTCGGATCGGGCCAATGACACGCTCGCCATCTACCAGATCGATCCCGACACGCGGCTATTGAGCGACGTCACCTCGACCGAGCTGGCTGATCCCTCATTCTCGATATTCGGTGTCGATGACGGCGAAGCGACCGCCTATGCCCTTACCACCTGGACTGATCCCGCAACCGGCACGAGCTATGCTTTCACCAGCCAGGCCGATGGCAATCAGGTGGCGCAGCTCGAACTCACTGACGAGGGCGATGGCACGATTGGCGGCAATGTGGTTCGCTCCATCGACTTGCCTGTGCCCACGGGCGATCCCGAAGACAGCCAGTCTGAAGGGCTGGTGGTCGATCGCGAGACCGGCGATCTCTACATTGCACTTGAGGAGCAGGTCGGCATCCTCAAATTCGATGCCGCCCCCAATGGCGGTGATGACCCGACGCTGGTGGCTTCCGTCGACGAGGATTTCTTAACCCCGGATATCGAGGGGCTCGCCCTCTACTATGCTGCCGATGGCGAGGGATATCTTATCGCCTCGAGCCAAGGTAACAGCACCTATGCAGTGTTCGATCGGGCCGGCGGCAATGACTATCTCGGCAGCTTTGTCATTGGTCCCAACGGCGCCCCGAACGGCAGAATTGACGGTGCCCAAGAAACCGACGGCATCGACGACACCAATCTTGATCACGGAGGGGCCATCGAAAACGGCCTGATTGTTGTCCAAGATGGCTCGGATGAACCTCCTGTCGTCTTCCAAGATTCCGATGACGGCGAGATCCAGAACTTCGCGGCGAACTTCAAACTCGTTCCCTGGGACGAGATCGCCAAGAGCTTCGAGCCCGCTCTCATCATCGACACCGAGAGCTTCAATCCGCGCGACATCACACCGATCGACGAAATGGGGAACTAAAGCTTTTCCCTTTCATCGCCGGTACTGAACAGAACGAGGCGCCTTGCAACAATTGCATGGCGCCTCGCCATTCTTGCGGATGAATGCGCACGCATTCGGACCCGTGCCGAAAGGATCTCGCTGCCGACGGAATGAACCTTGCTAGCCAAGCTGGTGCCGCACCAAAGCGTGGCTTCGTGCGCCTTAACAAAGTTGTGGAAAGCCGCGAAATCTTGCGTCAAATGGGGAATGCGCAACGCCATTAGGTTTTCGGTTTGATGTCCGTCGACCCGCTTCTCGAGCCGTTCCAGTTAAAGCACCTCAGGCTCAAAAACCGCATCATGCTGACGAGCCACGAGCCTGCTTACCCCGAGGACGGCATGCCGAAGGCCCGCTACCGTGCCTATCACGAGGAACGGGCCAAAGGCGGCATTGCGCTCACCATGACCGCCGGCTCGGCCGTGGTCTCGCGCGACAGTCCGCCCGCCTTCAATAACATTCTCGCCTATAAGGACGAGTGCGTTCCCTATATGAGAGAGCTTGCGGACGCTTGCCACGCACATGGCTGTGCGGTGATGATCCAGCTTACCCATCTCGGACGGCGAACCGGGTGGAACCGAGGTGACTGGCTGCCCGTGATCTCACCTTCGCACCACCGCGAGCCGGCCCATCGGGCGTTTCCCAAGAAGCTCGAGGAATGGGATCGAGAACGCATCAAGAAGGACTTCGCCGATGCCGCCGAGCGGATGAAACTGGCGGGGCTCGACGGCATCGAGATCGAGGCCTACGGCCATTTGCTCGATGCCTTTTGGTCGCCGCGCCTCAACGCGCTGGACGAGCCCTATGGCGGCTCACTCGACAACCGCTTGCGGTTCTATTTGGAGCTTCTCGATGTGGTGCGTGCACGGGTGGGCGAGGACTTTATCATCGGCACCCGCTTCACCGCCGATGAACGCTTGGAGACCGGCATCACGCCGGAAGAGGGGCTGGTGATCGCCAAGCGCTTGCAGGCGACAGGCAAACTCGACTTTCTCAATGTCATTCGCGGCCGCATCGACACTGATCCGGCACTGACCGATGTCATTCCGGTACAAGGCATGGCGAGCGCGCCGCATCTCGATTTCGCTGGTGCTGTCAGAGCCGCGACCGGCATGCCGGTGTTTCACGCGGCGCGCATCCCTGATGTCGCTACGGCACGCCACGCCATTTCGGCGGGGCTCTTGGATATGGTCGGCATGACCCGGGCCCACTTGGCGGACCCCCACATCATCCGCAAGGTCATAGAGCGCCGCGAAGACGAGATCCGCCCTTGTGTCGGTGCCACCTATTGCCTCGATCGGATCTATCAGGGTGGCGAGGCACTTTGCATCCATAATGCGTCCTCGGGCCGCGAGCTCACCATGCCGCATGAGATCGAGCCTGCGACCGCGACGCGTTCAATCGTGATCGTCGGGGCTGGGCCTGCCGGGCTCGAAGCCGCCCGGGTTGCCGGTGAGCGCGGTCACCGGGTGACGGTGTTCGAGGCGGCAAGTGATCCGGGCGGACAAATCCGCCTGACCGCGCAAAACCCGAGGCGCCGCGAGATGATGTCGATCATCGATTGGCGCATGGCACAATGTGAGAAGTTCGGCGTCGCCTTCACCTTCAACACATGGGCCGAAGCTGAGGCTGTGCTCGAAGAGAGCCCCGATGCGGTGATCATTGCCACGGGCGGCTTTCCCAACACCGAAATTTTGGAGACCGGCAATGAGCTTGTGGTGTCGACTTGGGACATCATCTCGGGCGATGTGAAGCCGGGCGACAATGTCCTGATCTTCGACGATGCCGGCGACAATGCCGCCCTGCAGGCGACCGAGGTTTGTGCCAATGCCGGCAGCACGGTCGAGATCATGACGCCCGATCGTAGCTTCGCGCCCGAGATCATGGGCATGAACCTCGTGCCCTACATGCGCGCATTGCAGAAAAAGCCGGTGACCTTCACCGTCACCTACAGATTGCTCGGCGTGGAGCGCGCCGGCAATCGCCTCAAGGCGAGGATTGGCAGCGACTATCTCGATCTTGCGCACGAACGCGTCGTCGACCAAGTGATCGTCAATCACGGAACCTTGCCGCTCGATGACCTCTATTTCGAGCTCAAACCGCAATCCTCGAATCTGGGCGAGGTGGATTATGAGGCCATGATCGCCTGCCAGCCGCAAACCATCGCCACTAATCCCGATGGTGGCTTCCAGCTGTTTCGGATTGGCGATGCCGTGGCGGCGCGCAATACCCACGCGGCAATTTTTGATGCGTTACGTCTCACACGAGTGCTCTGATGACATCACCGATGCGCAATGCTGATCTCTTGTCTCTGTTGATGGAGTGCCGGCCCAATTACACCTTGCCCGGGCCCTTCTATCACGACGAAAGCCTCTATCTCGCCGATCTCGAGCGGATCTGGTACCGCAATTGGGTGTTCGCGATCGGTGCACCGGATATTCCGGAAGCCGGCGACTTCGCCACGCTGCAGCTCGGATCCTATCCGATCCTCATCGTGCGCGGCGGCGATGGCACCATTCGCGCCTTCCACAATAGCTGCCGCCATCGGGGCTCGAGGATCTGCTCGGCCGCCAAAGGCTCGGCGCCGAAGATCGTCTGCCCCTACCACCAATGGACCTATGAGCTTGACGGCCGGCTGCTCTATGCGCGGGATATGACCAGCCGCTTTGATCTTCGCCAACACGGCCTCAAACCCGTCCATTGCCGCGTATCTTCTGGCATGGTGTTTGTCTGTGTCGCCGATGAGGCGCCATCCTTCGAGCCGCTCGTCGGCCCGATGAAGCGTTACATGGAACCGCACAGGCTCGATCAGGCGAAGCTCGTTCACCAGAGCACCATTGTCGAGCAGGGCAATTGGAAGCTCGTGATGGAGAACAATCGCGAGTGTTACCACTGCTCCGCCAATCACCCGGCGCTTTGCCGGAGCTTTGACGATAATCCCAACATTGCGGGCTCGGGAACGGGCATGGATAGCGATCCCGACATCGAAGCGCATCACAGGCGCTGCGAGAGCAACGGCTTGCCGTCACGGTTCTTGATCTCGCCGACACAACAATGGCGGTTCGTGCGTGTGCCTCTCTTGGGCGATGCCGAAAGCTATACCATGGATGGCAAGGTGGCGGTCCAAAAGCTTCTGCCCGGCATACCGTTCAAGCGGGCGGGTACGCTCCTGTTCTTCCACTATCCCAATTCTTGGAATCACTTCCTCTCTGATCAAATCGTCACCTTCCGGATGCTGCCGGTCGGGCCGACGCAGACCGAAGTCACGACGAGCTGGTACGTTAACCAAGATGCCGTCGCCGGCAAGGACTACAATCTGGAGCGGTTGACCGAGGTGTGGATCGCCACCAATGACGAAGACCGCCGGGTCGTCGAGGAGAATCAGCGCGGCATCAACAGTCCGGCTTATGAGCCCGGTCCCTATTCGGTGAACCAGGAGAGCGGTGTCATCCAGTTTGTCGATTGGTATGTCGACACGCTCAAGCGGCAGCTCTTGGGTTCCGCTATGATGGCGGCGGAATAAGACTTGCTTCCCCTTCCTCATGAAACGACTCCTTGCTGGAGCGATGACGAACCGCTCGAATGCGTCATGGCTGTGCCTGAAGCGCCCAATGTGTGGACCTTCGCGTTCAGAGCACCATCGGGAGCCTGGTTCCGCTACCTGCCGGGCCAGTTCTTGACGCTCGAGCTGCCGGTTCCGGGCGGGCCAGTTTATCGAACCTTCACCATCTCGTCGAGCCCGTCACGTGCGCTGTCGCTTTCGGTCACGGTCAAGGCGCAGCACGACAGCATCGGCGCTCGCTGGATGATCAACCATGTCTCACCCGGCGTGCGTCTGCGGGCCAAGGGACCCGCCGGTGTCTTCACCTTGCCGCGCCAACCCGACGACAAATATCTGTTTATCGCGGCGGGTTCCGGGATCACGCCGGTCATGTCGATGGCGGCATTCCTCTTCGACCGCGGCGAGCAGCCGGACATGACCATCATCAATTGCGCGCACCGTCCGTCCGAGCTGATTTTTCGCCGCAGGCTGGAATTCATGGCCAGCCGGATTCCCAGCATCCGGCTTCATTTCGTCGTCAATGCCGAAGATCCGTTCGATGTCTGGACCGGCTATCGAGGCCGCTTCAATAGCTTGATGCTGGGTCTGATGGCCCCCGACTATCTCGAACGCGAAGTCTATTGCTGCGGCCCCGAGAGCTTTATGGATGCCGTCCGCAGCATGCTGATCGCCCTCGGCTATGACATGACGCGCTATCGCCAGGAGACCTTCCAAGCACCGATCACCGACCTCGAAGAGGTGGTGGAGATTGAAGACATCATCCCGAGCGACACGGCCAAAGCGGAGGTCGTCTTCGCCCGTTCCGGTGTGACGGCGGCATGCATCCAGACCGACACTATTCTCCAGGTTGCCAAAACCTCAGGTCTCAATATCCCCTCGGGCTGCCAATTCGGAATTTGCGGAACCTGCAAAGTCAAGAAACGTTCAGGCGATGTTAACATGGTTCACAATGGCGGCATCAGCGAAGCAGACATCAAAAAAGGTTACATTCTTGCATGTTGTTCACAGCCCATTGGCCAAGTTGAAATCGAGGTTTGATTAACCACAAACTGCCCCGTACCCTGGTCGTCATCGGCTTTGATGCCTTTGACGTTGATGCGCTGTCGCTAAGGCTCGACCAGGGCCGTCTCGCCAATTTGGCTGGGCTCAGAGCACGCAGCAATTTCACGCGCCTGGACCCAGACACGCCCGGCTTCGGCGGCATGTCTTGGCTCAGCTTCATCAATGGCCGGCCCCTCGGCGAGCATGGCTGGTATTTTTCCAAGGTTTGGCGGCCGCATCTGGGGCGTATCGAGCAAGCCTCGACCGAGTTTCTGCGGCTCCACGGGTTTTGGCAGCCGCTCATCGATCGAGGCCAAAGCATCGGCCTGATCGACGTCCCCTATGCGCCCGATCCCGCAGCTGGGTTCAAGGGATGCTATCTCAACGGTTGGCAAACCCATGATGTCGAACCGCTGCGAAGCCACCCCGCCGGTCTCTTGAGTGAGATCAAGGCGAAGTTCGGCCCGCCGATCCTCGATCCCGAACATTATGGCCCGCAACATCCCGCCGATCTCATCAGAATCCACCAAAACGTTGTCGAGGCGACCCGGCAAATGGGCGACATCGCCGCTTGGCTCCTAGAACGCGAGGCGTTCGATCTCTTCATGATGGTGTTCGGCGCCACGCACCGTGCGGGGCATTATCTATGGAACCTCTCGCAAACCGACCGGACCAAGCTGGATGCGTCCACGACCGCAGCGCTCGAGCAGGCGGTGGATGAGGTCTACCGCGAATGCGACAACGCCCTGGGCAAGATCATCGAGGCAGCGCCTCACGCCGAGTTCGCCGTGTTTTCGCCCCATGGCATGGGAGTGAATTCCGGTTGGAACGACATCCTCGCTGACATTCTGAGGATGCTCAACAATCCGACAAGCCAGCAAGAGAGCGCGCTCTCGATCCGTCGCTACCTCAATGCCCTCAGACGCGCGCCCTTGACCATGCGGGTGACACGCCACCTGCCGGCACCGCTCTCGCGTGCCCTTGGTCAGGCCTGGTCATCCAATATGCATGATTGGTCCAAGACGAAATTCTTTGCCCTGCCGAGCGAAGTCGTCGGTATGGTGCGTTTCAATGTCATTGGCCGCGAGCCTCAAGGAATCATTTCAGAAACAGACTTGCAGGCCGAGCGTGACGCACTCGCTGAGCAAGTATCGGATATCCGCGATCTTGACTGCGGACGGCCCATTGTCTCGATGGTGCACCGTACCGACGACCTCGTGCCGTCTGATGCTCCGTTTCGGCAGGTCTTGCCCGATCTCGCGCTCGAATGGTCGGATTTGAGCATCACCGACAGTGTCGGTGTCCGCCTCCCGAACGGACAGGAGCTGCGCTGGCCACAAGGCCGCAAAATCAGCTCCGGCCGCAGCGGCGATCACCGGCAATCGGGCTGGGTCATGGGCGATATCGACATCCATGGCCAAGGAAACCAGGCGCCCACGACGGTCGATCTGGCGCGCGGTCTGAGGGAAAGCGTGACAAACCAGCATTTGCCGGAAATGATAGACGAATAAACTCATCGTCTAGCCACGTTCTTCGGGGAAAGGGAGCCAATGGAAATTCGCATGGATGGCCGTGCCGCGCTGGTCACGGGTGGCAGTCTCGGCATCGGCAAAGCCGTGGCCACACGGTTCGCGGAATCGGGTGCCAAGGTCGTGATCGCAGCGCGCCGCGATGACATTGTGCAGGAAACCGCCAAGGAAATATCCGCTGCCACAGGGGCCGCCGTCGTCGGTATTGCGGCAGATGTCGCCGATGCCGCGTCCTGTGACAGGCTTGCCAAGCAGGCGACCGAGGCCTTCGGCCAGATCGATATCCTCGTCAATAATGCGGGCGGCTCCCGCACGGGTGCCTTCGAAGAGCTCACGGACGAGGTCTGGAAGAGTGATCTCGAGATCAAGCTTTTCGGCGCCATCCGCCTTACAAGGGCGCTCATTCCGGCGATGCGCGAGCGCCGCTGGGGCCGTGTGATCAATGTCTTGAACATGGGTGCCAAAGCGCCCGCCGGCGGCGGTGCGCCGACCGCTGTGTCGCGCGCCGCCGGGATGTCGCTCACTAAGATCCTCGCCAATGAATATGCGCCGCATAATGTGCTGGTGAACGCGATGCTGGTGGGCCGCATCAAAAGCGATCAATGGGTCCGGCGCCATGCCGCTCAAGAGGGTGAAGAAACCCTCGAGGAATTCTATGCGCGCCACGGTGCCAGCCTGCCGCTCAAGCGCTACGGCGAGGCCGAGGAATTCGCCAATCTTGCCTGTTTTTTGGCCTCGGATGCCGGCGGCTACATCACCGGCACCGCCATCAATGTCGATGGCGGCCTATCCCCGGTGCCGTAGCAGCTTGAGGCGGATCACCTAGATTCCGGCGCGACGCTCCTTTTCTCTTCCGTCCTTGCCGGACCTGCGCGCCCACGTGCGAGATTTGGCAACCAGGCCGAGCGCGCGCTCCCTGTCTCTCGGTGCAATTCGCGTCCCAGCGTCGAAATAGAACGGGATGATCCGCTGAAAGCGCCCGCGCTTGAGTTTGAGATCGAGTTTGCGGCCTTTCTTCGGATCGCCTTTCATGTGATTGAGCCGATCTATGCCCCCGCCAAGTAGCACCTCTTCCTTGCCGGCGATGCGGATCTCACCCTCGTGGCGGCCGCCATGGCTTGGTGTGAACCAGCCCTGATAGCTGCCGCTCATGGGATCGTCCGCTGTCTCGTCACTAAGCTTGACCGTATGGGAGCCACCCTGTGGATCGCGAATGCGTGCTGTGACCTGGAGGCCCGAAAGCTCGTCATCCCAAAAGGCACGGGCCCAAATGCGCGCCGATGAGCCAAGGGCCACGACCTTGTCACTGTCTCCGGCGACGACAATTGCGCGGTTCTCAACGCCTGCCGAAAACGGCACCGTCATGGCCGGGCCGGGCTCGCGGCGTGCCACCAAGACGGTCCAGCGGCCGGGCTTGTGTTCCTTGATAAAACCCGCCTCGTAGGGATAAGATCCTTTGATTCGCCTGCCACCGACCTCCTCAAATTCATGGCCTTCAGG
>CAYPOV010000162.1:0-10398 GCA_964412385.1 uncultured Geminicoccaceae bacterium
TGGTAGAGCGAGCGGCTGTTAACCGCTTTGTCGCTGGTTCGAGTCCGGCCCGGGGAGCCATCTTTCAAGTCTCATCCAAAGCTTGACGAGCTTGCCTCGCTTGGCGCTCTTGTTCCAGAAACACAGACGAATTCAGAGGTGATCCACGTGCGGTTTTGTCGTGGGCATTGAGTTTAGCGCGCAGGCCGGTCATCGGCTCGTTCTTTGTCTCTCGGGCGACCTGACCCTCAAAACGACATCGGATGAGTTAGGTAAGCTCGAAAAGACGCTCAACGGATTCCCTTCGATCAAGCAAATCGAATTGGACAGCGATCGCCTGGCAGTTTGGGACAGTGGCCTTCTCGTCCTTTTGCTGCGTGTCGAGCGTTGGGCCGACGAGCGTGGTATTGCCTTTGTCACATCGAGCGCACCTCAAGGGCTGCAAAATCTCCTGAAGCTCGCAACCGCCGTGCCGGCGCCGGAAGGATCAATTCGCGAGCCGGTGCGCGATGGTTTTCTCGATCGTCTGGGAAAGTCGGTTCTCGCACTTTGGGATGATGTCGGAGACAGCGTCGAGTTTATCGGTGAATCATTGATGGCGGGGGGGCGCCTGCTGCGCGGCCAAGCCCGTTTTCGGCGTTCCGAGTTTTGGCTCGTGGTGCAAGAGACAGGCGCTGACGCTCTGCCCATCGTGACGCTCATCAGCATCCTCGTCGGTGTCATTCTCGCCTTTATCGGGGCTGTGCAGCTTGCCCTGTTCGGCGCCGAGATTTTTGTTGCCAATCTAGTTGCTCTCGGCATGGCCCGCGAAATGGGCGCCATGATGGCGGCGATCATCATGGCGGGACGAACAGGCGCCGCTTTTGCAGCTCAATTAGGCTCCATGCAAGCCAATGAGGAAATCGACGCGCTCAGGACGATGGGCGTTTCGCCTATGGAATTTCTGGTTCTGCCGCGCATGTTGGCACTCATGGCGATGATGCCACTTCTGGCTATTTATGCCATGTTTCTGGGGATCCTCGGTGGCGCCATTTTGAGCATCAGCCTATTCGCCATCAACCCGCTCGCTTATTACACCCAATCGCTTCAATTCATCGGCCTCGTGGATTTCGCAGGCGGTGTCTTCAAGGCCGTTTTGTTCGGCATGATCGTCGCGATTACCGGCTGCTATCAGGGAATGAACAGCGGTCGCGATTCGGCTGCGGTGGGTCAGGCGACAACTCGTGCCGTGGTCAGCGGTATCGTCCTTATTGTGGTGGTCGACGCCCTTATGACTGTCATCTACTTCATACTCGGTATCTAGTGACATGCAACCGCTAGGAATTGATAGCTCAAGACCGCCCCACATCACAGTGGACAATCTTACGATGGCCTATGGCAGTTATGTACTGCAGAAGGATCTCAGTTTCGATATCCGCCACAAGGATATTTTCATAATCATGGGAGGGAGTGGTTCCGGCAAGAGTACGCTCATGCGCCATATTGTGGGGTTGAAGGAGCCCGCGTGTGGGCGCGTGTTGTTCGAAAATCGAAGCTTCTGGGAGGTCAATCCCGAAGAGCAGGATCAACTCAAGCGCCGCTTTGGTGTCATGTTTCAACAAGGGGCACTCTGGAGTTCGATGACGCTCAGCGAGAACGTGATGTTGCCTATTCAACAGTTCACTAAGCTTCCAGCTTCGATGGTTGCGGAAATCGCATCTCTCAAACTGGCGCTTGTCGGCCTGACCGGCTTCGAGCGCTACTATCCTTCGGAAATTTCAGGAGGTATGCGCAAGCGGGCCGCCATTGCAAGAGCTATGGCGCTCGATCCCGATACTCTCATTCTCGATGAACCATCGGCGGGGCTGGATCCGCTGAGCGCGCGCCGGCTCGACGATTTAGTGCTCGAGCTGCGTGAGAGTCTCGATATGACGATCATTGTGGTAACACATGAGTTGCAAAGCATCTTCACGATAGGTGACAATTCCGTTTTTCTTGATGCGAATATCAAAACAATGTCGGCGACTGGCCACCCCGCCGTTCTTCGGGATCATAGCGACAACGACTATGTCCGGAGCTTTCTTCGGCGTGGTGAAATGGTGGAGTCGACGCCGACATAACTTTACGTGTGATTGTACCAGATGAGGTAAGTTCATGAGCAGGCGAGCCAATCCAAGAAAGATCGGTGCATTTGCCCTTGGCGCGCTAGTGATTGTTGTCGCCAGCATCATCATTCTCGGAAGCGGGCGTTTTTTTGAGACGACCCAAAGATACGTCTTGTTCTTCGACGAGTCGGTCAAGGGCTTGACAGTGGGCGCACCGGTCGACTTTCGCGGTGTTCCTGTTGGCAATGTTTCGGCAATACAGAGCGTCTATGTTGTTCCCGAACAGAAATTTCTCAACGCAGTCGAAATCGAGCTTGTGGAAGGAGAAACGATCGACGTCGATGTCATCGATGATGTTTTGGTCCAGGCGGACTATCTCGATGACAATCCCGATGACCTGATCGCCCAAGGGCTTAGGGGCCAATTGTCGTTACAAAGTATCGTGACGGGCCAACTCTTCATTGCGTTAGACTTCTTTCCGAACACACCCGCCGATGTGAGAGGTGATACGCGAGATCCTGAGATTCCAACGATCCCGTCGCCTTGGTCCACGGTCAAGCAAAGCCTCGATGACGTTATGATGAGTGGGCCCGAAATTCTGGAACGGGTCGACATTATTCTCGCCAGTATTCAAGAGCTGGCCGAGGGGGACACCCTGGCAGCGTTCAGTGACGCATTGTCCAGTCTATCAGAAATTGCCAAAATGCTTGCAGATCCAGATGGCTCGGTGGCGATGAGTATCGACGAGCTTCCGCAGCTCATGGAGAACCTCAGGATGGCGAGCGAGGTGTTGCCCGAATTGCTTGGCGGTGCGAACACCAATATGGGAATTTTGATGGGAAACCTCGAAGAGACAACAGCGTCACTCGTTCGCACGAGTGACCAGTTGAACAATCTGGTGAGCGAAAACCGCCCAGGTCTCAAGGATTTCACCGAACGGGGCCTGCCGGAGATACAAGGGTTGGTCGAGGATATGACGAGAATGGTGAACGAGCTGAACGGAGCTATTCGCGACATGAGGCAAGATCCACCGCGCTTTTTCTTTGGCAACCAGACCCGACAAGGAGTGACGGCTCCATGAACGATTATTGGGTGGGTCGACGGCACTTTTTGGGTCTTGGTGCCACATCGATCGGTGTCGCAGCACTCTCTGGTTGTGCTGTGGAGTTGCCCGGACAGGCGCCGGCACCGCAAAACTTTCGTTTGACGCCAAAAACCACGTTCGATCCTGATTTGCAGAAGGTAGGCTGGATCTTATCTGTGGCTGAACCGAGTAGCGAGAGAGTCCTTGATACCAACCGAATAGCCGTCACCCAAGAAGGGTTGGCGATAGACTACTATGCCAACGCTACATGGACTGACCGCGCACCATCTTTGATACAGATTCTTTTGGTGAAATCATTCCAGGCCAGCGGTGCGTTCGATAATGTCGGGACCGACCGTGATCGGCTGAGGGCCGATTACTTGCTTCGTTCGACATTGCGTGCCTTTCAAGCTCAACGGGACGGTGACAGAACGACGATCCAAGTGGGTATGGACACAAATCTGCTGACCCTTCCGCAGCGCGAAACTGTCGGTGCACAATCGTTCAGTGCGGATCAACCCACACGAAAAGGCGGAATTGAGGGCGTGGTGCTGGCCTTTGATGAAGCGCTCGGCAAAGTCCTCAAGCGAATTGTCTTGTGGACACTCGACACGGGGCGCGCCAACCGCACGGTCTAGCGCTTTTTATCAACCGATGCCTGACAATTTTGGCTCCCGCCCGAGCTGATCTAGTCCGTTCACTTTGTGTTGTCGCTATGGGCAAAAAGACCATCCAGGACGTCGCTGAGCTGTTTCCAGTTTCCTGAGCTCTGTGCCCCATCGGCATCATTTTTGGTGGGATTTGAATGGGGGAGGGCATTGTGTAAAATGCAATCTTGACGGTCCTTCGGCGGCCAGATCATATCCGGTAGGTCGAGCGGATCGACCGATGAGAGTCCGTCGTCTTCGGCATCGATGATATCAAGCGGGTCAAATTTCGAAGCATCTTGTGCGAGTTCTTGGTCGACTGTTTCGAACGCTGAAAGGTTAGAATTTCGCATAGTCATTCTCCGAGCGCGTTGTATGGGGCGGACGCTAGGAGTGGTTCGTTAACGAGATGTAAACGCCCAGATTTTTTGTGTACGAGATCCGGATTTAAGACCCGGCACAAGATATTTGCCGAGATTGCCGGGATCCAAGGTAGTGATCTCATCGTGGACGGCATGAATACTGCTGCAGATCCGTCAACAGAGGGGTACTTGCCCGGCCGGAACCTTCCGCAGGCTGATAGTTTCAGAGTCATTGAGCCTCAAGAGTGGCCGTCGAGAGGCTTGAGGTGTCTGGGAAATCCTTGTCGATGAGACTGATTGCGTCTTTCGTTCTGATGATTTTGATCGCTGCGTCGGGAAAGTTGGCAGCGCAGGACATATCACTCCGTGCGGGAACGACATTCAGCTTTGAGGCACTGGCCGCTGATGCCAAGAGGCTCGCTTCCGAGCCTTCTCGCCCGCCCCTTCAATCTCCAGCTTGGCTTTCGGAAATCGATGATGATGTGTTTGCGTCGATCGCCTACAAGCCCGAAATGGCCTTATTGCAAGATGCAGGCTCGCCCTTTCAAGTGCAGCTCTTCCATCCTGGCAGATTTTTCCAACATCCCGTAGAAATCTTCACCATCGCGGATGGAATTGTCGATGAGATCACATTCTCTCCCGACTATTTTGAGTATGGGACCGATTTAGCTGAGGACCTCTCGGAGATCCGCGGGTTCGCTGGATTTCGACTACTTTATCAACTGAACCAGACAGAAATTTTTGACGAGGTAATCGCTTTTCTCGGCGCGAGTTACTTTCGAGCGCTCGGTCGTGGTAATGTGTATGGCGCTTCGGCACGTGGTCTTGCGATCGACACTGGTACGGTAGACGGTGAAGAATTTCCGGTTTTCACCGCATTTTGGCTTGAGAAACCCCGTAGTGCAACTTCGTTTGTGATCTATGCCCTCTTAGAGAGCAGCAGCGTCGTTGGCGCATTCAGGTTCGAGATTGTACCGGGAGAACG
This sequence comes from uncultured Geminicoccaceae bacterium, assembly GCA_964412385.1. Lineage (GTDB taxonomy): Bacteria > Pseudomonadota > Alphaproteobacteria > Geminicoccales > Geminicoccaceae > JBGSYN01. The sequence goes on from CAYPOV010000162.1 coordinate 5,142, forward strand.
TACCGAAGTCGCGACGCAATCAAGGCTCTTTTTTCGAACCGCCGTCGAAAGAGTAGGCGTTGCACCTCTAACAAGCATGTTTTACTTCGGTCCGAATGATAGGGTCGGGACCGACGATTACCGCCCTCGGGTACATAATTCCCAAGCGCTGTTATTGTGGCGAGCGGATGATTCAGTTCTTTGGCGACCTTTAGCCAATCCCCAAGAACTGCATTGGACAGTCCTGGCGACGGAGGATCCCAAGGCATTTGGTCTCATTCAGCGCGACCGAGATTTCCAGACATTTCAGGATCTTGAAGCACGTTACGATTTGCGGCCAAGCGTATGGGTCGAACCGATCGCGCCATTTGGTATGGGCAGCGTGGTAATGCTCGAATTACCTGCGTCGTCCGAGGCACAAGACAATATTGTGGCATTTTGGTCGCCGGAACAGGTGATCGAGGAAGGCACGGAAGCTACGTTCTCGTACCGCGTTTTCTGGAGTGCCGGGGGGCCCTCTGGACCGGCGATTGCAAGAGTGGTCGATACGCGCATCGGCAGGAGGCCGATTGAAACGGAAGATGATTCGCCAAGCACCCGAAGGGTGGTTGTCGACTTTTCTCGCCTCGACCTTCCATTGGAACAGCTTAAGCCCGTTGTTTCCGCCTGGTCCGCGGAACTTGGACCGCCTTTGCTGCGTTATAATGCACTCGGAGACAGCTACCGTTTGTCGTTTGACGTCACACCGACCGATAGCCCGGCAGAGATTAGCGCATGGTTGGATGCCGAGGGAGGCCGCGTGTCGGAAATTTGGATTTATCGACTGGACGAAACCTGAGGCCTTTGTTTCTGTAGATTCTAGCAATAGCGCCGGATCAACCTAAATTATTTGTTGGGCCCGTTGGACAAATTACCATGAACATGAGTGATCATGCGCCTTCTTGGTCCAAGGTGGAGCGCCGCATATCGGCGTACTTGGCCGCAACCGGGATGGTCTTTCCAGCATGCGAGGTACAGGCGATCGTGGCAAAACTGCGGTCTCGCCACGGCGAACTGCCGTTCGAAGCCGCAATGAGACTGGCCTTGATCAATGTACAGGAGGGCGCTGACAAGGCCGTTTGCGAACCTCTGGTTCAAGGATCCGCTGTCCCGCAACTATCTCCCTGCAAAATTTGTGTTCAAAGCATAGAACCATGGGTCTCGGATGCGAGGCTTAGAGCTGTTTCATCGGCATGCAGTTCAATCATCCAGCCAAAGCGTGCCGCTTGACCAATTCTCACGGTGTCTTCGCGACACGTGCAATCCTCGCCGTGCTCATCGCATTTTCGTTGATCTGGGCGGTCACCACTTTCGCGACAATCCTCATCGTCAATGGCCTGAGTTGGCTGGATATCGCCAGCATCCTCGTATTCACGATTCTTGCGCTTTGGCTCGCGCAATCATTCTGGTCTCACATGGCGGGATTTTGTCGTGCAATCGTTCGATTATGGCGCCCTGATCAGCCGGCCTCGTGCGCCATGGCAGGTCCCCGCATCGCCCTCGTCATGCCGATCTTCAATGAAGATGTCGAAGCTGTGTTCTCGCGCGTGGCGGCACTCTGGGAGGGCCTTGAAAGACACCAACAAGCGCACCGCTTCGATATCTTCATTTTGAGCGACAGTAACGATCCCTTCACATGGTTGAGGGAAATCGAAGCGTGGCGTCAGCTTCGCTCGACACTCCCCAATAGTGGTCGGATCTACTATCGCCGGCGCTTGCAGAATACCAAGCGCAAGACCGGCAATCTCGAAGACTTCGTGGAACGCTGGGGAGGAGGCTATGGCTACCTCGTTCCCCTCGACGCCGACAGTCTCATGGCGACATCGACAATCCACGAACTCGTCCGGCGAATGGATGAGAATCCCAAGATCGGTCTCATCCAAGTCCCCCCCAAACTGATCAATGGCCGGACCCTTTATGCAAGGGCGCTTCAGCATGCAGGCGAGCTGGTTGGCGCCATCAATGCATCCGGAGTCGCAGCTTGGTCGGGCCCCGACGGCAATTACTGGGGGCATAACGCGATCATCCGCATGACCGCATTCTCGGAGCTCTGTGGGCTGCCCACCTTGCCGGGCCGACCGCCATTCGGCGGCGACATCATGAGCCACGACTTTGTCGAAGCGGCACTGTTGCGGCGCGGCGGCCTTGAGATCCGTATAGCCGACGACTTGCGTGGCAGCTTCGAGGAACCACCCCCCGGTGTCGACGACTACCTCGCCCGCGACCGTCGTTGGTGCCAGGGCAATCTTCAACATGCCAGCATTCTCACCGCCCGGCGCTTCAGACTGGTGAGCCGCATGCATCTCTTCATCGGCATCATGGGCTATCTGACGGCACCGATCTGGCTGATCTTCCTGATCCTGTCGGCGGCACAAGGCTTCGAGCTCGCCTATGGCACGCCCCTCTATTTTCGTGAGGACTTGCCTTTCCCGGTTCTTCCGACCTCGGTCGCCGACGAAGCCAACCGGCTCTTGATCTTCACCTTGGGCTGGCTCTTCAAGCCCAAGATACTGGGAGCCGTTCTGGCAGCCATCGATCCGGCGCGACGCAAGCTCTTGGGTGGGCCGATTGCCATTGCCCTCAGCCTGATCATCGAGGTCGTGGTCTCGGTCTTGCTCGCACCGATCATGATGCTGCAGCAAAGCTGGTTCGTCTTGAGCATTCTCTTGGGCGGCGTCATCGAGTGGCGTCCGCAACGACGCCAGAGCGGGCGCTCGACCCTCATGGGATTGCAACGAAACTTCCTCATGATCCAACTCATCGGCCTCGGAGCCGGTGTCGCGATCTGGTTCTTGGCACCACCGCTCTTCTGGTGGCTGTTGCCCGTGGTGGCAGGCCCTGCGCTGGCGCCCTATGTCATTGCCGTCATCAATAGCGAGGCGATCGGCTCGTGGTTGCGCCAGCGAAAGCTCCTCTTGACAGTCGAAGAGGTGGCCCCCTCGGCCGTCATCGAGCGGTACAAGACATGGCTGGGATCACTCGAGCTTCCGCCGGCCGAGAAGCTCGTGGCATCGGTGATCGCCGACCCTCGCGCCCTCAATCTCCATATCGAGCTCTTGCTCGGACGAAGCCTCAAATGTCCTCCCAATGTTGCGCGCATCGCCGGCCATGTCGGCCCGGAAACCCTCTCCAACCATGATCTTCTGCACCTCCTGGCCGATCCCGAAGCCTTGCGCTCGGCGCAACAAACCGCATGGATCTATTGGCCGGAGGAGGAATTGGCCGAGGCGGTCGCTGCGCGCGGCGTGCCCGGCGCCCAACATGGCCAGCCCGCCACCGCCGCCTAATTGGCGACGCAGGGGCGTGGCCGCGGTATCAGGCGTCATGCTGCTTGCCGCGTCCTGCACACACTCGACCAACACAGGCTCCGCCATCGTCGAGGACTGCCGCCGGAAGCGCAGCGCATCCATTTCGACACCCCGCCATTCGAAGGCGAGGTGATGCGCTACCTCAGCTTCGAGGATAGCTGGCAACGCGAAGATCTTGCTGCCTTTCAGGGACCCGATCAGCGCGCCGAAGCCGCCTTGATCTCGATCAAACCGGGCCAGCAGGGGGCACTCGATCATCCCTTCAACATCGAACGCTCCCTCACAACCTGGAGCTATCTCGACACCAAGCCCCTCTCGCTCGGCCCGAGCCAACGGATCCCGATGCGGGGCCGCATCGCCTTCAGCCGCAGCTTCGCACTCCCGGACGACAATCAATCCTGTGCCGGCTTCGTCTCGAGCTGGGACTTCCCAGGCGGCGATCCCCAAGGCCGGCCCGGCAAGCTGATGTTCGGCTATCTCTGCCAGTCCGAAACCCCGCTCGATCAAGCAACAATCGACCAGTTTCTGCGCAATATCGAGCTTCGAGAAGCCGCCGAGCCCGACGCATCAAACGGCACCGAAACCGCCCAACCAACAGGCAGTTTCGGCAACAACGCCTTTCCGTTCCGCCTTGCGCGGCGCTACATCATCGGCAACGGTGTCATCAGGCAGTAGCAGCAAGAAGCCGTGAGCAGATATCAAGGTACCTCGACCCTTATTCACTCTAGGGTGCGTAGACAGTGTAGTTGGCGTACCAATAATTCTCGGACCTGCGGGCGTGATGAGCAGGCCTCTCCACTGGACCGCCCCACATATCATTGATCTTCAAGCCGCGGATCGGCATGTCGCCAAAATAAAGCCCCGTCATCTCGGCCTGCTGCTTGCCATCGATCCACAAACGCGCCAGGCCATCCGCCTCTCCAGGCTTGTTGGCCACCACCTCCTGCTCGATCCGCACCCAGCGGCCATGCGGAATCTTGGCACGATTCGAGGTGTCGCCATGAAGACAGCAGCCTGAACTGTCGCAAGTCGGCCGCTCGAGATTGACATCATGATCGGACCACAACTGGCTCGCACCACGATTGAGGTGATAGCCATAAAGAGCCGTGTGCTCGATCCGCCCGCCCCGGACATTGCGGATCGTCCAAGCCTCCGCCTTTACCGGTGACACGCCACCCCCAGGCTGCTTGCCAGGCGTACCACCCCACACACCATAGCCGAGCTTCCCGGACCCCTTGCTGCCGGCATAGCCCTTCGGCACAAATAAATCGACCGAGATGCAAATCGCCTCGGTGCCGTTCGGAAAATTGGTGAAATGCGTGTTCTGCGACGGCACGATACCCGGCTCGATATTCCTTTGCAGGGCAATGATGTCCCCAGGTCCCTTACCGATCGTGAAACTCTCGAGCATCTCAGGCGTGTTCTGTTCCTTGCCCAGATACATCGAGCTCCAATTCACCATCGAGCCATACTTCCTGTCGAACGCCTCGATCACCGGCATGCCGAGATAGCTCTCATCGAACTCCATGCGCCAGTGAACCTGATAGCGCTCCGAGCACGGACGCGCTCGCGTGAGTTGCGCCCGTGGATGCGCCAAACACATGGACTCGATGAATTGATGCGTCGGCGAGCCGAAACAGCGGCTATTCTCCGGCGGCGCTGGTGCCTTCCGGCAGGCCTCCTGCGCCCGAACATCGACACAACCCACCAAAAACACCAGCATCATCGCCAACAATCGAACCATGCCCACCCACCAAGCTCCACCATCATCATCGCGGTGAAGTGTGGGTCACCATCATCCCCTCATCAAGTGCCTCTCGCGCATTCGCGTTTTGTGTTTTCTTGAGGGAGTGCCACCCCCTCAAACTCCCGGGGGAGTTTTGAGACTTGGGGTTGGTGATTGTTGGGATGGTTGGTGAGCCGGTGGAGAA
>CAYPOV010000163.1:0-10381 GCA_964412385.1 uncultured Geminicoccaceae bacterium
GGTCGAGCATAGGCGAGGGTTCAGCCGCATCGGTGTGACGGTTTTCGAATGCGCAGGCATTCAACAGCAAGACAAAGAGAATCAATCGCCCTAAATGAACCATGCCGGCAATCATATATCCAGGTTGACGACGCGAAGTGCATTCTCCTGAATGAATTCGCGGCGCGGCTCGACGACGTCGCCCATGAGTGTGGAAAAGCTCTCATCTGCCTCGTCAGCATGTTCGACCTTCACGCGGATCATTGAGCGAATGTTGGGATCAAGCGTGGTTTCCCAAAGCTGCTCGGGGTTCATTTCGCCAAGGCCTTTGTAGCGTTGGATTGAAAGGCCCTTGCGTCCGAGTTCGACGATATTGCGCACGAGGGCCGAGGGGCTGGTCGCAACGAAATCGACTTCCTTGCGCCGCAAAATAACTCGGCCCTGAAAAATCGAGCCGAGTTCGTCGAGTGCTTGCACAAGTCTCTGGCCCTCAGGACTTCGAACCAGCGCGGCATCGAAGCGATAGCGGCTGCGGCGTTCGCCTTTGAGATGATGAAAGACCAAAGCCCCGTCGTCGCCGACAAGCGCCTGCCAACTTCCCTCTTTGGGATCGGTGAGAGCTTGCGCCACCTTCTGACCTGTTGCCAACGCGGATGTCGGGTCGTCCAAAACCGATTGGTCGAAGCCGCCATGAAGGGCCATGGCCTCGATGAGATTTTCCGGAAGCTTGCGCGCGAGAGCCCGGACCAGAGACTGAACGTGCCGGCAATCAGCAATGATGTCTCGAAGAGCGTCCTCGACGATCTCGCTCTCGTCTTCGAGCACCATCACTGTATCCTCGAGACCGGCCTCGATGAGATAGTCGTCAAGCGACGCTTCGTCCTTGAGATAGCGTTCCTTCTGCCCACGCTTAACCTTGAATAGGGGAGGCTGGGCAATGAAGAGATGACCATTCTCGACGATCTCAGGAAGATGCCGATAAAAGAAGGTCAATAACAAGGTTCGAATATGCGAGCCGTCGACATCCGCATCCGTCATGATGACGATGCGATGATAGCGCAGCTTGGCGAGATCGAAATCGTCTCGGATCCCGGTGCCGAGGGCAGTGATCAAGGTCCCGATCTCTTGCGAACCCAACACCTTGTCGAGACGGGCGCGCTCGACGTTGAGAATCTTACCTCGAAGAGGCAGGATCGCTTGAAAGCTGCGGTCCCGGCCCTGTTTCGCGGAACCTCCGGCACTATCGCCCTCAACGAGAAAGAGCTCGGATTTGGCGGGGTCTCGCTCCTGGCAATCGGCGAGCTTGCCCGGAAGGTTGGCGATATCGAGCGCACCCTTCCGCCGCGTAAGGTCGCGTGCTTTGCGCGCTGCTTCGCGGGCTGTGGCGGCATCGATGATCTTGGCCAAGATGACCTTGGCTTCATTGGGGTGCTCGCCGAACCAGCGACCAAGCCCCTCCGAGATCAGCGCTTGAACCACTGGCGTCACTTCCGAGCTCACCAGCTTGTCTTTGGTTTGCGATGAGAATTTCGGATCGGGCATCTTGACCGAGAGAACGCAGGTCAGGCCCTCTCGCATATCCTCGCCGGTGAGTGTCACCTTCTCTCTTTTGAGAATGCCACTTTCCTGGGCATAGGCATTGATCGTGCGGGTGAGTGCCGCCCTGAAGCCAGCCAGATGTGTGCCGCCATCCCGCTGCGGAATGTTATTGGTGAAGCACAAGCAGGTTTCGTGGTAGCTGTCGTTCCATTGCATGGCGACATCGACGGTGACGCCATCGCGTGCGCCTTCCATGGAAATTGGAGGTTTGATGATCGCCTGCTTGCTGCGGTCCTGATAACCGACGAACGCCTCAAGGCCGCCATCATAGCACATATCGACAATAGCCGGCTCGTCGCCCCGGTCATCACGAAGCACGATGCGAATGCCGCTATTCAAGAAGGCCAGTTCACGTAGACGATGTTCGAGCACCTCCATGGAGAAATCGGTCTTCGAAAAGACCTTGATGGACGGCATGAAGGTTAATTCCGTGCCGCGCTTGCCGTGGGATTCGCCGGTATGAGCAAGTGGTGCCTTCGGTTCACCGCCGTCGATGAAGCGCATGAAGTGCTCCTCGCCGTCGCGCCAAATGCGAAGATCGAGCCAGTCGGAGAGGGCATTCACGACGGACACACCGACACCGTGAAGGCCACCCGAGACCTTGTAAGAGTTCTGGTTGAATTTCCCGCCGGCGTGCAGCACGGTCATGATCACCTGGGCGGCCGAGACGCCCTGCTCTTCGTGAATATCGGTTGGAATGCCGCGGCCATTATCGGTGACCGTGACCGAGCCGTCGGCATTGAGCACCACGGTAACCTCTGATGCATATCCGGCAAGTGCCTCGTCGATGGCATTGTCGACAACTTCGAACACCATGTGGTGGAGGCCCGAGCCGTCATCGGTGTCGCCAATGTACATGCCGGGCCTGAGCCGAACGGCCTCGAGCCCTTCGAGCACACGGATTGAACTCGAATCGTAAACCGCCTCGTCGGGAGATGAGGGTATATCAGTTTTGTCGTTCATCAATTTCTAGCTTCGCGTCTTGGACACGGTAAAATGCGGCACGACGCGCGAGCGACGCAAATAAGCTCGCTTCCGTACCGGTCATCCAACATTGCGTTTCCAGATCCAGGACGACCTCGAAAAGTTCGGCCCGATGCCGTTGGTCGAGGTGTGCCGGGATCTCATCCAATAGAAGGAGCGGGCTATCGCCGCGTTGCTCCCTTCGTAGCCGGATTTCCGCTAAAACGATACTTATAAGAAGTATTTTCTGTCGACCTGTCGACACTTGAGCTGCTGGCTCATCACTGGTGACATCGTGGACTAGAAGATCCGATCGGTGAGGTCCTACGGCAGCGCCTCCCGTGAGGGCATCGTCAGAGCGAGTTCTTTTGAGGGTTTCGATGTAGCGCTGTTCCACCTCCAAAGCGGGCGCTGACCCGAGCCAGGTTTCGATATCGCCGGCAAGCGAAAGATGCGGCCTTGCCCGGACGAACGGCACGTCGGCGATCACCGGGTTGAGGGCTTCGACGAGACTGCGGCGCGCGGCAGCGACAGCAATGGCCGCTTCCGCAATGCGTTGTTCGAGTGCTTGCAGCCAGCTCGGATCACCGCGATCACGGCGCAACAAATGGGCACGCTCGCGTAGACTCCGTTCGTAGAGACTCACATGACGCGCGTGGTCAGGGATCATGGCAAGAACGAGGCGGTCGAGGAAACGCCGCCGGCCGGACGACGCTTCCGAAAACAGCCGGTCTTGTGATGGTGTCAGCCATAAAACCGCGCAAATTTCGCCAAGCGCGCGTTGCGACCGGGAGGTCGTGCCGCCAATTTTGACGGTCTTGCGATCCTTGTCGGCATCACGTCCGATCGAAATCGCATGCCGCTCACCTGCTGATTTCAGGTTTGCGCGCAGGATCCAGTTTTGGCCGCCTTTTCGGTCTAGCTCTCGCAATTTGGCCCCACGTAACCCCCGGCCGGGTGAGAGGAGCGAGATGGCTTCCAAGAGATTGGTCTTGCCGGCGCCGTTCGGGCCGTGAAGTACCACCGAGCCTGACGGAGGTGTGATATCGAGCGACGGGTAGTTGCGAAAATCCTGCAGCGCCAGCCGGTCAATCCGGCAAATAGCGGGGTCTGAAACCCTGGCGACTGCTATTTCGGCCATCAGGACCTTTGGTTAGACCCGCATCGGCATCAATACGTGGAGCGTGGCACCATCCTCGGGATCACGAACGATGGTCGGCGAGGCAGGGCTTGAGAGATTGAGCTCGGTCTGACTGCCCTCAACTTCCGCCATCATGTCGAGAATATAGCGGGCATTGAACCCGATCTCGAATGCATCTGAGTCATAGTCAATATCGATTTCCTCAACTGCACGCCCCGCCTCGCTGCTGGCGGCTGATATCGAAAGCTTGCCCTTCTCGAGGCTGAGCTTGACCGCACGCGCGCGCTCAGTGGAGATGGTTGCAACGCGATCGACCGCGGTCGCAAAAGCCTTGGCCTCAACCAGCGCTTTCTTGTCATTGTCTTTGGGTATGACCCGCTCATAGTCCGGGAAAGTGCCGTCAATTAGCCGCGAGATCAGCAAGGTCGTACCAATCATGAGCTGGATACGATTCGCCGAGACCGAGACCTCGACGTCGCCGCCCTGCTCGTCGATCAGCTTTCTTATCTCACCAACGGTTTTCCGCGGCAGGATGATCGGTGGAACATCGGAAGCCCCGTCAGGCAAGGGGACCTCGACCCGGGCAAGCCTGTGGCCATCGGTAGCGACGCCCCGCAACATCGAGGTCGCACCATTGAGTTGCGCATGGACGTGAATGCCGTTGAGGTAATAGCGGGTCTCTTCGAGTGATATCGCAAATCGCGTCTTGTCGATGATCTTGGCAAGATCGGCGCTCGGCATGGTGAAGGTAACGTCGAGTGACTCCGCCTCCATCGCCGGGAACTGATCGGACGGAAGCGTCGGCAGTGTGAACTCGGACCGACCCGAAGTGACAGTCATTTCATTCACATCCGCGGGCTGGATGAGTGCGAGCTGGCTACCGTCCGCCAATTTCCTTACAATGTCGAACAATAAATGTGCTGCGACCGTCGTTGTGCCGGCTTCTTCGACGGTACAATTTTCCTGTGCAGCAATTGACAGCTCCATATCGGTTGCCGTCAAATGCAGTATTCCCTCGGTCACTGCGGTGAGCTTGACGTTTGAGAGGATCGGGATCGTCGTACGCCGCTCGACAACATTTTGAATGTGGCTCAGAGAGCCGAGAAGGGCCGAGCGATCAATTGAGAGCTTCATGACAACCAAATTCTGCCCGAGTTAACGCTAATTCCGAGCTCTTGAGAGCCGCGGGAGGCGCAACCTAGCAGAAGTTTTTTCTAACGTTCATCTTTTTTGAGATGAATTTGCGTGACCGACGAAGGATCATGTCACGTCGCGACATTCATCCAATTTTACGCCTGAAGCCGCCGTTTGAGCTGCTCCAAATCATCAGCAATTACCGGATCTTCTTCAATCAAGCGGCCAATCTGTCGAATTGCGTGCATCACCGTGGTGTGGTCCCGATTGCCAAACTTTTTGCCGATCTCGGGCAGGGAGCGCGAGGTGAGCTGCTTCGCCAGATACATGGCGACTTGACGCGGTCGAGCCACCGCCCTCGCACGCCGTGTCGATGCCATATCCGCCATGCGAATCCCGTAATGCTCCGTGACCGCGCGCTGGATTTCGTCAATCGTTACTTTGCGATCATTCGCTCTGAGGAGATCCCGCAAGACATCTTGCGCCCCCTCGATGGTGACGGGACGACGGGTCACGCTCGCCTGGTGAACAATACGATTGAGTGCACCTTCCAGCTCCCGCACATTCGAGGTAATCCGGCTCGCTAAGAACTCGATAACGCGATGGCTGATATCAACTCTTAGTTTTTCAGCTTTAGATTGTAGTATGCCCAACCTTAGTTCGTAGGTTGTCGGATGGATGTCGGCGACGAGTCCCCAACCCAGACGCGATCTGATGCGCTCCTCGAGGCCGTTGAGATCAGCGGGGCTGCGATCGGCGGAGATCACGATTTGACGGCCCCGGTCGACAAGGGTATTGAATGTGTGAAAAAATTCCTCTTGCGTACTGTCTTTTCCACTGATGAACTGGACATCGTCCACCATCAATAGATCAACTGAACGAAATAGCTCTTTGAAAGTCATAGTGTCTTTGGAGCGCAAAGCCCGTACAAACTGATACATGAACTTCTCAGCCGATAGGTAAACGACTCGCCTCGTCGGATCGACTTGGCGAGCACGCCAGGCAATTGCGTGCATAAGATGCGTCTTACCCAAGCCTACACCGCCATAAAGAAACAGCGGATTGAACGGCGGCTTCGCCGAGGTTGCGACTCTTTCGGCTGCCGCCACGGCAAATTCATTAGGCTTGCCGACGATGAACGATTCGAAGGTAAATCTTGGATCGAGCCTTGCACCTAGATCGTCCAACGCGCCAATTTCGGGCACATCGGAATTCTCAGCACTGGGTTGGGGGCGAGTATCGATATCAACACCGTCTCGCGGGTGAACCGCATAGGCATGGTGCCCGCAAGCGGCGGCCACATGGAGACTAACCGATCTCACATCCGCGTTAACACTCTGCCAAATCGAACGGATCCGGTCAGCGTAATGTGCTGAAACCCAATCACGCATGAATTGGGTCGGCACATTGATCACAACGCGGCCTCCGGAAAAATCACTCACTGTGAGTTGCTTCAACCAAGTACTGTAAGCTGTTTCGCCCACCTCCTCACGTAGGCGGACCTGGATTTGGGTCCATTGCTGGCCGATGTCACTCGGTTCGGAGATGAGTTTCTGGACTTCTGGTACCACGTAAGCCTCGCACCGTTCCCGCCCGGTTGGGCAGAGATCAAGTTCCAATTTGCACTAGCCAAAAAAAGAGGGTGACCTCGAACGCTTTGCATTGCAAGTTAAACATGTAAAGCCGAACAACGAATTACTTGCTTTCACTTCGTTACCACAAAGATCATCTAGCAAATATTGAGACAAGTCGCCAGGTCCCAATTGAGATTTGTTCGATGCGCTCTTTTCACTATTTGACAGCTTGGAGAAACGACCCTGGAATTCGCTTTTTACGAAAGGTCAGTGGGCCGGAATTCCCTCGGTTCGAGAGCGCAATAACCGAGACTAACCACCCCAAAATGCCCTGGCAAGGTGATCGTTTAGTGAACTTTCACTGCAACTTAAGATTGAATGAGATTTGTGCTTACCAAACAAGAATGAAGCAAAATCGCCACTGCCTCAGTCGCCGGCAACGATTTCGCGCACAACAAAAGAGCCGCGATCGGAGACCGCGGCTACGTCAACTGGGGAGGAGTGCGTGTGGCTAAGTGGCCGGAGTGCCGAGGGCTTTCACTCTCTGTGACAGCCTGGATATTTTTCTCGAGGCCGTCTTATTGTGAAGCACGCCCTTTGAAACACCTTTGCGAAGTTCCGGCTCGGCCGTTGAAAACGCGTTTCGAGCATTCTCGTAATCACCTGATGCGATCGCGTCTTCAACGCGACGTACAAATGTACGAATGCGACTAACACGGCTCCGATTGACCTCGGTTCGCCGTTGCGTCTGCCGAATGCGTTTGCGTGCTGACGGTGAGTTCGCCAACGTTTCACCTCAAATTGCAGAAAGGACAGGTATCTTAAAGCCAATGGGTGCTACGGTCAACGCCCCTGGCCGTCATTTTCCAAGAAACATCAATTCGATCGGAACTCCTACCGATCAGCTATCGATTGACAAAGTTGGGGCTGCGCTTTTCGCTGAACGCAGCCATGCCTTCACTACGATCAGCCGTCGCAAAGGTCGCATAGAACGCACGGCGCTCGAAACGGATCCCTTCCGCTAACGTTGTTTCGTAAGCTGTGTTCACCGCCTCTTTGGCCATGCTGACGATCGGCTGTGACTTTTCTGCAATGGTCTCGCCCAGTTTGACCGCCTCGTCGATCAAATCGTCAAGCGGCACGACACGTGCCACGAGGTTGGCGCGCTCGGCGTCATTCGCATCCATCATCCTGCCGGTGAGAATCATCTCCATAGCCTTGGATTTGCCGATAGCGCGGGTCAATCTTTGGGTTCCGCCGACACCCGGAATGGTGCCGAGATTAATCTCCGGCTGACCAAATTTTGCGTTTTCAGCTGCCACGATGATATCGCACATCATGGCGAGTTCGCATCCACCGCCCAAAGCGTAGCCGGAGACCGCAGCAATGATCGGCTTTCGATGGCGGGCGATAGCGCTCCAGGGAGCGATAAAGTCGGAGAGGTAGGCTTCGGAGAAATCCTTCTCCATCATTTGCTTGATGTCCGCGCCGGCCGCAAAGGCCTTTTCTGAGCCGGTGATAATCATGGCGGCGACTTCTGGATCATCGTCAAATCCGACCAGAGCGGACTCAATCTCATCGATGATCTGATTGTTCAAGGCGTTCATCGCTTGCGGACGATTGAGTCTGATCAGACCAACCGGTCCACGTCGTTCTACAAGGATGAGTTCATAAGCCATAATGGTCTCCTCTTATGCCGAAGAGCTGGGACTGCAATTCTGTGCAACTGATCGTTGGTGATTGGCTTCGGCGCTTGCCCTTGGAGAAGAGCGCGGTCGTTTAACACCACCCAACGCGGAGGCGTAAAGCGCCAATTCCAAAGCCACGCCGACCAGCGATGTCATCGCTGGCAGAATGAGCAATAGTAGGTGGCACGCGAGCCTTGGACGATTTTCTTGATCTTTCGGCCACATTGGAGGCACGGCTGCCCGGCACGAGCATAAACGGCAAACTGACTTTGAAAATTGCCGAGTTCGCCACTTGCTTGAACATAGTCTCTCAAGCTCGAACCGCCAGCGTCAATTGCCTTAAGGAGCACGTGTCGGATCGCTTCCGCCAATTTTTCGGCTCTGGATCGGCTCAGAGAGCCCGTCATTCTTTGTGGCGAGAGTCTAGCAAGATAGAGCGCTTCCGAAGCGTAGATGTTGCCAACACCGACGATGATGGTCTGGTTCATGAGCGCCGTCTTGAGCGCGAGATTTCGTCCGGAAAGCGCAGTCCGAAGCGCGGCACCGCTGAACTCCCCTGAAAGAGGCTCCAACCCAAGGTGACGGAACCAGCGATGAACGTTGAGCTCGGAGGTTTTGCAGAGATCGAGCATGCCGAATCGACGCGGGTCGACGAATCGCAGAACCGTACCGTTATCGAATGCGAAGGTGAGATGTTCGTGGATCCCTTGTTCTTCGCTGCCAAACAATAATCGCCCCGACATTCCGAGGTGTAGAACGAGGGTTTCGTTTCCGTCGAGGGAAATGAGAATGTACTTGGCACGTCGCGAAAAACCCTCGATCCGTCGATGCTTCAGTCGTTGCACGAGGTTCTCCGGCAACGGAAATCTCAGATCGGGTCTTCGTTGTACAATTGTCGCGAACCGACAATTGCTTATGCGTGCTCTTAGAGCGCGCATGGTTGTCTCGACTTCGGGGAGCTCCGGCACGATGTTCTGGGCTCAACTGTAAGGGCGCAAGGGTCTTCGGGCCGTCGGCGCGATTTCGCCGACAATAGCTGTGAAGGATGAGCCGTCCACGCAAGATCAAGATTGAATGGAATGATGCCCAAAGAAGTAGAGCCGCAGAGTGGAGCGCAAAAAGTCGTAGCAGCGGAAAGGCTGGCAGGTAGTTTTGGCTTCCAGGATGTAGCGCCGGAGCGAAAAGCGGGCCTCGTACGTGGTGTGTTCGACAGCGTTGCCGGCAAGTACGATCTCATGAACGATCTCATGAGCCTCGGTATTCATCGGCTGTGGAAAGCGGCGTTGATCGACTGGATGGCACCGCAGCCGGGGCTCGATTATCTCGATGTCGCAGGCGGCACGGGCGATATCGCCAAGCTCATCTTGGAGCGCTTGAGCGGCAAAGCGGATATGACCATTCTGGATGTTAATGCCTCAATGCTCGAGAAAGGCAGGGACCGGGCAATCGACAATGGGTGGTATCGTGACGTCACATGGGTCGTCGGTGATGCCGAGCGCCTTCCGTTTCCCTCGAACAGCTTCGACGTTTACACAATCGCTTTCGGTATACGAAACGTGACCCACATCGAGAGCGTTATTGCAGAAGGGCATCGCGTTCTTCGCCCCGGTGGCCGGTTCATGTGCCTTGAATTCAGCACCGTCACCTTGCCGATATTGAGCGACCTTTACGACACCTATTCATTCAAGGTGCTACCCAACCTTGGACACTGGGTCGCCCGAGACCGCGACGCCTATCAATACCTTGCGGAGAGCATCAGGCGATTTCCAGACCAGAGCACTTTCGTCAATCTCATCGCCTCTCAGGGTTTCTCTCAAATTCGCTTTCGCAATCTGTCCGGGGGAATCGCAGCAATTCATTCGGCTTGGCGGACCTAGTCACTGATGTTGCGAAGCCTGCGCAATATCGCGCGAGCCCTAGGGGTCCTGCATAGTCTGGCTCGGCACGATGCTTTTTTCATCTTCGAGGAAATCCCGGCGCTCAAGCCTTTTCTGCGCCCGATGCATTGGTTTCTCCATCGCCGGAGGGAGGGGCGTCCGGGGCAACGCTTGGCGCGTGCGCTTTCCGAGATGGGGCCGAGCTTTATCAAGCTCGGTCAAAGCCTTGCGACGCGCGCGGATCTACTTGGCAATGATATCGCCGAAGATCTTTCGACACTTCAGGATCGGCTTCCGCCTTTCGATTTCGAGATTGTCCGAGAGACCATCGAAACGGAGTTCGAGCGACCTCTGAGTGCTCTTTACGTAAAATTTGATCGAACACCCGTGGCGGCGGCATCGATCGCCCAGGTTCACTATGCGACA
>CAYPOV010000164.1:0-10345 GCA_964412385.1 uncultured Geminicoccaceae bacterium
CGTCGCCCTCGGGAGATTTGGCTGGAAGGCAGGGAATGCCACCATCGCCGATCAGAATGCCGGTGCCATGGCTGGCGATATCGGCATCTCCAATCCCTTAAAGCCGTTCCATGCTGGTGAGTGCACAGCGGTGCAGACCAGTTGCGTAGAGGCCCGTCATGGCAACAGCTCGCAATATAGCGATCTCGAGGCGCCTGCCGAAGTGATGGATGTGGTCCTGTTCTATGCGCGCAATTTGGCAGTGCCGCAACGGCGGAACACGGCGGCGCACAATGTCCTCGCGGGTAAGCGGCATTTTTATGAGACAGGTTGTATCGCGTGTCACACGCCGAAGCACGGCACGGCGCGAGACTACGAAGTCGATGGCCTGGCAGGTCAGTTGATCTGGCCATACACGGATCTTCTGCTGCACGATATGGGTGAGGGTTTGGCGGATGGCCGGCCCGAGGGCGAGGCCAATGGCCGCGAATGGCGAACGCCTCCCCTTTGGGGCATTGGCCTAACCGAGCTTGTCAACGGCCACACCTATTTTCTCCATGACGGTCGGGCGAGGAACCTTACCGAAGCCATTCTTTGGCATGGCGGCGAAGCCGAGAAGTCTCGAGATGCGTTCCGCGATTTGTCATCCGAGGAACGGGCCCAAATGTTAGCCTTCTTGAATTCATTATGATGCGGTTTGTGATTCTCCTGGTGGCGCTCCTGGTCAGCCATCCTGCAGCGGCTCAATCTTATGGCGATGTCATTGATGCCGTGGTTGCGAATGTGATCCTTCCTGCCTATACGAAACATGCAGAGACGACGGCAGCGCTAGCCGAGGCTCAACGCCGCGTTTGCGAGGCCGAGGCCGAACTATCGGACACGCAAGCGGCATTTCGGCAGGCCTTCCTGGGCTGGATGTCTGCCGAGCCTATTCGGATCGGTCCCGTCATGGAGGACAATCTCGGCCAGCATATTCAGTTCTGGCCTGACAAGCATGGCACGGCAGGCCGACAGCTAAGGCGTGCTTTAATGGAAGAAGATGAGGTCCTCACCGTTCCAATATCACTCAAGAATCAAAGCGTCGGACTCTCGAGCCTTACAACCCTTGAGGAGATTTTGTTCGGCAACGCAAGCGAGCGCATCAACCAAGGCGACTATGTCTGTGACTTTGCCGTCGCCATTGCCGAGCATCAAGCAGGGCTTGCTGGCGACCTCCTTGAGGATTGGCACGCCCCTGACGGCTTTGGCGAAACAGTGCGTGGTGCCAGGTCCGGCAACGATACCTATTTTTCAGTCTTCGATCCGACGAGTGAGATCTATCGGGGATTGCTCGACACGCTTGACGTCATTATCGTCCTCAAGCTCGAGCGGCCTCTTGGGGAAAGCCTCGATCGAGGACGGGGACGCCGTGCCGAGGCGTGGCGATCCGGTCTCTCATTGGACGCCATTGACGCCAATCTTGCAACCATCCGGGAGCTCATTCTCATGGATAACGGCTTTGCAGCGCTGCAACTGGCAATGCGGGGTGACGTCAATTTGGACGAGCGAATGCGGGAGCAATTCAACGCTGTAGAGACGGCAGCGAATGTGATTGATATGCCTCTGGCGCAAGCGGTTGAGGATCCGTCAGCGCGGCCTGGCGTCGAAGCCTTTCTCGAAGAGCTGCGGACACTGCGACGTCTCTTGGCGATCGAGCTCGGAGGGGCCATTGGCTTGGGTGGAGGATTTAATGCCGCAGACGGGGATTGATCGAAGAACCTTTCTCTCCACATCGGCTGGCCTCGCGTTCACCGATATCCACTATAGCCGGACCTCTGAGGCTGCGCATCGAGATGAGCTCTTCGTAGCTTGCCGCGGCGATCGCGATGGCACATTCAGCGCCGTCGGTTTGGACGAAAAGGGCCGCGAGCGGTTCAAGCTTCCTTTGCCCGCCCGCGGCCATTCTTGTGCTTTTCGACCGATGCGCGATGAGGTCGTGGTGTTCGCACGCCGGCCGGGTGATTTCGCACTCGTTATCGACACCACGACCGGTGAGTTGCGGAAGACCTTCTTCTCGGCTGAAAGACAGCATTTCTACGGTCATGGCGGTTTCACCAAGGACGGCCGGACTTTGTTCACAACCTGCAACCATGTCGAAACTGGTGAGGGACGGATCAGCATCCGCGATGCGACGGATGACTACAGCGAGATCGACAGCTATTTGAGCCACGGTATCGGTCCACACGATGTGCATCTCATGCCTGACGGCAAGACGTTGGCCGTCGCCAATGGCGGTATCCGCACCCATCCGAGCAGGGGCCGAGAAAAGCTCAATCTTGAAACGATGCAGCCGGCCTTGAGTTATATAGATCTCGCGGACGGTGCGTTACTCGATGAGCACCGGCTCGAAGCGGATCTGCATCAGGCGTCGATCCGGCACTTGGCCGTTACCAGCGATGGCCGCGTTGCAATCGCCATGCAATATGAGGGACCGACACAGCGTGAGGTGTCGCTGCTGGCTCTTCACGACGGCGGTGATAGGCTCCTGCACTTCGATACACCCGCAACGATCGAGCGACGCCAACACCACTATGCCGCAAGCGTCGCCTTCGATAGCTCGGAACAGTGGATCATCGTCACCCATCCGAGGGGCAATCTCGTCAATTGCTGGCGCTCCGACGGTACGCCTCACAAGAGCTTCGACATGATCGATTGTGGGGGCGTTTCACCAACCGGAAAAGCCGGTTCGTTCCTTCTCACCAACGGCCTTGGGCAAGTCTTTTCGTTCAATGTCCTGAGCGGCAATATTGATGCTTTGACGCCGTCAACAGGTTTTTCATCGTTCGACAATCACGCAATTTGGAGCGGTACCTCCTTACCGCGGTGACGTATGGATGGCGGACAGCATCAAAGGGAATTCGCTGCGTTGAGGAGCGCTTTCTCGACATCGCTACTTGAGACGACGCTGCGGTTCCCGCTAGTCTTGATCGTCATGTTATTGTGATCAGATTGAGATGACAAAAAATAGGACTACTTATCATCGGAATTCGCCGATTCTTCAGACGAGTCGACTATATGGTCTTCAGCTTCGCCCGGTTTTGGTCTGCTATTTTCATTCGTTGACGAGTATGATTGAGAATCGACACCGAAACACAAAAATCCTGTTCCCAGATGATAGCCCAGTATTGTGCCCAAAAAAATTCCTATAACTAGGCCCTTGATCAAGTCCGGCGTATAAAGCCGGCGTCGCGGGGAAGCTTGCTCTGCCATGATGCTTCTCGTTTCCTCGAACGTCTGTTCGTTATTTCTCTAAGCATGAATAGCCGGTCAGCAACGGTCAAGCTATCACATGGATCGGTTCCAAGAACGATTGGGAGCCAAAAAAGCGGCCATTGGCGTCAAGCCAATGGCCATAAGCGTTCAAGGCACGAGAAAACTGTTCAATTGGGAGACAGGCTTGAGCCACTACGCCCAGACGAAATCGAGCTCCGGTGGGACGACGCCGAGGTCGGGCGCTTGCAATGAGACGAGGCTCTTATCGGCGATCGCGTCGGTGAGTTCTTGAACCGAGACGTGATGGAATTCGCCAATGATTTGCCAACTCGGACCAAGATTGGCGACGAGAAGCGAGTTATTGGCATCGGCTGTGGCTTGAGCCTCGAGCAGTGTGGTAAGATCCGTTGTGATATCCGGATCGACATCGAGGAAATTGGCGCCGAACTCGATCTTGTCAGTGCCGAGCTCGAAGTCTTCGATCTGATCGATATCTGCACTGTCGCCATCGACCCATCGAATGGTGTCAAGCCCCCCACCCGTCTTGATTGTATCAACACCCGATCCGGCGGTGATGATGTCGTTGCCGCCACCTGCAATGATCACATCATCGCCGAAATAGGTTTCGATGGTATCGTTGTCATTACCGCCATGCATTTCGTCGTCACCAAACGCACCGAACAAGGTGTCATTACCGTTCCCGGAGTAGACTTTGTTATTGCCGCCAATCGTTTGAACGACGTCATTGCCGCTGCCGGTGTAGATGACATTGTTCTCAAAACTACCGAGAACAAAGTCGTTGCCGCTGTCAGTCTGAACGTTTTCAATTCCTACCAGCGTGTCGTAGCCGATCTCGCTGTTGGCGAACCCGCCATACAAGAAGACGTCGACGTCATTGGATGTGCGGAAGACCGCCGTGTCATTGCCATCCCCGCCAATGAGTGTGTCGTCCCCGCTCCCGCCTTCGAGAATGTCATCCTGGGCACCACCATCAAGCGTGTCGTCGCCCTCGCCTCCATGGAGCTCGTCGTTATGGAAACCTCCTAGCAGGGTGTCGTCACCGTCACGACCAAAGAGCGTGTCCTTATTGTCGCCGCCGTCGAGCGTATCGCCCTCGGCGCCGCCATCGAGCCTGTCATCGCCGAAGCCGCCGACGAGGTTATCGACGCCTTCGCCACCGATCAGCTCATCATCACCCGAGCCGCCGTCAAGCGTGTCATCACCGGTACCACCGTCGAGCGTGTCGTTGCCGTTGCCACCCTCCATGGTATCGTCATCCTCGTCGCCATACATCGTGTCGTTGTCATTGTCGCCATACATGAAGTCGACGCCGAGGCCGCCGCGCATAACGTCGTTGCCGCGGCCACCCTCAATGGTGTCGCCGTCCTTTCCGCCGGAAAGATCGTCGTTGTGATCGCCGCCAAGAATGTGATCAACACCTTCGCCGCCAACAATTGTGTCCTCTCCGCGCCCTCCGATCAGCAAATCGTTGCCTTGGCGGCCATCGATCTCGTCATTGCCGTCGACACCCAATAGCTTATTGTCATTGGCATCACCGGTAATGTCGTCGTCATATTGCGAACCAGTCAGGTTCTCGATGGAGATGTAAGTGTCTTTATAGTCGAGGCTCATATCGGCGAGTTGACGATGACCATAGCCGTCCTCGAGGCTGGCAACAATCGCTGTTCCAGTAATCCCCGAATAGGTCACTGTATCATTGTCATTACCTCCATCGAAGTGATCTTCCCAAAACTACGTGTAATTGTAGGCATCTTCGGGAGCTTCTTCTGCAACTGCTATAATAATATCATCGCCATCATGACCCCAAACTTTGTTCCAAATATCTGTATCATAGAGATTGTTGTTTCCATTATCACCGAAGATAGCGACAGGGTGGATTTCCGTAGGTGCATCGGCCATCGTTTTACTCCGTTTTTCTTGGTCGAACCCTTCAACCAATCACGGCGCCAACCTACGATCTCACAGCGATGTGAACGTGATGACCGTCACAAAATGTTGGGGTGTTTTTGCATGACCGTGGTGTGCGTATACATTAACATATACGAATTCTGGGAACGCCCCACCGCGTTGGGTCCAGGTGATCAGGCCTTCGGCGGGTCGGCGGCGTTGCCATAGGCGACATCGACCATGATCGATGCGACACTATCGTAGGCTTCGGTCCAAGCCGTTTCCGCCTCCGATGTGAACTGCGTTCCCAAGAGACGCCTAAAGGCGGCAACCAGTGCTTGACGAACTAAGGGATAGTGCTCGGGGCGAACGCCATAGCCGACGTGGCGGATCGCAAGATCTTCGACAAACGGCCGGAGTGCTTCGATATCGTGCATTTGCGTGACGATCATGCTCATGCGGTCGATTAACAGCCGCCCCTGTATCACCAAGTTCATTCGGTAAAGCTGGCGTGTCTCAGGCGCCAGGCGGAAAAGCTCGTCGTGAAAATATTCCGAAACCAGGGGAGCCTCTTTGACGGCCATCTGCATGCAGGACCGCATGATCTCGAGATCATCCTCACTGACCGCCATGAGACGCCCTCGCTGCCGAGGCAGGCGGATCACCGAATACCAAGTCGAAGTTCTCCCGAACCCAAGCCATGGTCGATTGTATTTTCGGCGACTGAACCAAATCCGGGTGTGCATGAAGCGAAATGCGCCGATGAAAATCGGGAATCTCGCCATGGATGCGGACAACGCGATCGTCGCGGTCTCCAAGGCAAACAGGAATAAGGCCCTTGCCGAGCCCGGCCGCAATGGCACCCAAGAGCGCCGGCGGATCGTCCGATTTCAACGCCATCTGATGATCTGCAGGCAAACGGTCCTCCAACCACCGCATCGGCTCGATTCGCTCTTCGACATCCCAGGTGGTCACCCAATTGAGTTTGTCGGCGTCGATCCCCTTTGGCGCATAGAGCGCATACTGGACATTACCAAGTGGTATCGCGAACTCGCCATCGGCCGGATCGACCTCGAACCAGAGCGCCAGATCGGTCTTGCCCGTGGCGATGCTGCGATGCCGCTTGCCGACGATCATAATGAGCTCGATGCCGGGAAACCGCGCATGAAGATCAGCGAGCGCCAGATTCGCAAGCTGAGTGAGCACCCAAGGATTGGAATTGAGACGCACACTGCCCACAGGCTTGGCGCTGCGCCCCGGTAGCCGCTCACTCAACCGATCGGCGCGACGCTCGATTTCGATCGCTTGCTGGATCGCGATCTCGCCAGCCTCGGTCGGCGAAAGACCCGATTTCGCCCGCGAGAACAAGACGGCATCAAGATCTCGCTCGATGGCGACAAGGCGTCTGCCTGCGGTCGATGCATCGATCCCCAGCATTTTCGCCGCCCTCGAGATCGATCCGGAACGATAGACCGCCAAAACGATCTTCAGATCATCCCAGTTCATCGCCTCCAAAGCCGCATGATGATGGTCCTGCCCTCCTACCCCGTCCTCTCAGCCGCTCGCTTAAAGCAATAGGCGAATTGCTACCCTTGGCAACCGCTCTTGCAATGTGCAAGCCAAGAGCCAAGCCTCAGACCCAAAGGGCCACACGATCGCCCAATCATAACGCCGCCAGTGATCTGACGCTTTGCTCTAAATGATCGCGCCAAAGTCGCAGGCCTGCGGCAGGCTCTTCGAGGAGGCTCGCCTCCTCGAGCTCCTCTTATTGACTGCGGCTGGAACTCGGGGCTACAAAACTGATTTAAGGCTGGTGTAACGCCGCTGGTAGTGGCAAGGCTCCCCCGAATCGCCGCATCACGCTTTCCATATCACTTGACCGAGTGCGGCAACCGGCGGCAACAGACCGTATTCGCGGTCGCCGACGATGCAACCAAGGTTAAACAGGTCTCGTGGAGCCGTATTTCGTCGGAGTACTTACAGAGGATACGGATTTAGTCGTCCAAACCTATGGTCAACCGCAAATTTTCTTGGTCATTGTCAAAAACGCGGCAATGAAGTTCTAGAAGTCCATCCGCACGGAGATGGATGTGCCAGTTCATCTGACTTTGTGGTCAGTCTCCAAAACGAAGCCAGACTCAGAAAATCGATCCCGGCGTCACACAACATAAGACGACCTTTCTAAATCTCCCACCCTGCTGTATAGTTCCATCCAGTCCGATAGTGTGTCGGGCTGAGGGGGCAACAATGACCAATCAACCAAGTACCTCTGATCCCTCGACATGGGATCCCCAACTCGATGCCGTCAAAGCCGCACCAAAACACCACAAAGTGATCTTTGAGAACGACAAACTGCGGGTCCTTGAGGTCACGCTGGAGCCAAAAGACGAAGAACCGGTCCATCATCATCGTTGGCCATCGGTATTCGTGCTCGATCAAATCAAGCCGCCGGTCGTCGATATCTCACCCGAAGGTGAAAGATTGCCGCCGCATCGAGACGTTATCAGGGCATTGGAGGCTTGGGACGGTCAGGGCAGTCTCGTCGTCAACATGGCACCGCAACCTGCCGGACGCGTTCTCAACGAGTCCGACACGACCGTTCACGGCATCCGTATCGAGATGAAGACCATACCCTAATCGCATTTGCACATCTTAACAGAAATAGTATCGATGATGAGAACAAAACGCATAAAAGCGTTGAACATGATGTCGCGTTGTTCGAAGCAAGAAGAAGGTCCGTTCGGAGCCTTTGAGCCTTCGGAACAACCGTCCGATCTCATTGCGCCGCCGGTAGAGGGTGAGATCGAGCCGTTCGGATTAGCGGAGCGTTGAGAAGAAATCGGCCGGCAGGCGGTTTCCGCTCATAATATAGGCATGGCGGCCGTTTCGTTCAGCAGGGTTGAGAAATTCCCACACGATCTCGCCTGCGGGCGTGACCTCAAGGAGCCGTCCTTTGAGCGATTCGGTGATAAGCACGTTGCCGTTCGCAAGCTTTTCCTGGCTGCCCAAGGCTTTTGAATAGAATGGCGAACCCTCGCTGGATGCGTAACTCCAAACGATGGCTTGGGTGGCGGGGTCAATCTCGAGAATGCGTGATTGCATGCCGGCGGCGAGATCGCCTTGATTGTCGAAAAGGAGAATGTTCCCGTTTGATAGTAGATCCGGATCATGCTGCTCGCGCCATGTTCCGTGCAGAAAATCGACGACAGTGCGGGTTTCAACATCGATCACGGCGAAACCGTCCATACCCAAGAGCGAGACGATGATCTGACCAACCTCCCATCGTGGCGACCGGCTAGCAAATTCATGTGTAACGATCTCGACATCATTGGGGTGAAGATAATCGCCTTTGGGATCATCCAAATCCGCGAGATCCAGAAATGCCTGTTGAAACGGTGAATTGGCGAAGGCTTCGAAGAGTGACAGGCGATCAACGACTTGGCCGTCACTCGATATCACCGTAACAAACTCGCTGAAAAACGGTGGATCGATTTCCGGAATGTCCGTGAATGCTTCGGTCTGGATTTCATGTTCGAGGGCAAGGACGGTGCCATCCTCGAGAAGTGCGAAATCATGATGAAGCGGCTCGAGCACGGCCCAGTCAAGCACGCCCTCGATATCGAACCGCGCAAGACCCAATCCGTAAGGTGTGTGATTGGGATGTTCGTAGACGGCGGTGATGGCCCCGCTTGGGGAGAGGTTGGCGTGGCGAATGATCACTTCCTCATCGGGAGGCGTTTGCCGGTCCGGCTCGACGCGTTGGGCAACCTCGCTAAACGGCAAAGACCAGCGCCGAACGGTCTTGCCCTCCATATTTACAAGAAAAAGATCCTGCGCATGCCACGATGTGTAGAGAGTGAGACCGTCCTGCGCCCGCCCCGGATCATAACGCAGAACACCCGCCTCGCCGAACGCTCTGACAGTCTCATCACTTGCCCAACCGCTGTCATCTGGCACGAACAAGCGGCTACGAACGGCTTGGGCAGCACCCCACGCATTCTGCGCCAAGGGATAGGGAAACCACCGACGTTCGGCTGCAACCATGCCGTAGAGAACGGCGATGGCGACAAGCCCGCCAAAGAATAGTATTGTCGGTATCCCGTCGGCAATTCGTCTCCAAGCCCGCATGCTCACCCTTCTTGTTACGACGTTATGACGGATCCTCTTGCATCATCCCATCGCCAATTGGGCCAACTGGCCGAGCCGGGGCGGATGGTGACGCCACCCAAGCAATATTCGTGCGGACCGCAGAAAAGCCAATCGGCTTGACCTGCGGCGAGCCGACGCCCGGTCTCGGTAAGGGCGAGATCGGCGCGGTGCCAGGGGGCGTCGTTTTTGTGGGATCTGATCGTGATCGCGGGATTGTCCGCGTCTGCCAGCCCCCGGGTGATGTGCATGAACTGAAGATCACCGAGCCATGGCAAGAGATCGCGCTCCGAGGAGATCACCGCAAAAGCTTCGTGGAAGCTCTTGGGACCCCCGGCAAGAAAATCCAGAATGAGGCGCTGCGTCAGTCCCAAGCCATTCTCTTGCGACGGTAATTCTTGAAGATAGCGCCTCAAGGCCCGAGGAAGATCTGGGAGAGATGCTCCTGCTTGGCGCGCAATGTCGGCAAGATCACTCGGATTGTCCGAGCAAAGCGCTTTCCAGGTTTCGGCAGCCAACGCCATTTGTTCGAGGGAAACCGCCTTCCGCTGCGGCCACAAAAGGCGGAGAGCCTCGGACGGGAGTTGGCCCAAACCGATGAAGCGGTAAGCTCCAGGAAAATGATTGACGCTGACGAGTTCGATACTCTCGGTGCGTCCGTGGGCTTGCAGTTGTGTCAGGCACCGCACAAGCACGATCTGATCATAGGGGTCGTGCTCAGTCCAAATGACCAGGCGTTGTTCGCTCTTGGCTGCCGCCGAGAGGGCGTTCTCGGCATTCACGAGCTTGTCGAGCGCCTCCTCATAGGAAAACCCTCCGTAAATGCCATAAGCGTCCGATAGAAAGCGCGCACGTTGCTCGAGAAAACCCAGACCATCCGTGATCGGCCCCTGACAGAGCGCATCCGAATATTCGAGAAACGTGCCGGCAAATCCGCCCTCGTGCGGCGAAGTATCGATCACCGCGCCGCAGCGGATATGGAAGGTCAGCCGGTCCCCATCGAGAGCGCACGAGGAACGCCGCGAGCCGCAAGTGCGAAGGCGGACTGCCATCGTCTCCA
>CAYPOV010000165.1:0-10164 GCA_964412385.1 uncultured Geminicoccaceae bacterium
AAGTCAATCAGCTCTCGTTCGACAAACAATTCCGATCCGCCAACGCAACAGTGCCCATGATAATCATGACAACACGTTCAAAAAAACGCACGGTTCAATCTGTGTTCCGGATCAGCGATCAGAAGCGGCCCTGCGCGCTGCAGCTTCGGCACGGGCGCTCGCCAGCTCACGCCGCCGTGCCGCGAGAAGCGCCAATCCGACAGCGATGATCAGCATGGCACCATTGAACACTGGCTCGACAAAGAAGGGTGCCCCCAGTTGATTGAGCCCCGCCACCGCGACCGCCAGTACCGAAACCGCGAGCAAGGTGCCCCAGGCATTGGGACGTCCGGGTCGCACCGATGTCGCCCCTAAGAGCGCTCCGGTAAAGGCCGGCAGCATCAACTCTTGGCCGACCGTGCTCTGGCCCACCAAAAGCTGCGCTTGCAGGATAATGCCGGCGAAAGCCGCAATCGTGCCTGAGGCAACAAAGGCAATAACGACGTAGCGGTTGGCGGAAATGCCGTTGAGCTCGGCAGCACGTGAGTTGTCACCGAGGACATAGAGATAGCGGCCGATCGGCAAATATTCCATAGCGATCCACAAGAGAATACAAATCGCGAGCACGTAGATAATCGGCAGTGGCACGCCATAAATCTTTCCGGAAAGTGCAATGAAGTCCGGATGAAGCGTGCCGACAACTTGCCGGCCACCGGTATACCATTGATTGAGCCCTAAAAGGACCGAGCCGGTGCCGAGTGTCGTAATATAGGAGTTGATGCGCAACCGGGTTACCAGCAGGCCATTGACGAGCCCGACCAGGGCACCGAGGAGCAGGACCGCAGCCACGGCCAAGGGCCAGGGCCAGCCCTGCTGGGTTTGCAGACCATTCGCCAGAACCTGGGCAATACCTAGGGTCGAGGCGACCGAGAGATCGAACTGATTGGCGGCAAGCGGGATCATCACCGCCAAGGAGACGAGCGCATTGATCGAACGGCTATTGACCAGCGACTGGAAGGTGAATGCCGTCAAGAAGGTATTGGGCTTGAGGATCGAGAACAACGCAATCAAAAGAATGAGAAGGATCAAAAGCCCCCAAACCGAAATCAGGTGAACGGCACCCGACGATCTCATGATGCCTGCTGCCAATCACGTTGACCGCCCGCAATCGCCGTCAGGCGCGGCACGGTGATGGCATTGCGTGGCAATTCCGCGGCGACCCGGCTGCGATCAAATACCAGAGCACGGTGGGCGATGCGCTCCACTTCCTCAAAATCGGAGGAGACGAGAATGACGGCCTTCCCCATGTCCAAGACCTTGACGAGGAGGCGATAGATGTCCGCCTTAGCACCGACATCGACACCGAATGTCGGCTCTTCTAGGATCAAAAGCTTGGCCTCGGCCTCGATCGCACGCGCGAGAATAACCTTTTGCTGATTGCCGCCGCTCAAGGTTGCAATCACCCGCTCCGGATCATGCGGACGCACCGCGAACTGCGTCAGCACGCGATCGGCATCCGCACTCTCGGCTTGGGGGCGTACCAAATTCAGGTGCGAGCGGCCCTTGTGCCGCGGATCGATATAGATATTCTCTCGGACGGTCAGGCTCGACGCCATGCCCTCCTCACGCCGCCTGCTGGTGACAAACCGAATGCCGCAAGTCCCGGCCCAAAGAGGCGTGCTCGGAACATAGTCCGCATCCTCGAGCCGGAGCCTCCCCTCGTCGAGCTCGATCTCGCCAAAAAGCCCACGGCCGACTAGGTCGTGGCCGGCTCCTCGAAGCCCCACCATGGCGAGAATCTCACCTTCCTGCAGGGTGAACGTCACCGGCCCGACACCGGCGAACATCGCCTGATCGACGGCGAGCACGGTGCGGGCCCTTGTCTCGGGCAAATGGACGTCGAGTTCGGCAAGCCCGCGTCCGACAATCGCCTGCACGAGATCGGCGGGCTGGAGGTCTGCGACCTTGGCTGTGATAACTTTCCTGCCATCCCGCAAGACGGTCACGCGATCGGCATTGCGAAACACCTCATCCAGTCGATGGCTGACATAGATCATCGCGATGCCTTGCCCGCGCAAACGGTCGAGCGTCTCCAGCAAGGTGACGACATCGGTCTCGGGCAGAGCCGCGGTCGGTTCGTCGAGCACCAGAATATCCGCATTGATGGCAACGGCACGGGCAATTGCCACCATGGATTTTTCAGCAGCCGGCAAGGCTCCCACGCGCGTGTCGGGATCGAGATCGCTGCCGAGAATCTTCAGGGCGTCTCGCGCCCGCGCGTTGGCGGCACGCCAATCGATCAGACCGTGTTTGCGCGGATAGCCCGTCATCAAGGCTACGTTCTCGGCAACACTCATGGTGTCGACGAGGCCCAAATCCTGATGGATGAAGGCGATCGGCAGGCTGTCTTGCTTCGGATCGACAAGGTTGCCCTCGAGCCTGACGGTGCCGCCATCGGCTTCATAGACGCTTGCGAGGATTTTGATCAGGGTGGATTTGCCGGCACCGTTCTCACCCAACAGCGCATGGATTTCGCCGCGAACGAGATCGAAATCGACCTCATCCAGGGCGACGGTTCCGGCAAAATGCTTGGAAAGGCCGCGTATCGAGAGATAGGGTTCGGCCTGATCCATCGAGTTGCTGCCCGAGGCGGCTTAGTTCAGGCCCCAAAGCTCCGCGAACTTGCCTTCATAATCCATGGAAGGAATGAAGGTGTTGCGATCGCCGCCTTCCGCATCGACATTGACAGGTGTCACCAGATAGGGCTGCTGCACCCAGCCGCTCGGCTCCTGGCCATGGAAGGCGCGGTTGAGCTCGTCAACAGCCTGATAGCCCTGAAGCTTATAGGGCTCGGAGGCTGTCACGACCTGAAACTGGTTGCCGGCACGGATGCGCTCATAGGCCGATTGATTGCCGTCGGCACCCACAAGAATAACATCCTCGGGGTTGACACCGCCGGTGCGCAGGGCCGGCACCATGAAATCGAGCGTGTAATCGGCAACCGCCGTCACATAAAGCGGCGTGCCATGTTGCTGAACCCAGCCGGTCACTGCTTGTGGCATGCGCTGCGAAGCCTCGGCGATCGGCGAATTGTGGAACTCCAAGACCTCGCAGGTCTCGCACCCTTCGAGCCGCTCCTTGGTTGCGGTCGCCTTGGCGCAGGCGATCGCGTATTCGCAATGCGTGGTCACGACGACCCGTGCCTCGCCATTACTGTCGGCGATGATCCAATCGGCCTGCGCACTACCGATATCGCGCGGGTCCTGTTGGATGTTGTAGAAAATTCCCAGCTCTTCGTCCGGTCCCGGGAACGCTGTGCCATGAATCGAGACGAGCACGATCCCCTTCTCGGCCGCCGACTGAACCGGCTCCTGCAGGCTCGCGACATCGGCCGTCGTGACAATCCCGTCGACGCCCAAAGCGGTGGCCTGATTCATACCCTGGATCCAGGTCACAGGGCTGCCGCGGCCGTCAATGATGGTCACCTCCCAGCCAACTTTCTCGCCCGCCTCTTTGATCGCTTGGCCCCATTCCCGCGAGGCATCGTTCTGCTCGTCGGTGGAGAGATAGGCGATGTGCTTGCCGGGCTCGGGCTTGGGTGAGGATTCCGGACCATCCCATTCGGTCTGCGGTCCCGTCCGAGCCGCCACCGTGGCCTTGGCATCTTCGACCGGATCGGCCCGGACCGGTGCCAGATTGCCCGACAACGCCAAAGCACTCATCGCCAGTGCACCCGTCGCCAGTGCCGAAGACAACGCTCTCAATTGCATGATCATGCCCCCTCTTTGATTGCGGTTTTCACGCAGGTTCTTTGTGTTCAGTCCAATTCGACCATAGGACCGAGTGACAGAATATGTCGATTCTACACCATGTCGCAACCACCAAGCCAGAGATCATACAATGACCCACCCCATGCACCTCGATAACCGCAACATCATCGTCACCGGCGCCGCCCAAGGCATCGGTGCCGCAGCCGCTCAATGCTGCGCCAGGCTCGGCGCACGGCTCATCCTGCTCGATCGAGCCCCCCTCGAGACCACCGAGACGCTGATCGCCCAAATCGGCGGCACCGCGCAAGCCTTTCAGCTGGATCTCACCAACCGACGCGATGTCGAAGACGCTCTCAGCAAGGGCCAAAAAATCGACGGCATCATCGCCAATGCCGGAATCAGCCCCTTCGGCAGCGAATGGCACGACACGAATTGGGACGATGTTTTCAAAACGGTCATCGACGTCAACCTGCTTGGCACGATCCACGTCATCCGTGCGGCATTTGCCGCCATGCAGCAAGCCGGCTACGGCCGTATTGTCGTCGTCAGCTCGCTTGCCGGACGCTCCGGCGGGCTGATCGCCGGCGCTCACTACACGGCATCCAAAGGTGGCCTCATCGCTTTCACCAAATGGCTCGCGCGGCGCGGTGCCAAAGACGGCATTACCGCCAACTGCGTTTGTCCCGCCTCGATCGATACGCCGATGATGCAGGGCCAGCCGGTGAACCAGGACGCCATTCCTTTGGGCCGCATGGGCAAGCCCGAGGAAGTCGGCTGGCCTTGTGCTTTTCTAGTCACCGAAGGTGCCAGCTACATCACCGGCGCCACTCTCGACGTTAATGGCGGGGTCTTCATGGGTTGAACTCCAACCTCAGGCGTAACCGGAGTTCCCTCTTGCCAACCTGCGGCAAATAAAATTTTTTGCTGTCGCACTTGAATATGACACATCTGTCGATAAATCTGGACATATGGAAGCAAGAACCGCCATCAATGCCTTCGCAGCCCTCGGGCAACCGACACGGCTCGCCGTGGTCCGCCTCTTGGTCACCGCCGGACCCGAAGGCCTGCCCGCCGGCGAGATCGGCAAATCCCTGGACGTTCCCCACAACACCATGTCCAGCCACCTCCAATCTCTTGAACGTGCCGGCCTCATCCAGTCCGAGCGGCAAGGCCGGATCATCCGCTATTCCGCGGACTTTCAAGGGATCGCCGCACTCATCACCTATTTGATGACGGATTGCTGCAGAGGTCACGAGGCCATCTGCTCGCCTGTGTTCGAAGCATTCGCCCATCACCACCATCAAGGATCGCCCGATGAAACGCCTGCATGTCAACCTCGCTGTTGAGAACCTCGAACAATCCGTCGGTTTCTATAGCGGGCTCTTCAACGCCGAGCCCACGGTCCAAGAGCGCGATTACGCCAAGTGGATGCTCGATGATCCGCGCGTCAATTTCGCCATTGACGCGCGCGGACGCACACCCGGCGTCGACCATCTGGGCATCCAGGTCGAAGACGAAGCCGAACTCAAGGAGGTCTATGGCCGCCTGAAAGCAAGCGAAGGTGCCATGCTCGACCAGGGCAAGGTCAATTGCTGCTACGCAAATTCCGAGAAATCATGGGTCTTCGACCCCCAGGGCGTTGCCTGGGAAGCCTTTCTCACTCACGGCCGGACCACCTCCTACGGCGATGACACCGGCACCGATGCCCTCGCCGCCCAGGCCTGCTGCGCTCCAACCTGCTGCAACTGAACAAGCCATGTCCGTCACGATCTACCACAACCCGGATTGCGGCACCTCCCGCAACACCCTGGCTTTGCTCGAATCGCTCGAGACCAACCCGACAATCGTGCCCTATCTGGAGACCCCGCCAAACCGCGATCAACTCAGGGAGTTGTGGCAGCAGGCCGGGCTCAGCGTGCGTGACGGCTTGCGCCGCCGCGGCACACCGTTCGCGGAACTCAATCTCGACAATCCCGAACTAAGCGACGACGATCTGCTCGATGCCGTCGCCGATCATCCCATCCTCATCAATCGGCCCCTCGTAGTCACCGAACGCGGCGTCCGCCTGTGCCGGCCCGCCGATCTCGTCCTCGATCTTGTCGACATCACAAGACCGCAAGCCGTCGACAAAGAGGAAGGCGCTCCTTTCCTCAAGGACGAGCCTCTCACGCCCGATGACTCGATGAAACAAGCACTGACAGCCGCCGGCCTGCCGATCGACGACCTCACCGCTGACAGCCCGAACCAACCAGGCACCCGCTATTTCCGATATCATGACATGGCCGGCACACTGCTCGGCTATGGCGGCTTCGAACTCTACGGCAGCGACACCCTGATTCGTTCAATCGTCGTCCTCGATCCTGCGCGTGAAAGCGGCGTCGGCCGCAATCTCCTGCTGCTCTTGATGCGACGCGCCTTCGATCAAGGTGCGCGCCAAGCCTATATCCTCACCACAACCGCGCAAAAATTCTTCGAAGATCAGCGCTTCAAAACCATCCCGCGCGATCAAGTCCCCGCATCCATCCTCGCGACCAAACAAGCCACCGAACTCTGCCCCGACGACGCCGCTCTTTTGACCCGCGCCATCGAGCTTTAAGTGCGGTCGAGCTCCATGTGTACAGAGAGGGTATTGACCTGACAGTAGCCGCATTGGGCGGTTTCAGGCGGCTTGCTTCTGTGCTGTAGGTTTTGTTGGGGATCGATTTCCTTTTGTTGCGGGTTTGGGTATGCCGTCTGTGAAGGCCTGAGCAGGCGTTCTGCCGTTCATGCCGCGGCCCTGGTGCGGTCGTTTCTGGTTATAGTGCGCAAGATAATCATCGAGCACCGTTTGCATTTCCTCGACCGTCTCGAACCAGGTCTTGCGGCCCTCGACGCGGAAGTGCTCGTCAAGCAGGGTTCGGTGCAGACGGTCGATGATACCGTTGGATTGCGGGCGTTTGACCCTGGTGGTGCGATGCTCGATCTCTTCCAGTTGCAAGAACAGCTCGTAGAGGTGGCGGTCGGGCCGGCCGCAGAACTCGCGGCCGTTGTCGGAGAGCACCACATCGATCCTGGCATCATGCTTTTCAAAGGTCGGCAGCACGTCATTGTTCATCAGCTGGACGGCTGTGACGGGCAGTTTGCTGGTGCAGAGCTTTCCCCAGGCGTAATGGCTGTGGCAGTCGATCGCCGTTTGCAGGTAGATCTTGCCAACGCCTTTCAGGGTGCCGACCATGAAGGTGTCGACGGCAACCAATACGCCGGTGTGCGGCGCCTCGATATGGCGTTCGCGGAACTCCGGGCTGAACCGCTCAAGCTGGCGGATCTGCTCGTCCGACAGCTCAATCCTGCGAGCGGAGGTAGCCTTCTCAAGTCGCAGCAGGCGGTCTTGTCTGGTCAGCAGACCGTGCCGCTGCCAGACGCCTCTGATGCCGCCGGACGAGACCTGAACACCCCGCATCCTTAGTTCCTGCTCGACCCGCAAGGCGCCGTGACAGGGATGGTCCATGGCATGGTCAAGAACAGCCTGTTCGATCTCCGCTGGAACCCGGTTGGGATGCGGTCCTCTCGCACCCGGCAGCCGGTCGATTAGGCCCTCCGCCCCATAGGTCTGGAAGTTGCGGCGGATCTCGTGAAACTGCTGGCGGCTGTAGCCCATGATCTTGCAGGCGCGGCTGACATTGCCGAGTTGCTGCGCCAACTCCAGCATCGACAGCTTGCGCCGTGCTCTCTTGTCTTTGGTGGTCATGTCGGTCTTCCGTTCGGGTTGTTGACGTCTTGGACAACGCCATCAAACCCACCCGAAAGCGACATGGCCACGCCCGGCCACCGCGAGGGCCGGTGTGGCCGCGGTGTCAGCCAATTACCAGCTCAGGACACTTAATTCAATGCGCACAGGTTAATGGGTCCTCATAAGAAAAGGGCGCTACTTGCGAGCAAGAAGCGCCTTCAGTCATGACTTTGCGATTAGGTCACACCCATTCTGTTAAATTGAGTGGATCTGTCGTCGCTAATGTCAAGCTATTTCGACGGATCATGAACAGCGGTATCCGTTCAACTGGCCACATCTAGTTTGTAACAAGTCAGGCGAAGAGAAACTACGTAAGTAATCGAAATCATAGTTTGGAGCATGATTTCGACCCATGAATTGACCTAGCATTATCGCATGCACTATTATACATCGATACAAAGTTATTCTTATTTCTTGGCCCGGTCAGTGAGGATGACCCCAGCAATTTACGACTCTCGTCAACATATCCCCATGATGTTACAGCAAAAACAACATTCCGATTTCGCCATTGGCCTTTGTTAGAAGACTTGTCATTCAGCGTGCCAATGTTCGCCACATGAGGGCCACCACTTGAACCACCTTGCATCCCACTTCCTGACACATAATCGCGGTTGTCCGATTTGCTCAGGTGCTCACTATTCGTTAGCTTCTTGCCTCCATAGTAGTTGCTTGGATACCCTAGCTGTGACAGATGCCAATACTTTTGAAGACAAATGGATGTACAAAATCCGAAATACCCTGTTTTTTTGCCGATTTCTCCCCCCTTATCACTCTCATTAAGAACAATTAACGCGACATCATAGCCTTGGTCTAATTCGCCCCTATCATACCATTTTGTTGTAGTATGCACAAACGCGGCTCTTGCTTTGCCGAATTTCGACGATGCCCCGTTACTAAAAGCTGGAAAAATGTCCCAGATTGTATCCAGCCTTTGTCCTTGTTTCCACCATCGTGAACACAATGTCCAGCAACTACTGCGATTGACTTCGAAATCATTGACGCCGAACAGTAAAACCGGTTCCCCGAAGATGTCTTGAAAGCAAATCGACCGACGAAGCGGTAGGGTTTCTGATGTCGAAGCCTCGAGTCGACTAGGTAATCACTGTAGTGGAATATCGTATTTTGATTATTCCCACCATAGTTCAAGCGCGCTCTCGGAGAACCATCATCTCCCCCCTTATCAGCAGGGTATTGATGTCCGTCCCAGCCAGCTTGTATTTTTATTTGCCCACCACCTCGCGTGTATGCAGGCGAACTCCGCAACGCCTCTGGCGGTATTCTGTTCAGTTTCCGCGACATTGGTTTCGCTTGTCGCACATCGCTGTCCGAAAGTGACACCTTGTCGTTCAACTTTGTCGCGACCTGACCATTCGCTGGATCAGCAGCCGCCACAGAAGCGAAAGCAAGCGTCGCAGCGAAAGCCCTAAGAAAAGTTCGATTCATTTCGACCAACTCCCAAAAGCATATCTTTTTGAAGGCAAGGCCGAGAGCTGTAACTCAATCTTCTAAATATATTTTTTTCGCTTCAGATTTGCACTAAGCGGCTTGTCCTTCGCTTGAAAGCTGACCTTTGTCAACACTTATGAGTTGAACACTCTCAATTCTCGCCGGACAACCCTGATTCTGAGATGGAATGTCTCTGTTGTTTGCAACGGGAAATTGATGGAATAGAGCTACCATGAACCTTTATGGATGAGCAATGGACCAAGCACGTCGCATTTGTGCTATGACAACGCACCCAATGCGACGAGCAATAATGCTATCAGGAGCTTGAATCGCTGCGCCTTGTCGGATTTACGGCATCTACCCGAAGTCGGTGATGAAATGGTGCAAACAATGCTCCCTTGAGGATCACCGGACGAGCTCGAAAATACATCGTTGCAAGAAATTTGGGTCCGCGAGACTGGTTCAACGAGTATTTTCTCGAAGGCCTTGATCGTCGTATTAGGTTTTGTCAGGGAAGTCGCGGATCGTGATCAGGAAGGGCGGCAAAGCGTTCACCGCTTGCGATGAGCTTCTTCGCCAAACCCTTTCGGTCTTGGCGCGCTTGGTTGTGAATAGCATCAATTCGGGCTCAAATCGCCAGCGTTACAGCCTGAGTAACACTTTCCCCGGTCTTGCGAGCAAGCTCCTGCGCAAGCCGATACGTTTCTCATTCTTGATGTTCAACTGCATGGCCCATCCTTTCCATCACTCGCTCCCCTACAGGGTAGAACTCTACCTAACGTGTCAAGTTTTCTACCGGTCGTATTGGTTTAGCCGCCTTTCAGGGTCCAACAGCTGCAAAAACTTTGTGCTCACACCACACAATGGATTACCCGATTTGTGGTGGAATCTTCCACAATTGACTTTGAGAGGAGCAAGCCAAAGCGGAACGCAAGCGCTCGGACTATGAATATAAAACTATTCTTCCGATAAAGAACTTGACAATAGGCTTTGTGGCATATAATGTTGTCTCTCTGGTAAACTATTTTGGAAGTATCTTTTCGTGACGAAACCTGCTGTTCCCACGCATCGCTGGGGTTTTTTGGCCCGCCGTTTGGCGCGGGGCGAAAAGCTTGCGGTGGTGGCTGTGGCAGCGCGGGTTTCAGTCGACGAGATGCGATCCCTGGCCAAACAGCAAAGATTCAAGGATCTTGTCGCTGG
>CAYPOV010000166.1:0-10070 GCA_964412385.1 uncultured Geminicoccaceae bacterium
CCCTGGTTTCATCTCATTGAATGGCTTAAGACCGATCTCTAGGCTTTCTGCCAATTGAATTTATGTCGCCTATCCGTCTCGGCGCTGTGGTCAGCAGCGAGATCTCTTCCCACGGATTGATGACTGCGACGCCAAGGCTCTCGAAATGGCTCACACTGCGGGTCGCAATTTTCGGCCTCTGGGCTTTGGCGATCGAGGCGATGATGGAATCGGCGATCTGCAATTGTTTTCCTGCGTGTCGGATCTGAACGCCGATTGCGTGAAAAGCGTCGGCCGCGGCAGTATCGAAGGTCAGGATCCTGTCGGCGAAATCCAATTTGAGCTTATCATAGAAGCGTTCGAGCGACCGTCGTCGTTTGCCGTCGGGAAGACCGGTAATGCCCCACTGGATTTCGGCGAAAACGATCGTTGGCGGGTAAAGCTCGGTATGGTTCAACTGAAGCCAGCGAAAAACATAGTCCGAATAGCGCATCATCACACGCTCGCTGACGACCACTGTGTCGACAACGATCACCGATCGGAGTCTCTGAAAGGTCCGGAGAAGAAGCCTGTTTCCAGCTCCTCGCCCGGTCCACCAGGGCCACGAGATCACAGGGGAGATTCACCGCGGGTTCACTTTCATGGGCGATTTCATCGAGCTTGTTTCGTAGCATTTCCTCGAGGCATTGACCCCTTGATCGAACGAGGTCTTCCAGACGGACTTTCGTGTCATCCGAGAGCCACCGAACCAGCACTTGCGCCATCGACATATCCAATAGACGTTGCGACCACAGAGGAAGCGGTGCGAGTTGCGCTCAGCCTTCAGCCATGCCGGCTGTGCGGAGCCCATCGAACATGCGTTCGACGCGTGGGCCCATCCAGGCGAGGTTGCTGCGCAAGGATGCAATTGTGGGCGCTTTGCCATTCGCATTTCCTACAAAGCGCGTCAGGGCGTTCTCGGCGTCCTGCATCTGGCCATCAAGGGCGAGTGCTGCCACGAGTGCAAGATTGGCGAAAGAGTCATTAGGTGCTTTGGCGAGTGCGCGATTCAATGCGTCGATCGCCAAACCATCCTCGCCGCTCTGGATGTGTGCCAGGCCGAGGTATTTTTCCTTTGTGAAGGGGCGAAAAAGGGGATTGAGCTTCAGTGCGTATTGGAAGTAGGGCACCGCATCTTGGGGCTCATCCTGGGCCAGATGGACAAGGCCGGCGCAGACATAGCCGCAATCCATGTTGGGGTTGAGGTCTATCGCAGTCTCGCAGGCAGCCATGCCTCGATCGGGTTCACCCAGTCGTGCATAGCCAGCGCCTAAAAGCCAGTAGGGTTCGGCATTCATCGAGTCTGCCTGGACCGCCTTCTGGGCCGCTTCAAACGACAGTTCTTTGGAGTTTGGCTGCGAAACTCCTGGGATATTGCCGCCACTTGCTGCAAAATGGAGAAATGACAGACCGCTCCAAGCGGAAGAAATGGAGGGATCGAGCTCGACCGCCCGGCTGAGGAGGTCGTGGGCTTGCTGGTAGTCCGACAGGCTCTGATGATTATAGAGGAGAACATTACCGCGCAACGCGTAGTCCCAGGCCCGTTGCGTAATTTCCGGGTCCTGTCGCTCGTTGTCTGCGACACGCAGTTCGGCACGCAGGACGGAGGCAATCCGCCCGGTGACGTTCTCTTGCACATCAAAGAGTTTGGGCAGAGGGACCTCAAACCGGTCAGACCAGAGATGGCTGCTGTCGGCGCCATCGATCAGCTGGGCATTGATTCGCACGATATCACCATCGACTCGCAGACTACCCTCGAGGACGTAGCGTACGCCAAGGTCTTTGGCGACCGAGCGCGGATCGATTTCTTTGCCCCGATAGGTGAAGCTGGTGCTTCGTGAAATCACGAAGGCATCGCGAATGCGGGAAAGGTCGGTGATCAGATCCTCGGTAAACGCGTCGGCGAGATAGTTCTGGCTGTCGTCGCCGGAGAGATTGTCAAACGGCAGCACGGCGATGGAGAGGCTTCGCCGCACTTCGGTGACTTCCGGGGCAGGCTTGTCGCGGATGGCCCAGGCTCCGAGCCCGCCGAAGATCACAAGCGCGAGTACTGCAATACCGATCCAAGCATAGACGGGGACGCGTCGGGGCCTCGTTGGACGTTGATTGGCAAGGTGTGGCGCGTCATCGGTGTGTTACACGGGTGCGGAAAAACTGAAGCCGCGCCGGGGGAATGTCTTGATGTATTTTTGCTGGGCCCGGTCGTCACCTAGGGCACGCCTTACCGTTCGGATCTGGGTGCTGAGTGCCGCATCGGAGACAATGCGGCCGTCCCATAATTGTTCGTTCAGCTCGTCTCGTGAAACGGTCCTGCCCTGGTTCTTGAGCAAGTTTTGCATGAGTTCGTACGCTTGCGGTTCAAGCGCGATCGGCTCTCCTGATCGCGAAAGACCTCGCTCCGGGTCAAAGACAAACTCGTCAAACGCATAGGGCACAGTTGGCTCCGGGCCTCTCTTTAAGCAAAACTCAGCGCTTACTCATGGAAACTTAGATCATCCTCAAGCGCTGTCGCGAGATTAACAGCAATAATGAAGCACGCATAGCGGCGCGAGTCGCCCAGCAAATCAGCCAAAGTGAGGGTTCGGACAATGTCGAAGCCGATCGTCAGACGGGACTTTATGGGGCAGGCAGGTGTTGCAGCCGGTGCGGCGGCAACACTTGGTGCGCTTGGCAATTTAGGGCCGGCGCATGCAGCGTCACCTCAACGGGCGGGCAGCCCTAATCCCGATCCGACGCATATCAGCCCGCGATCGAATGGGTGGTGGCTTCGACCAACCGGCGGCGATGATCAACCCAACATCGAATGGGCTCTCAAAAATGCACCCAAAGGAGGTGTGGTGAAATTGTCGTCCGGCACCTTCAAGCTCAGTTGCCCGGCGGTGGTTGCCGATTTTGACGGCTCGCTGATCGGGTCCGGTGCGCAACGGACCACCATGACCTGCACCGACGACCTCAATTACGAGATTTGGGAGAGCCTCCCAGGCTGGCGGCGCGGCCAGGAACCTGCGCCGTTCCCTGGTGCTTCGGTCAACGGATCCCTAAC
Source organism: uncultured Geminicoccaceae bacterium (assembly GCA_964412385.1). Classification (GTDB taxonomy): domain Bacteria; phylum Pseudomonadota; class Alphaproteobacteria; order Geminicoccales; family Geminicoccaceae; genus JBGSYN01. Next base: position 3,062 of record CAYPOV010000166.1, read on the forward strand.
CCAAGTCGCACCGTCGCTGATCACGTTCTACAAGACGCCCCTCAAGCCCAATGAAAGCAAAAAGTCCCGCGCCAATCGTATCAAGATCAAACACATTCGCTGCCGCGGCGCGATGAAGGGTGTACCCTGGATGTTTGGCGACGAAGTCCTTTGCTTTAACATACTGAACAGTATGGATTGGGATAATCCGGAACGCATCGAACAAACAACCCGGCAAGATGTTCTCGTCGAGAATATTGTTGTCGACGGATATGCAACGCCGGCATTCGGGCCATTCGGCAATACCTGCGCCTGTATCACGATACTCGGCGGTATTGTTCTGACGTCGGATTACAACCTCCGAGGTGTTGTCGACGGTAATGCCACGGGTGCTGCCAATGGCGGGCTTCTCGGTATCGTTCCAGCCGAAGGCGATGTCACCTTCCGGTCCTGCGATTTCACCAATTGTCGCCTCGGCCCGGGCGTTGTCGGCTACCGCGACGGCATTGTTCGCTTTGAAAACATGACCACCAATGGCTGCCGCGGGAACTGTTTGCAAGCTCTCGATCTCTACAGTATGCGCGTGATTATCAAGGACTGCGATCTGTTTTGCGATTCCTTCATCCTACCACCGGACTTTGTTGGCGGACAGGAAGGCGTGCCGAGCAGCTTGGGTTGCGTCGTTGCTATTCAGGGTCTTTCAGCCGCGGTTGGCTTCGCTGCCAATATCCAGTTCTACGCTTTGGCATTCGATCCCGACAAAGACGTCGAGACGACGGGTCCTATCGGCACGTGGCGACCACAAGGCCCAGCCTTTGCGCCGAACGAACCAAGCCAGCTCTGGATCATCAATAACGATTGCCGCTCCTCGGAGACGGCCAATACATATTGCTACCACCTCGCCGACCTCACCGAGCAACTCGGCTACAATACCTTGCGGGCGACACTTAAAGGCAATAGCTGCGAGGGTGCCCAGACCTGCATCGGGCTTGACTTCACCGAAGGCATTCGCCTCCAGCAAAACGAATGTGACAGCCGGAAGGTCGGCATCGAGCTTCATGAAGCGCGGCGCACAGTGATAAGTGGCAACGAGTTTTCGTTGCCCGCTGATAGCTGCAAAATCCTGAAGCTCAGTCTAGGTGACAAACCCGATCTGAGCAGGACCCTTCCGGGTGCGGGGACCTGCATACGATAGCGCCAAGAGGTCATCCCAACCACGGCTCGTTGTAGGGTCTTACTTAGCGTAACCGATGGTACGAAGCGAATGGGCGATCTCGTCGAGAATGGCGGGATCGTCGATCGTCGCGGGCATGGTGTAGGGTGCGCTATCGGCGATGTTTTTCATGGTCCCCCGCAGGATTTTGCCCGAGCGGGTTTTGGGCAGCCTCTTGACGACGGTAACGCACTTGAAGGCAGCGACAGGGCCGACATCCTCGCGCACTTTCTGTACCAGTTCCTTGCAGATCTCCTGGTGATCGCGCGCGACCCCGGCCTTGAGAACGACCATGCCCATGGGGACTGCACCTTTATGGTCGTCACCGGCGCCGATGACAGCGCATTCGGCGACATCACCATGGCTCGCCAGGACTTCTTCGATTGACCCTGTCGACAATCGATGGCCCGCCACATTGATGACATCGTCGATGCGGCTCATCACGAACAAATACCCATCCTCGTCGTGATAGCCGGCATCGCCGGTAAGATAGAAGCCCGGATAGCGGCTCATATAGGCCTGCTTGAAGCGCCCATCATTTTGCCATAGCGTCGGCATGCAGGAGGGTGGCAGCGGCAGTTTCACCGCGATTGCGCCGATTGCACCAACAGGCATCTCGTGGCCCCCTTCATCGAGAATGCGCACATCATAGCCCGGGGCCGGCAAGGTCGGCGAGCCGGGCTTCACCGGCAAAAGCTCGATACCCAGATAGTTCGAGCAGATCGCCCAGCCGGTTTCGGTCTGCCACCAATGATCGATCACCGGCACGCCCAGCATGTCGCCGGACCAGACGAGTGTGTCGGGATCGCAGCGTTCGCCCGCCAGAAACAGCGCACGAAACCCATCAATTGAATAGCGTTTCAGATGTTCGCCTTTGGGATCTTCTTTCTTGATGGCACGGATGGCGGTGGGTGCTGTGAATAAAGTTCTCACATCATGCTCGGCGATAACACGCCAAAAGACACCGGCATCCGGCGTTCCCACAGGCTTGCCTTCGAACAGCACGGTGGTGCTGCCATTGAGCAACGGTGCGTAGACGATATAGGAATGACCGACCACCCAGCCGACATCGGAAGCGGCCCAGAACACCTCGCCGGGTCGGATGCCGTAAATATGGCGCATCGACCAAGCGAGCGCCACGGCGTGGCCACCATTGTCCCGGACGATGCCTTTGGGCTGGCCGGTGGTCCCTGAAGTATAGAGAATATAGAGTGGATGCGTCGCCTCAAGCGAAACGCAAGCCTGCGGCTCCGCCCCTTCGATCGCTTCGGCCCATGAACTATCGCGTGCCGGATCAAGAGCCGCCTCGCTTTCGGGCCGCTGGAGGATGATCGAGCGGTCCGGCTTATGCCGCGCCTGGGCGATGGCATCATCGAGCAGGGGTTTATAGTGGACCGTGCGCCCGGGCTCGAGACCGCAGCTTGCCGAGACAATCAGCTTGGGTGTCGCATCATCGATCCGCTTGGCGAGCTCGTGGGCCGCAAATCCACCGAAGACGACACTATGAATAGCACCAAGCCTGGCACAGGCCAACATGGCGATGACCGCTTCGGGCACCATGGGCATGTAGATGATGACGCGATCGCCGGTCACAACACCGAGGCGCTTCATGGCACCTGCGAAGGTCGCAACGAGGTCCCTCAGTTCGAGATAGCAATAGCGGTGCTTGGTGCCGGTCATCGGGCTGTCATAGATCAGCGCGATGCGGTCGCCGTGACCCGCCTCGATGTGGCGATCGACGCAGTTATAGCAGGTGTTGAGTTTGGCACCTTCGAACCAGCGCACGAATGGCGGATTATCGAAATTGCAGACCCGCGACCAGCGCTGATCCCAAGAAATGGCTGCAGCCGCCTCCGCCCAAAACCCCTCGGGATCGGCGAGACTCCGTGCGTGAACAGTACGATAGTCGGTCATGTTTAGCCCCTTAGCTTATTGGCAAGGTGCTATCATTTCCCGCTCGGCTTTGGCTAGATTGCTTGGTTGCCTAAGAACGCTTGATCTTCTGCCAGGTTTGTGACCTTGCCGAGGCGAGCACGGCTGCGGTTACGCGATCGGTGTTCATGGCGTCCTCGAAATTGGGGACGGTGCGTTTGCCGGTCTCCTGATCATGGAGAAAATCGGCCACCTGATGGGTGAAGCTGTGCTCATAGCCGATCTGTAGACCCGGCACCCACCAATGAGCCATATAGGGGTGATCGCCATCGGTCACATGGATCGAGCGCCAGCCGCGGATATCGCCCGGATCGTCATGATTGAAGTATTCGAGCCTGTGGAGATCATGGAGATCCCAGAAGAGCGAACCCCGCTCGCCATTAAGCTCGATGGTGAATTTGGCCTTGTGGCCGCGGGCATATCGGGTTGCCTCGAAGGTCGCGAGCGCGCCATTGGCAAAGCGTGCGAGAAAAGCGCTCGCATCATCGATGGTCACCGGCTGGGTTGTGCCCGTCTCGCTATGAACGCGTTCCTTGATGAAGGTTTCGGTGACACCGGCCACCTCGTCGATCGGACCGTTGAGCCACTGGGCCGCGTCGATGCAGTGCGCCAACAGATCCCCGGTGACACCACTGCCGGCCGCCGCCGAATCCAATCGCCAAAGGGCATTGCCGCCTTGCGGAAGGTCCTTCGACATCGTCCAATCCTGCAGGAACGTTGAGCGCACGTGGAAGATGCGGCCGAGCGCTCCGTCATCGACCATTTTCTTGGCGAGTGTCAGAGCCGGAACCCGGCGGTAATTGTACCAGACCATGGTCGGCACGCCGGCCGAGCGCGCAGCATCCGCCATTTGCTCGGACTCTTCGACGTTCATACCAAGCGGCTTCTCGCAAGCGACCATCTTGCCGGCTTTGAGGGCCGCAATGGCGATCTCCGCATGGGTGTTGTTGGGGCTCGCAATATCGACAAGATCGATATCGTCACGAGCGATCAATCCCTTCCAATCGGATTCGGTCGAGGCATACCCCCATTTATCGGCGAAGGGTTCGAGCGTTTCACTGTTACGGGCGCAGACAGCTTGAAGCGAGACCGTGATGCCTGAATTGAAGAACCGTCCGACCTGATGATAGGCGTTCGAATGGGCCCTCCCCATAAAGCCCGTGCCAACGAGCCCAACGCGAAGTTTATCTCTTGCCATCAATCTCCCCCATCGCGTTCATGTGCAGCGTTTCCGCTGCGGTGACCTTCATGCATGGCCTGAACAGGCCCCAAGCTGTTGCGGCACGTCAAGCGTCGTGACGCGATTAACTCCGCCAATTCTGAATGTGCTTGTTTTGATGGGCGGGAATGGCGACATAGCGCCAAGTCAGATGCGAGCAAAGGGAGTTTCGATGTTAGCCAGTTCCAAGAACGTGCTCTTGTTCGAACCGATCACCATTCGCGGGGTTGAGATCCCCAATCGCGTGGTGATTTCGCCAATGTGCCAATACTCGGCTGTCGATGGCTACCCCAATGATTGGCATGTCGTCCATCTCGGCCGGTTCGCGACAGGCGGCGCCGGTCTTGTCTTCACCGAGGCGACGGGCGTTGTGCCGGAAGGCCGCATCACGCCCGGCTGCGCCGGCATGTGGAGCGACGACCAAATTCCTATATACACACGAATATGCTCATTTCTCAAAGAACATGGTGCCGTTCCGGGGATCCAACTCGGTCACGCCGGGCGCAAGGCCAGCACGAAGCGCCCCTGGGAAGGCGGCAAGCCGCTCGACGACGAGGATGCCGCACGCGGCGAGCCCCCGTGGCAGACCGTAGCTCCAAGTGCCTTGCCGGTAGGTGAAGGCTGGCACATGCCCAAGGCCTTGTCGGTCGAGGAAATCGCGGGGCTCGTCGAAAGCTTCGTTGCCGCCACCAAGCGCGCACTGCAAGCGGGCTACGAGATCATCGAGATCCATGGTGCCCATGGCTATCTCATTCAGAGTTTCCTCTCCCCGCTCGGCAATCAGCGCAATGATGCCTATGGCGGTGATCTCCAAGGACGGATGCGGTTTGCGCTCGAGGTCACGGAAGCGGTTCGCGCGGCCATGCCCGACGACAAGCCCCTGTTCTTCCGGATTTCGGCCGTCGATGGAACCGAGGGCGGCTGGCAGCTCGAAGACAGTGTGGTTCTGGCGAAGGAACTCAAGGCTCTAGGCGTCGATGTCATCGATTGCTCGTCGGGCGGCATCAGAGGCCCGGTATCCATGGCCAACGTCAAGCGACCTGCGGGCTTCCAGGTTCCGTTTGCGGAAACCGTCCGGCGCGAAGCTGGGATCATGACCCAGGCCGTAGGACTGATCACCCATCCCAGGCAAGCCGACGCGATTCTCGAGGCGGGCCAAGCGGACTTCATCGCAATAGCCCGCGAAGCGCTCAACAATCCCAACTGGGCGCATCATGCAGCCCTGATGCTTGGGGCTGATCCGGTCTATGCCGAATGGCCGAGCCAATATCGATGGTCTTTGTCGAAGCGCGAAGAGACGTCGGAACTCTATCGCGACGAGGCCGCCTAACGGCGACCAATGCGCTTCGATCTTGCCGTGACAATGGGCGATCCAGCCGGGATCGGCCCGGAAATCCTCGTCAAGGCTCTGCATGACGAGACTCTTGCCGATTGCACGTGCATCGTGGTCGGCCAGGCTTCCGTGCTGCAGCAGACGGCGGATCGCCTTGGCATTCCGCTCGAGATCGGCGAGCGCTCGAGGATCACTTGCTTCGATATGCCTGCCGGTTGTGCAATCGAGCCCGGCAGGCCCTCGGCCGATACCGGCGAGCTTGCTTATCGCTCCGTGATCGAAGCGGTGAGGCTAGCTATGGAGGGCAAGGCCGGTGGCGTTGTCACGGCACCTTTAAGCAAAGACGCGCTCAACCAGGCCGGGATCAAATTCACAGGCCATACCGAGCTTCTGGCCGAGCTTACCGGATCGCCCCGGAGTGTCATGATGTACGCGCATCATCATCTCCATGTGGCGTTCGTGACAACGCATGTGGCGCTCGAGCGCGTGCCGAGCCTGATCACAAGGGAGCGTGTCTCGAACGTGTGTCGGCTCACCCATGAGGCACTCCGGTCTTTGGGCATCGACGCACCACGGCTGGGTGTCGCAGGCCTCAATCCTCATGCCGGCGAGGCTGGATTGTTCGGAAGGCAGGAGATCGAGATCATCCAGCCCGTCATTGCCGAGCTGAAAGCCCAAGGGATGGCGATCGAAGGGCCGTTTGCCGGGGATACCATCTTCATCGACATGCTCGCCGGCCGCTTCGACGGCATTGTCGCCATGTATCACGACCAGGGCGGTGCGGCGTTCAAGGCACTGGCCTTCGAAGTCGATCGCACCACGGGCCGGCGGGATGTGCGAGGTGTCAATGTCACGCTCGGGCTTCCCATCATCCGCACCTCCGTCGATCACGGCACCGCCTTCGATATCGCAGGCCAAGGCATCGCCTCCCCGGCAAGCCTGATTGATGCTATCAACCTCGCTGCCAAGTTGGTGAGGGCATCGTCTCAATAGTCAAACACTTCAGAGCGTTTCGTGAAGAAACCTATCAGTACCCTCGCCATAGCCGAGCCACTTAAATTGTTCTTGCGATGAAACGAGAGGGATGTTGCTGGGGACGCATCGCATCCCCAGACCCTTGGGATCGGCTCGACGGCAAATGCCCATTGGGCCGATCGCTGGGTTGAAGATTGACTACGTAACCTTCTACCCTTTGCAAATGTGTGAGCATCGAATTAGGCGTTAGGCCGCCGTTTCAAACGTCAATCCGGCGTTGGCAACAGTGTTTTTTGAGGTATGGAGTTTGATTCTCTGACGAAATCCGGACTGTTCAATTGACCCTGCCGAATTTTCT
>CAYPOV010000167.1:0-10022 GCA_964412385.1 uncultured Geminicoccaceae bacterium
AGCGCATATGTCTGCCACTCTTGTTAACAGACTTGCGCATAGAAAGTTTGGCTAGAGCAACTGGCGCAATTTGGATGGGTCAGAACACTCGAACATCTGATCGACGATATCGTATGCCGCATGCGTCAGCCGGCTAAAGATGTCGACGCCGCGCCACAATATGCGTCCGTACAACAATATCGACCCACGGCCACAAACCAACGCGCTGATTGGAGATTCGTGAAACGCAAATTTGAGCAGATCAAACAACGCCTGAAGGACCCAAGGGTCGGGTGGGGCACGATCTTTCTGGCGTCATTTCTCGAAAGCACGGTTGTGCCCATTCCCATCGAAGTGGCGCTCGTTCCCCTCATGCTTGCCGCTAAGGAACGTCGATGGCGGATTGCGTCGATCGCCCTGCTCGGGACCATTGCGGGCGCCATGGCCGGCTATGTTGTAGGCTTTCTCTTCTGGGGTTATTTGGGTCAGCCGCTTAGCAACTATCTGGGCGTGAGCGCGCAGATAGTGGGCTATGCAGAGACGTTACGATCTGAGGGATTTCTTCTCCTGCTATCCGCTGGCGTGACGCCAATCCCCTACCAAATAGCATCCGTGTCAGCCGGTTTGATCGAGTACAGCATTTTTCTGTTCCTGCTAGCGACCGTCATCGCCCGAGGTGTGCGCTATTGGGGTCTCGCATTGCTCGTCGCGACATTCGGCGACCGTGCTGCTACCCTGATCAAAAAGCACAAGAAACCTGTCGCTGTCACGACAATAGCGGTCATGGCGGCGATCGTCTTGTGGAGACTAGCACTTTAACTCGTTTGCGCGAGCAGGGACGCGTTGCCGCCGGCCGCGGTTGTATCGACGCAGACTGCACGTTCGAGCACGAAAGCTTCAGGATTGTCGCGTTCGGTGATGAGCGGAATGATCTTGCCGTCACGGGCGCTCAAAGCTTGGCGAAGCGTTTGCAGCCATTCTCTGGGACCAGCAGCGGTGACCGCATCGATCGGGAGCCTTGTCAGAAGATCAGCGTCGAGCGACCCCTTGAGCAACTGAATCTCGGATACTCCCTGAGGAATGCCGTCACATACAACAACAACCCCGTTGCCCATGGAGTTGGCCGAACGCGCGTGGCTTTCGATCATGTCCCAGTCGCGAGCGACACAGAGAACGACACCGCGAGGCACATGCCTCAGTCGATTGGATTCACCTGTTGGTCCGGGGAGTTCAACGGCCTTGGAAATCGTATCGATTGTCTTTCGCGCTTGCGCGATCGCCTCGAGTACTGCGCCTTCAGAGACCCTTTCAGGATTGGGTGCCATGCCTTCGTCGAGCGGGCTCTTGCGAAACCTCCGAAGGTAGTGAGGACCACCGGCCTTGGGCCCCGTGCCGGAGAGCCCCTCTCCGCCAAAGGGCTGTGAGCCGACGATCGCACCGATCTGGTTTCGGTTAATGTAGGCATTGCCGACATGAATGCGGTCGAGGATATGCTGAACGCGGGAGTCGATGCGCGTGTGAAGACCAAAGGTCAGGCCATAGCCTTTGGCATTGATCGCCTCGACGACACGGTCGATGTCGTCGGCTTCGAAAGATGCGACGTGCAGAACGGGGCCGAATATCTCGCGCGGAATGCCCTCGATACCGCCCACTCTGATGAGATGCGGTCCGACAAACAACCCCTTGGCAGGAGCATCGATCCTCTTGAGCAGCCGGCCCTCGCGCTCGCATTGGCGGCAATAATCGAGGATTGTATATTGCGCCTCGGCATCGATCACCGGCCCGATATCGGTCGAAAGTTCTTTTGGGTCGCCGACGACAAGCGTCTCCATGGCTCCTTGAAGCATCTCGAGCAAACGCGGCTCGACATCCTTTTGGACGTAGAGCATGCGGAGTGCCGAGCATCGTTGGCCGGCACTTTGGAAGGCGGATGCAAGGATATCGCGTACCGCCTGCTCGGGAAGTGCGGTCGAATCGACGATCATGGCATTGATGCCGCCGGTTTCGGCGATGAGAGCGGCATTTGGCGCGGCGGTCTTGGCGAGCTGCCGATCGATCAGGCGTGCCACCTCGATCGAGCCGGTAAAGGCAACGCCCGCCACGTCGGGATGGGCAACCAGCGAAGCACCGACATTGGGGCCGTCACCCGGCAGAAGTTGGAGCACGTCGTTCGGCACACCTGCTTCGTGAAGCAGGCTCACCGCGCGCGCTGCGATGAGAGGCGTTTGCTCGGCCGGTTTGGCGAGAACGCTGTTGCCCGTGGCCAGCGCTGCCGCAATCTGGCCCGTGAAAATGGCAAGCGGGAAATTCCAGGGCGAGATGCAGACAATGATGCCGCGTGCCTCCGTGTTATCGCAGGCCGCTTCGGCCTTGGCGGCGTAGTAATAGAGGAAGTCGACGGCCTCGCGAATTTCCGCAACACCGTCGAGCCATGATTTTCCGGCCTCCCGGCAGGCGAGTTCGAGTAACTCCGCCGTGTTCGCTTCATAGTACGAAGCCGCCCGGATGAGGATGGCCGCACGATCATATGCGGGCCGATCGGCCCAATGTCGAAATGCGTCGCGAGCCTGGACCAATGCCCGATCAATCTCGGCCGGCAAGGCATCCACAACCTCGCCGATCATGTCGCTCGGATCAGTGGGATTGCATCTAGCGGTTCCGAGCCGATCGCTGCTGTCAGTCCCGTTTGGCCCGGCCTGCCACTGATGGTGGCGGAAGGCCATGCGCGCCTGTTCGAGTGCGTCGACCGTCAAGGGATCGGTGATATCCCAGCCTTTCGAGTTTCGTCGTAGCGGTTCGAAAATCGCCGAGGGTGTGCTGATCGAGGGATGGGCCGCTTGGTCATACTTGGAGGCGGTGGCAAAAGGATCGCGCGCGATCTCTTTTGGTGACACCTCTTCATTGACGATCTGGTGAACGAATGAGGAGTTGGCACCGTTTTCGAGGAGACGCCTGACAAGATAGGCAAGGAGATCACGGTGATCGCCGACGGGCGCATAGATCCGGCACCGGGTTGCCGCCTCCTGGCCGAGCACATCGTGGAGGACTTCGCCCATGCCGTGGAGCCGTTGAAACTCGAAGCTCTCCCGGCTGCTATCGCCGGATATTTCTACGAGCTTGAGAATGGCCGCGCATGAATGGGCATTGTGGGTTGCGAATTGCGGATAGATCCGGTCACGATAGGACAAGAGCTTGCGCGCACAGGCGACGTAGGAGATGTCGGTGCTGGCCTTGCGCGTGAAGACCGGAAAGCTCGAAAGCCCGAGCGTTTGTGCTCGCTTGATTTCGCTATCCCAGTAAGCTCCTTTGACGAGACGAACCATGATCTTGCGGTCGAGTTTTTGGGCGAGACAATAAAGCCAGTCGATGACAGGGGAGGCTCGTCGGCCGTACGCCTGAACGACGACACCGAAGCCGTCCCATGCGGCAAGTGACGGGTCTTCCAGGATGTTTTCGATGATGTCGAGCGAGAGATCGAGGCGGTCAGCCTCTTCGGCATCGATATTGAAACCCATCTTATGGGCAGCGGCGGCGCGGGCAAGATCGAGGGTCCGCTCGACCAAAACCGGCACGACCGTCTTCCGTTGGGCGAACTCGTAACGCGGGTGGAGTGCCGAGAGCTTGACAGAAATACCGGGATTATCGGCGATGTGATCATGCCGTGCGGCTTCGCCGAGCTGCGCGATCGCTTGTGCGTAGGCTTGATGGTAGCAGTGGGCGTCAGCTTCCGTGCGCGCGGCTTCGCCCAACATATCATAGGAATATGTGTAGCCTTTTCGGGTATATTTGTCGCCCCGCGTCAGGGCCTCGCCGATGGTCCGACCCAGCACGAATTGTGCACCCATCTCGCGCATGGCCCGGCCAACGGCGACACGAACCACCGGCTCGCCCAGCCGGCGGACGAGGTTTCGAAGCGACGAGGCCAGGCCGGGTTGCCCCTGCTCGTCGAGAACACGGCCGGTGAGCATAAGCGCCCAGGTCGACGCATTGACGAGCGACGAACTCGCTTCGCCGAGGTGCGCACCCCAGTCGTGCGGCACGATCTTGTCTTGGATGAGCTCGTCGACCGTCTCGGCATCGGGAACCCGCAAGTGCGCTTCGGCGAGGCACATCAGGGCGACGCCTTCCCTTGTCGATAGGCCATATTCCGCGAGGAATTCTTCCATAATTCCCGGATCATCGACGCGGCGCACCGCTTCGATCAGGCGGATCGCATGAGACACGACCTCGCTCCGCTCAGCCTCGCCGAGAGCTGCCTCTTTGACAAGCTGGTCAAGTAATGCGGCCTCATCGGCGAGATAATTGTGTCGAACATTGTTGCGAGACTGTTTGAGGCAAATCAAAGCGTCAATCCGACTTGTTTGTTAACGATTTTCGTCGTTTCGCCAGTAAGGTACGGATCCAAATGATCTCACGATTGCGTACAATTATTGAATATATTTGCTCATCCCCGCGTCTATCTAACGCCGGAACCCGCATAGGCGTCGAGCGTTTATTCTCCGAAAAGACGAGAATCGACAGAAAATGTTGGATAAAAAACAGCGCACGTTATGCAAACTCACAGAGTCAATTGCGCAGAGTTGCCATTGGCTCGACATTGCAGCACCCGAACTCGAGCAGCGTGTCGGCGCTGATAACGCTTGCACTCTACGAAACACTCGACATCGTCTCCTTGAACGATTGATTCAAGATCTGCTTCTTGAGGGCATACCTGCAAGGCTTCTGAGAGAAAGGCTTCAGGCGTGTCGTTGCGGTCTCGACCCAGCGTGCGATCCCCTGACAGCGTGGGATGCCGCCTGTGCCGCGGAACGCTTTGTGATTAGTTCTTGCCGAAGGCTGCCCGCGACCGATTCCTCGACCGTGGATATCATGACCACGCTGCATCAAAGGCCGATCGAGCGCTCAGCCGCCTAGGTCTCTCTCAACCCCTAGTCCTTCATCATCGGAGTGCGTCCATCCATGCGCATGTTTGAGATGGCCAAACAGCGTCTGCGCGATACGGCCGAACTCTTGGGAACTCACCCTGATATCGTCGAGACCTTAAGCTACCCCGACGAGACACTGTGCGCGAGTTTGCGCATACGCATGGATGACGGCTCGATCCAATCGTTCAAGAGTTTCCGCTGCCGCTATAACGACACGCGAGGACCCACCAAGGGCGGGATCCGCTTTCATCCCTCGGTCACGATGGACGAAGTCATCGCCCTTGCATTCTGGATGACCTTCAAGACCGCGTGCACCGACCTGCCTTTCGGCGGCGGCAAGGGCGGGGTTTGTGTCGACACCAAAAAGCTCAGCAAACGCGAACGCGAACGTGTTGCTCGAGCTTATGTACGGGCTTTTTCCGCGTTTATCGACGAGGATCGCGATATTCCCGCTCCCGACATGTATACTGGCGGGATTGTCATGGCGTGGATGGCGGATGAGGTCGGCGCCCTCAAGCGCCGCCCCATGCCCGCAGCACTCACCGGGAAGCCCCTGCCTTTGGGTGGTGCTTCGGGACGAACCGAAGCGACGGGCCGGGGTGGTTTCAAAGTCCTGGAGATTTTCCGCGACGCTTTGGAGCTTGGTGACAAGGCGACCATCGCTATTCAGGGCTTCGGCAATGCCGGTACTGTTTTCGCCGAGATGGCGCAGGAGGCCGGTTTTCGCGTCACCATGGTGTCCGACAGCAGCGGTGCTGCCTTCGACGAAAGCGGACTCGATATAGAAGGCCTGATTGCCCACAAGAATGATACGGGATCGGTGACGGGCTTCGCCAAAGATGGGGAAGCCGGCGACATTCTCAAAGCTGATTGTGACCTGTTTGTTCCGGCAGCATTGGGAGGAACCATCAATGACGAGACGGCAGATGATCTGAACTGCCGGGCTATTCTCGAACTGGCTAATGGCGCCGTCACGGCAAAAGCCGATTCCAAGTTGCGTGACCGCGAGATCGCCGTGGTACCGGATATTCTCGCCAATGCCGGCGGTGTCGTCGGCTCGCACAGTGAGTGGGTTCAGAACCGTACGGGACACTATTGGTCGATTGAGGAATTCAACGACAAGCTCGATGCGCGCATGCAAAAAAGCGCCGAAGAGACAGTCGAGCTCTCCGACGAACTCGACAGAGATCTCCGCACGGCCGCCTATGCCCTAGCAATCAAGAGGCTTGATGAAGCGATCGCGGCCAAGGGCACCCAGCGCTATTTTTGTGAGACGTAACGGCTAAACCCGGCTTGTTTGGGCCTCGAGGGGCAGTTCCAGCACCCTGGCTAGACCTTCAAGGTCGTCAAGCATCGCGACCATCTCTGCAAAAAACACCACCGGCCGGGCATCGCGTTCATGATGGGCTCCACCATCAAAATGCGTGGCGAGGCTCGTCTCTGCGGCACGCTCGACGGATTGCCGGAGGTCCTCAATCGAGACGAGGCGCGCGTCCTCTTGGTTGGAAAGCCGCGCTGCCATCCGCTCCATAGCATCACCGATCACGGCAGCAGTTTCGCCGATATGCGCGCCGAGATCGTCGCTCATTGGGCGTTGCCGATCCGCCAAGCCGTGGATGGCCGCAATGCGCCGATAAAGGGCCGAGATGAGTTCCGCGCAATGCAGACGGTGCTGCGCCGATCGCATCCAAGGCAGCACCTCCCAGCGCGATGACGCGATGCTGCGCGCGATCCCGTGCATTCGAGTGACGAAGGCCTGGTAATCATCCGCCGTCATGGTGGATGTTCCGTCGATCACGCTTTGTGTTTCCTGGCGCAGGCGATCAGCCGCCGTGATCAGAACTTCCGGAAGGTCCTCGCGCACTCGGTCAGAGGATCGCGTGGGCTTGATCAAAAGGCTCAGGCCAATCCCCAGTGCAGCTGCAACAAGCGCGTCCAAAGCACGAGCATAGGCTGCCTCACCGGATGGCATGCCTTCAATCGCATAGACGAAGATAACAAAGAGTGTGATGAAGATGACACCGACCAAATAATTGACCGGCACATAGAGAAAAATACCAAGAAACAGGGCTGGGAGTACGGCCAGCAACCACAACTCGTGGCCCGGCCCCAAAGCCTCCGCGATAGCCCACCCCAAGGCCGCCCCGATCAGTGTCCCGCCGACCCGCTGCCACGATTTGCGAATGGTATCGCCAGCCTGTTCTTGAAGTACAAAGCCGATCGTCAACAATACCCAAAAGAGATGGTGAAGGCCGAGCCATTGGCCGACGGCACAGGCGATCGCCGCCGCCAGTCCGTAACGTAGTGCGTGGAGCAGAACCGAGCGGGTCATCCGTGATGTCCCCTTGCCCCAACGAGCCCGGTTAAGTTTGCGACCTCGTCATGGAGTGAGATACGAATGGCTTCGAGCGCGTAGATGGCCTCGCTTCGGCGCAGCTTGCGCGCGATCGGTATGGTTTCGGATGGCGACACGGTGAGAATCTGGCGGCCGCGCGCAGTGGCGTCATCGAGCATGTCAAGCTTGGCGGAAACCTCCAAGCCAGCCGCTAAGTCTTGCAGAATGTCCCGAGTAATCTTTCGACTATCCGCACATGCTGCAAGCCTTGATGGTGCGACACCTGCCTCGATGGCACGTGCTTCAGTCTCGGCGAGCAGGATGACGGCATTTCTCAAGATCACATAGCGGCGGATGACTTGATCGGCTTCTTCTGAATCGCGCCGCCGCAAGGCTTGCCAAAGGGCGTAGGTCGGAGGTTGCAGCGTCAAGGCTTGGCGGTGGGCGGCGCCATCCAATGCCTTCACAAGTCTCGCGTATAAGCGGCGCTGGGCTGTCGTGACAGGATCGGAGGAGGGCCACCGAACAATCCATGTGAGCACACTCATATATCCGGCAGCCAGTGCCATGGCGGCCCAGCGTTCCGGCACAGCCTCGAGCCCTCCCGGCATATTGCTCGAGGCTGCATAGAGCGCGAAAGCGAGAACACCCATGGTTCCCCAGTAAGGCTCGAATCCGAGGCCGAGCCCGCACACCAAGCCGGTGAGGCCGGTGATGAGAATGTACCAAGGCGATGTCGGCTCACTAGCCGAGCCGAAACCGACGACGAGTGCTAAAACCGCAAAGCTCAGGAGCACAGTGAGGGGCCATAGCTCTGGTGGGCGTACCAAGAAGGTGACACCAAACATCACCGGCATGAGCCCGGCCCAAACGACCTGGGCTGGCCAGAGGGGCGTCAGATAAAGCGTCGCAACGGCCAAGGTGACGCCCGCAGTCACGATCACGCCGATGCGCAGATGCAGGCGGTCCGGATCGATGTCATCGATGTGCTGACGCAGCCTTTGCCACATCGTATGTCCTTTCCGCGATTCCTCATCTTGTCACCTTGAGCTTAACCGCGAAACCGCGTTGCACCTATGAGCGGAATTGCCCTATCCATGACCAAAGGTAAGAAGAGAGGCCGCGTCGATGCAAATCAGGAGCGTCAAGAGTCACATTCTTCAATATGCGCTCGACAAAGAGCTAGGCTATTCGCAGCAATACTATGCCGGGCGGACGGCGCATTTAGTTGAAGTGACAACCGATGAGGGAATTACGGGCTGGGGCGAATGCTTCGGGCCGGGCAATGTGGCGATTGCCAACAAGGTCATTGTCGAGAAGGTGATTGCCCCCTTGATCATCGGGGCCAATCCGTTCGATCGTGAATTTCTCTGGCATCACGTCTACAATATGCTGCGTGATCACGGCCAAAAGGGCATGCCGATCCAGTCCCTTTCCGGCGTCGACATCGCGCTTTGGGATATTGTCGGCAAGGCGACCGGCCAACCGCTTCATAATCTCGTCGGCGGGCGCTCGCGCGACAGCATTGAGGTCTACGGCTATGGCATGATGCTGCAACGGATTCCCGATCTCGCCCAAGCATTTGCCGAGGAAGCCAAATCGATCGAGACGATGGGATTTCATGCCACAAAGATGAAAGTCGGCCTTGGACCTAAAGAAGACATCAAACTGGTCGAAGCCACTCGTCGCGCACTGCAAGACACGACGAGGCTCATGGTCGATGCCAACCATTGTTATACGACCAGTGATGCGCTCGCGGTCGGCCGTGCCCTCGATCAACTCGGCATCTACTGGTTCGAAGAGCCCGTGGCACCCGAGGACAAAGCCGGCTACCGCTATCTGAGGCAGCAGCTTTCAGTCAATATTGCAGGCGGAGAAGCCGAGTTCACTCGCTGGGGCTGGCGTGAACTTCTGGAAGCGCAATGCGTGGATATCGCCCAACCGGAGGTCTGCGGTTTGGGTGGCATTTCCGAGTATCTCAAGGTCCTCGCCCTCGCCCACGCCCACTTCACGCCGGTGCTCAACCATGTCTGGGGATCGGCCGTGGCAGTCGCCACCAATATCCAGCTCCTGGCCGCCATACCGCCAATGCCCGGGGGGCTGCATCCTTGGGAGCCAATGCTGGAGTTCGACACAACGCCGAATAAATTACGGGACGATATGCCGATCGATCCACTGGGCATCCAGGATCAAGTCAAGACAAACGGCGGACGGATCACGGTACCCGACAAGCCCGGTATCGGTGTCGAACCCGACCGGGATTTCATCAAACATTATTCCGTGGAATGATACGATGACCAAATCGCTCGATTTCCTCTTCTGCATCGACGGCAATACCGAAATGGCCAAAGAACTAAGCAGTTTTGGTTCGCCCAATTTTGTTGTCGATGGTGAACTCGTTTGGGGTGTTGATTACTTGGAAGATGCAATCCGTCGGCTGAAATTGGGCAACTTCATTCCGCAACAATAATGCCCAATACCAAACCATCAGCTAAAAATATTCGAAGAGCAGAACGGAAAGATGCGGCAGGGATTAGCGCGATTATTGTCGATACATTGCGAACCTCGAACACCAATGACTATTCGGAAGACGTTATCGAACGGTTTGTACTACTATTCAGTGTCGAAAATGTAGAAACCATGATCGAAGAGCGATTGGTCTTGGTAGCCGAGCATCAAGGCCAGATAATCGGCACAGCGAGTCTGGAGAATTCTCAAATGCGCGCAGTGTTTGTCTCACCGCAAGCTCAATCTCGCGGTATCGGCACAGCTGTGATTCGTGC
>CAYPOV010000168.1:0-10008 GCA_964412385.1 uncultured Geminicoccaceae bacterium
CGGCGTTTCGAGCGAAATCGGCTCCTTGGCGATCTTGAGTACCTTGCGGACCTTATCGAGCGGCATATTGAGCTTGCGCGCCAGCTCTTCCGGTGTGGGCTCCCGCCCGAACTCGTGCAGCATCTGGCGTGAAGCGCGAACCAGCTTGTTGATCGTCTCGATCATATGCACAGGGATGCGGATCGTCCGCGCCTGGTCGGCGATCGAACGGGTAATGGCCTGCCTTATCCACCAAGTGGCGTAAGTGCTGAATTTATAACCGCGACGGTACTCGAACTTATCGACAGCTTTCATCAGGCCGATGTTGCCTTCCTGAATAAGATCGAGGAACTGCAGGCCGCGGTTGGTGTATTTTTTGGCGATCGAGATCACCAAGCGGAGATTGGCTTCGACCATCTCCTTCTTCGCCTGATTGGCTTCGCGCTCGCCTTTTTGGACTTTGGCGACGATCCGCCGGAACTCACTGATCTGAAGACCCGTCTCATCGGCGATGGCACCGATATCGCCTCGGAGATGATTGATCTCTTCATAATTTTTGCTGACGAAGTCTGACCAACCACGCTCGCGCGAATTGGACATGCGCTCAATCCATTCCGGATCCAGCTCGTGCGTGAAGTAGTTCTTGAGGAAACTTTCGCGGCTCACCTTGCTGCCCATGGCCAAGCGCAACAGCTTGCCCTCCAGGCTCTGCAAAAGCTTGTTCATGTCGAACAGCTGTTCGACGAGCGCTTCGACGCGGGCCTGATTGAGCGACACTTGGGTCATCAGCTCAACGACGCGCCCTCGCGCTGTGGAATAATGTTCCCTGAGTTCCGGGTTGAACTCTTCGCTCGCCTGGACAGCGGCCAGTCGCTCTTCCTGGAGCTCGCGGAGTGTCGCGTAGGCCTCGGCGATTTCATCGAAGGTTTCGAGGACACCGTCTCTGAGCTTGTCCTCTAGGGCAGAGAGCGAGAGCGTGTCTTCATCGAAGTCGCTGTCGTCCGACTCTGAGGACCCTTCTTCGCTTTCGCTGTTCCCCTCGCCCGCCGTAGCGTCGCCATTCGCTTGCGGAGATTGCGTGTTCGTGTCGGCGCCGTTGGCCGGTTGAGTTTGCGTTTCACTCGATGATGCATCGAAGCCATTGGCAGCATGACCGTTCGCCTTCTCGGGCTCCGACGACGCTCCCTCATCGGGAATAGCATCATGCGTGGCGTCTAGGTCGACGATGTCACGCAGCAGCACACGCTCGTCCCTGATGGCATCACGCCAGCTAATGATCGCGCGCATGGTAAGCGGGCTCTCGCAAAGCGCTTCGAGCACGAGATTGCGGCCCGCTTCGATGCGCTTGGCGATCTCGATTTCGCCTTCGCGGGAAAGGAGCTCGATATTGCCCATCTCGCGCAGATACATTCGCACGGGATCGTCAGTTCGGCCGAGATCCTCATCGGCTACGGCGGGAGCGCTCTCTTCCTGCTCTTCAGCCTCGTCGTCGTTGCTTGCCTGCTGGTTTGTCTCGGTTTTTTCCTCGCTATCGCCACGATCGCGTTGCGCAAGGCCGTCGTCACGAATAACGCCGATCCCTGACGCTTCCAGGCGGGTGATCAACTCGTCCATGAGTTCAGGCGTCGTCTCCGGCGGAAGAACCTTGTTGAGCTCGTCAAACGAAACAGAGCCCTTTTCCTTCCATTCCTGGATATGGCGCTGCAACTTCGGCGCTTCTTTCACGAACTTCTTCGTCAAATCCGATGGCTCCACCTTGGGTTGCGATTGGGGCCTCGAATCGGCCGCAGCGTCAGTCGCCAGCTGGGCTGGGGGCATTAGCACAACCTCCTCACAAGGAGCGGAGTAATCGGGATTTGCTGGGAATAGCTAGGAAAATGTGCAGCAATACTAACTGCTTCCAGGGGTATCAGCCCCAGAGACATTGTTGTCGGCATCCTGCTCAATCTCACTCCATCTCAGCAAGTCGCTGAGCTGCGCACTCACCGCCGTCGAACCTTGTGACAACGTCTGTTGCTCCAACTCATCAACTTCTCTGCGCCACCTAAGTCGCCGCTCATACGACCCGGCTGCCTCCATCCAGGAGGCCAATAGCTCGCTGTCGCCGTCAGGCATTGTTTTCGACACGCAACCCGCTTTGCGCAATCGATCCAAGGCCCTGGCGCAACCGTATTGCACGAGATGTGCCTTCAGTACCTCAGCGTCAAGATCCCGGGTACGGCCCGACCACTCGATAAGTTCCTGTCTAAGCGCATCGAGTTCCGTATCAGACAGCTCAATCTCTGCCAATCGTTCAACCGTGTGGCGCAAAAGCCACGGATTCTTCAGAAGTGGCGCTAGTAGTGCCGCCTGGGAAAGCCATTCGGGGTCACGCAAACCGATCGCCAGCCTCGATGATGACCCGTGAGCCTCTTCCACCATGACCTGCTGTGATCGGGAGATGGTGCTTGTACCGGAACGGCGGTGCACCGAATTTCGCTCACGTCGCTGTTGCCAAAGTGTTCGAAGCCGATCGCGAAACTCTTGCTGATACTGATATTTGACCGTTCGATCCGAAATCGTCGCGACCAAGGCCTGAAACCGTTGCTCCAAGCCAGCTCTCGCCTCAGGGGTATCGCCGACGAAGCCCGATGTCTCTTGACGCCAAAGAAGATCCGCCAAGGAGCATTTGTCCCCGAGCTGAGCTTTGAGATCTTCGGCCCCGCGTTCTCGATAGAGACTGTCCGGATCTTCGCCCTCTGGCAGCAAGCAGAAAGCAATAGAGCGGCCGGGGCGCAATAGCGGGAGTGCTTTAAGCGCGACCCGTCCTGCTGCGCGAATGCCTGCCTCATCGCCATCGAAACACAAGAGCGGTGTTTCAGCATACCGCCAAGCCAGGGCGAGTTGTTCTTCGGTCATTGCCGTACCGAGAGGGGCCACTGCGTTCTCAAGGCCGGACTTCACCAAAGCGATGACGTCGAGATAGCCCTCGACGACGATCAGCGCATCATGCTGCCGAGCCGCTTTGGCGGCATGATTTTGACCGTAGAGAAGTTGGCCCTTTTTGAAGATCTCGGTTTCAGCAGTGTTGAGATATTTGGCCATCGTCTGGGACGACAATGCGCGACCGCCGAAACCGCGAACCCTGTCGTTTTGATCCAAAATGGGGAACATCACGCGATCGCGAAACCGATCGTAGAGTTCGTTATTGCGATCGGAGCGCGCGATGAGGCCCGTCTGCAAAAGCAAATCGTCAGCAACGCCCTCGTCTTTGAAGGCTGTGCGCAGCGCTTGCCCACCGTCGGGTGCATAACCAATGCGAAATCGCGCGATATCGTCCTTGTGCAGACCTCGTCTTGACAGATAGAGGCGAGCTTGCCGCCCAGCCGCTGACATTAGTTGCTCGACGAACCAGCGCGATGCTCGAGCATTCATCTCATAGAGAGAAGGTGCGATCGCGTTTGCTTCACGCCTTACCGGCGTCGGTGCGGTTATTCCGGTAAGGGCGCTCAGGCGTTCGATCGCTTCCCGGAACTCCAACTTCTCGAGTTCCATAATGAAATCGATGGCGTTGCCATGAACACCGCATCCGAAGCAATGGTAATAGGAGCGGTCGGGTACAACGTGGAACGAAGGGGTTTTTTCACTGTGAAATGGACAACACCCCCAAAGATCACGCCCCTTCTTCGTTAGCTTGACGTATCGGCCGACAATATCCGCAATCGGAACGCTCGCTTTGAATGCATCGAGCGACATGCCGGCCTCAGGCCGCCATGATGATGCGGAACGTTGCCGGAAACCTTGACGAGGGTTGGACATCAAGTGGCTAGTGAAGCGTGTTGCAAATGATTTTTTTGGCGCGCTGGAAGTCCATCTGACCGTTATAGCGGTCCTTGAGAAGTGACATCACTTTGCCCGTATCTTTCAGTTTGGTTGCCCCAAGATCGTCGATGGCGCCTTGCACGGCCTGCTCGATTTCTTGGTTGCACATTTGCGCCGGAAGGAACTTCTCGAGAATCTCTATCTCTTCGGCTTCCTGTTCTGCGAACTCCAAGCGTGCCGTCTCTTCGCAACGCTTGATGTTCTGCCGGCGCTGATCGACCATCGACTGCAACATCTCGCCGATGGCTTGGTCATTGAGACCCTCGGCCAAACCGGCATCCCGGGCGCAGTAGTCCCTTTCGTTGAGCGCGGTCATGACGAGGCGAAGCGTCGATACAGCGCGTTGATCGCCTTCGTCCTCTGCGCGCTTCAGTTCACTGTCGAGCTGCTCTCGCAACACAGTCTAAATCCTTGTCGTTGTCTGCATTTGTTACTGCGTCGAGGTTACCGTTGCGTTGCCCGGTCACTTTCTTGACGGGCCCTCGAACGATGATACAACCCTCGTCCGGTCGAACGGACAATCCCCAATCCATCCGTACGTCCACCATCTAGGACTAAACGGAACATTCCAATCATGTGGACTGCCAAACTGCGTACCCCAACCGCAGCGCTTGTTCTTGCCGATGGCACAGCCTTCACCGGGTTCGGCGAGGGCGCCCCTGGTCGATTTGCAGGGGAACTGGTGTTTAACACGGCCATGACCGGCTACCAAGAGATCATCACTGATCCGTCTTACGCTGACCAGCTTGTGGCCTTTACCTTTCCGCATATCGGAAATGTGGGTGTAAACGATGAGGATGTCGAGGCTCCAACCCCGCATCTCAAGGCTATCGTAACAAGGGCTCCGCTTTCCGAACCTTCCAACTGGCGAAGCAGGGACAGCCTCAGCAGCTGGCTCAAGGCGCGTGGTGTCGGCGCTGTATCGGGCGTCGATACACGCCGGATCACTCGGCATTTACGAGATCATGGTGCACAGAATGCCGTACTCCATCATGATCCGGAAGGCCGGCTCGACCTCGAGAACTTGCGCGCAGCGGCACGTGGTCTCAAATCAATGGAAGGCAAGGACCTTGCTAGAGCTGCGTCTCAGGGCAATGACCGGACCTGGCGCCAAGGAATTTGGGCCACGAGTGAGGGCTACAAGGATAGCGACACCACCGGGCCTCATATCGTGGTCATAGACTATGGCGTGAAGAACAACATCCTGCGTTTGCTCGCGGAGCGAGCCTGCCGCGTGACGAGTATGGCCGCCGATATCGATGCGGAACGGATCAAGGCACACAAACCCGATGGCGTTCTCCTCGCGAATGGCCCGGGCGATCCAGCGGCAACTGGCAATTATGCTGTTCGCGAAATCCAACACCTCTTGGATCAGGACATTCCGGTTTTTGGCATTTGTCTCGGACACCAGCTCCTGTCATTGGCATTGGGTGCCCAAACCATGAAAATGCCGTTCGGCCATCATGGCGCTAATCATCCGGTCATCGACCTCATATCCGGGCAAGTGGTCATCACCTCGCAAAATCATGGATTTGCTGTCGATGACAGTGGTTTGCCGGAGAAGATTGAGGTCACGCATCGCTCGCTTTTTGATCACACTATTCAAGGCATCCGAGCACTCGATCGCCCTGCATTCTCGGTGCAGTATCACCCGGAAGCCTCGCCTGGCCCCATGGATTCAAGCTATTTGTTCGACCGCTTCGTTGCCATGATCGAGCGACGGACAGGAGCCTGACCATGCCGAAACGCGACGATCTCAACTCCATTCTCGTCATAGGCGCGGGTCCCATCATCATCGGCCAAGCCTGCGAGTTCGATTATTCGGGAACGCAGGCCTGCAAGGCGCTTAAGGCTGAAGGCTATCGCGTCATCCTAATCAATTCCAATCCGGCTACGATCATGACGGATCCGGAGACGGCAGACGTTACCTATATCGAGCCAATCACGCCGTACTTCGTCGAGAAAATCATCGAGCGCGAAAGGCCGTCGGCTCTGCTTCCGACCATGGGCGGTCAGACCGCACTGAACGTTGCCCGTGAACTCGCCAACGATGGTATTCTGGAAAAGCTTGGCTGCGAGCTCATCGGCGCCAGCAGCGAGGCGATCGACAAGGCCGAAGATCGCGAGCTTTTCAGAGGTGCAATGGCTCGCATTGGCCTCGATATGCCCAAGAGCATGGCGGTCCGTAGCGTCGAAGAGGCGCAAGAGGCTGTTAAGGAAACCGGTCTTCCCGCCATCATTCGACCGAGTTTTACATTGGGCGGTACCGGCGGCGGGATTGCCTTCAATATGGAAGAGTTCGAAGGCATCGTCGCGGGCGGGCTCGAAGCGTCTCCAATCAATGAGGTTCTGGTCGAGGAATCCGTCCTCGGCTGGAAAGAATTCGAGATGGAGGTGGTGCGGGATCACGCTGACAACTGCATCATCGTGTGCTCGATCGAAAACGTCGATCCGATGGGGGTTCACACAGGCGACAGCATTACCGTTGCCCCAGCCCTGACCCTGACTGACAAAGAATACCAGATCATGCGCAACGCATCGATCGCCGTGTTGCGCGAGATCGGTGTGGATACGGGTGGCTCCAACGTGCAGTTCGCCGTTGATCCCAAAACTGGTCGCCTCGTGATCATCGAGATGAACCCGCGGGTGTCACGGTCTTCAGCGCTTGCCTCGAAGGCGACCGGCTTTCCCATCGCCAAAGTTGCTGCGCGTCTCGCGGTCGGCTACACCCTCAATGAGATCGTCAACGACATCACCGGCGTGACGCCGGCGTCCTTCGAACCCAGCATCGACTATATCGTCACCAAGATT
The DNA here is from genome assembly GCA_964412385.1 of uncultured Geminicoccaceae bacterium. Taxonomy (GTDB): domain Bacteria; phylum Pseudomonadota; class Alphaproteobacteria; order Geminicoccales; family Geminicoccaceae; genus JBGSYN01. The sequence goes on from CAYPOV010000168.1 coordinate 6,652, forward strand.
CCCCGCTTCACCTTCGAGAAGTTTCCAGAAACCGAGCCCCTGCTCACGACCTCGATGAAATCGGTCGGAGAGGTGATGAGCATCGGCCGAACATTCCAAGAATCGCTCCAAAAAGCACTTCGTTCGCTGGAGACCGGTCTGGAGGGTCTGGACGATACGGCCATTCCAGGGCTGGACAATCCGGACGATGCAGACACCGCAATTCGTGCGGCTTTGGGACGGCCAACACCGGATCGGCTCCGTCTTGTCGCTCAGGCCATGAGACAAGGTGTTGCGATCGAGGAGATCAACGCCATTTGCGGCTACGACCCTTGGTTTCTAATGCAAATTCAAGACATTGTCGACGCCGAGCGCGAACTCGTGCGATCGGGTCTGCCACAAGAGACAGAGCCGTTTCGCGAGCTGAAGGCCATGGGATTCTCGGATGCTCGTTTGGCGACGCTTTTGGGAATCGACGAGGCGGATGTCCGAGAGCACCGCTGGAAGCTCGGTGTTCACCCTGTCTACAAGCGAATCGACACCTGTGCGGCCGAATTCCCGTCGCGCACGGCCTATATGTACAGCACCTATGAGAACGGGACGTTCGACGCGCCGCCCGAATGTGAGTCGCAGCCGACGCAACGCTCGAAGGCGATAATCCTGGGAGGCGGACCCAATCGGATCGGCCAAGGCATCGAATTCGATTACTGCTGCGTGCATGCAGCCTTCGGACTTGCCGACATGGGCCTCGAGACCATCATGGTGAATTGCAATCCCGAGACAGTTTCGACGGATCCGGACACTTCCGACCGCCTTTATTTCGAGCCGCTGACCGGCGAGGATGTGTTGGAGATCGCCCGTGTCGAAGCCGGCGCGGGCGACCTTCGCGGCGTGATCGTACAGCTCGGCGGGCAAACGCCTCTCAAGCTCGCAGCAATCCTCGAAGAAAATAGTGTCCCGATCCTCGGCACCTCACCGGATGCCATCGATCTCGCCGAGGATCGCGAGCGCTTCCAGATCTTGCTGCGCAAGCTCGATCTTCGCCAACCGGCCAACGATATCTGTTTCAACGAGAGCGAGGCTCTTTCCAAGGCGAAAGCACTCGGTTTTCCTCTTGTGCTGAGACCTTCCTATGTTCTTGGCGGACGCGCCATGAAAATCGTGCAGGACGACGATGAACTCGCGTCGTTCATTTCGGAGGCCGCCATCGTCTCGGGGAAGTCGCCGATCCTTATGGATAGCTATTTGCAAGATGCGATCGAGGTCGATGTCGACGTTCTGGCCGATGGCGAAACCGTGTTCACCGCCGGGATCATGGAGCACATCGAGGAGGCGGGCATCCATTCTGGTGATAGCGCATGCTCGCTTCCGCCCTACGAACTCGACGATCGCGTGGTCCAGCAAATCAGGGAGCAAGCCGAAGCCCTTGCGCGCGCGCTGGATGTTTGTGGTCTGATGAACGTTCAAATGGCGATCCGCGAGAATGAAATTTTTGTTCTCGAGGTCAATCCGCGCGCCAGCCGCACCGTTCCGTTCGTCGCCAAGGCCATCGGCATCCCCATTGCCAAGATCGCCGCTCGAATCATGGCGGGTGACCGTTTGGCCGATTTCCAGCTCAAGCAGGCTCAAACGCAGCACATTTCCGTCAAAGAAGCTGTCTTCCCATTTGCGCGTTTTCCGGGCGTCGACCTCTTACTCGGTCCCGAGATGAAGTCGACCGGCGAAGTCATGGGCATCGATCGCGATTTCGCGCGCGCATTCGCCAAGTCGCAATTGGCCGCCGGTGCCAAGCTGCCGACCCAGGGCCGCGTGTTCTTGTCAGTCAGGGACCGGGACAAACCCACGGCAGTCAATCTCGCGCGTCAGCTCGCTGGTTTAGGGTTCGAGATCCTGGCGTCGCGTGGCACCGCGGCAGCTCTCGCCGACAACGCGATTGAGGTGACAGTCGTCAAGAAGGTCCATGAAGGGCGTCCCAATATCGTGGACAACCTCAAGGACGGTCAAATAAGCCTCGTCATCAACACAACGGAAGGGCGGCAGGCGATCAAGGATAGCTTCACCTTGAGACGCGCAGCGCTGATGGCAAAACTGCCCTATTATACAACGATTGCCGCCGCCAAAGCCGTGGTCCAGGCAATCGCGCAAATGGAGTCCGACGTTCTTGAAGTCGCTCCACTGCAATCTTATCTACCGCCTCTAACTTACAGCGCTCGACAAAATTTCAACCAGAGCGCATGATCGTATCTCTTGTTTCTAACACTTCAGATTACGGTTTCATGATGGTCAACAAGATACCGATGACGCCAGAGGGGCATGCCACACTCGCCGCTGAGTTGAAGCGGCTCAAGAACATCGAGCGCCCCGCCGTCATCAAAGCGATCGCCGCCGCACGCGAGCATGGCGATCTTTCCGAAAACGCCGAGTATCACGCGGCACGTGAGCGACAAGGATTTATCGAGGGCCGCGTGATGGAACTCGAAGATAAGCTCGCGCGCGCGGAAGTCATTGATGTTTCGATGCAAAAAGGCTCCAAGGTGATGTTTGGTGCCCAGGTCAAGCTGGTTGACGAGGAAACCGACGAAGAAATCGCCTACCAGATCGTAGGTCCTGAGGAAGCAGAGATCCAAAAGGGGCTTTTGTCGATCAATGCGCCGCTTGCGCAGGCTCTGATCGGCAAGGAAGCAGGCGACAGTGTCGAGGTGACGACTCCCCGAGGAACCCGCTACTTTGAGATACTCGATGTGAAGTTTGGACCCGTTGCGTCCTGATTAGGTAGCGTCGATCGAGGCGCTGCACTAAGGGTCTTGGAGAAGGAGAGCGGCAATTACTGATTGCTGTGCCCAACCCAACTTAGGCAAACCAGAATGACAGCGCCTCGTTCGGTCAATGTCTTGATCATCGGATCCGGTCCGGCCGGTTATACCGCTGCGGTGTACGCAGCGCGTGCCAATCTCGAGCCTGTTTTGGTTCAAGGTTTGCAGCCAGGCGGGCAGCTCTCGATCACGACGGATGTCGAAAACTATCCTGGTTTCGCGGAAACCATCCAGGGCCCTTGGCTCATGGAGCAGATGGCCTCCCAATCAGCGCATTGTGGCGCTGAGGTCGTCTTCGATATCGTCAACAATGTCGATCTCTCGAAGCGCCCTTTCCTCGCCGAAACCGACAACGGCAATACCTACCTTGCCCAATGTCTGATCATTGCAACCGGTGCTACCGCTCGATGGCTTGGCCTTGAAAGTGAGCAGCGGTTTTCGGGATTTGGCGTCTCAGCTTGCGCGACCTGCGACGGCTTCTTTTACCGGGGCAAGAAGGTGGCTGTGGTAGGCGGCGGAAACACGGCTGCCGAAGAAGCTCTCTTTCTTGCCAATTTGTGTGTGT
>CAYPOV010000169.1:0-9999 GCA_964412385.1 uncultured Geminicoccaceae bacterium
GCGACGATCCCCCAGGACCACGCAATAATCGACCCTGTGCCATCTCAGAAGTGCCAATTCGAAAAACGGGCGCACCAACCACGCCCAGGATATTTCACCAATTTGCGCTCTACCAAGTCAGATGGATCCAATTTATCAAAACTATATCATTTTTGTGGGAAAATGCGGTATTCTCACCACGGGAGCTGCGTATCACAGTGCCGCTTGATAGTCATCTTCCGCCACGGGCTCGAGCCATTCAACATGGTTGCCATCGAGATGCTCTTGCACGGCGATATGCACCATCGCATGGTCCGGATCGGCGCCATGCCAGTGTTTCTCATCCGGACCAAACCATACGACGTCGCCGGGCATGACCCGCTGCACCTTGCCCTCCCAGGATTGAACGCGGCCAACACCCGACACAATGACAAGCATCTGCCCGAGCGGGTGTTTATGCCAAAAAGTGCGGGCACCTGGCTCGAAGGTTACGGAAAGCGCGCGCGCCCTTGCTGGATCGGGAGCGTCGAGAATGGCATCCTGATAAACGTTGCCAGTAAATGCACTGGCGGGCCCGCGCCGAGTCTGCCGGCTGCCCGCAACCATTATTTCCATGGCTCCTTCCCCATAGGCACGCACCACATCATGTCTAGGCTACTTCAAAGAGTTACGCTTGCCACGTCGGTTTCTTGCAATCGCGCGCTTTGGTCCGTGTCGAACTCGCAAGCCACTGATGTCGGATCGAGAGGTTAGTGTTGATAATCGGCTCGTTGCGTCAATTTGTGAGCAGGATCAGGCCCAGTTGCGATTTCCAGCAGGAGCTTACGCCGAACCGCTTCTTTGAAGCTGGTTTCGCCATCGGCTGTGACGACGAAACTTGCCGGACCGCCGATAATGGTGCGCGCGAATGCATCCTCCAAATCATAGCCGGATGGCCGACCGCTACAGTGACGGCATAGGATTGCGAGCCCGTTGATGGTAATGTCGGCATTGAGAGCCGCCTCGCGGGCGACAGCGAGAGGCGTTCCGTTCCAATTATTGGCACTGTCCGCCGAAATATCGATGACTTTGCGATAGCCGCTCATCGTGTTGCCCTCGATCGCCTCGCGCGCTGCGTCGATGGCGCTGCCGATGGCATTTCGCCCGTTGGCTTTCCGCGGTGTTGTCACAAGTGCCTCGGCGAAGGCTTCGGCACTAGCAGCATCACTGATGATGGTCCAGGGAACCACCACCTCTTGCGAGAACTGATCGCCAAACTCCATGAATGTGACAGCAATCTTTTGGTCGAATCCTTGGGCAATCGCGGCAAGCACCTGCGGATCGGTGATCGCCGAAGCATATCCTTGGCGTTGGAAGGCAATTTCCGCATTGTCGATCGATCCCGTGGCATCGGCCAAGAGCACCAGTTCCAGATCGACGCGTTCACCCTCTTGAGCCTGCGCCTCGAAACTCAGACCGAGTGCCAAGACAAGCCAACCGATGAGCCGCATGGTCTCACTCCCATAAACCTCATCGAAGAGAGGTAGTCCTTCAACTGCGATCGACCAGTTCGCAGGATGGACGCCCCTACCTTTCCTTCAAACGCCGGATGGCTTATCGAAGTCGAGCGTGCCCAGGGGGAGGTCTTGAACATCGATGAAATCTGGAACGCTCCTCTGGGTGTGCCTGTTCATGCTGATTGCCAATTTAGCCGGCGCCGGCATGACCTTGACGGTTCGACTGCTCTCAGACGGTTTGGATGTTCTGCAGATCGCTTTCATCCGCAACCTGCTGGCGTTCCTTCTTCTCCTGGCATTCATACCATCGGTGCGCGGAACCGTATTGAGGACGAAACGCCCACTTTTGATCTTCCTGAGTGCCGCTTTGCATTTCTCGGGCATGCTCGCCTTTTTTTATGGCGTCACTCTGATGCCGCTCGCCGAACTCCAAGCGATCTTCTTCAGCAAGCCGCTCTTTACGACGTTGGGTGCGGTGATCATCCTTCATGAAATGGTGCGCGCAAGGCGGATCGCGGCCCTTCTGATCGGTTTCGGTGGCGTGTTGCTGATCGTTCAGCCCGGAAGCGAGGCCTTTCGTCCGGCCGCCATGCTCGCCATCATTTCTGCCGCGCTCTTTGCCGGTGTCTCGATTGTCATGAAGCGGCTTTCCGAGACTGAGAATGCGACCACGATCGTCCTCTATCAGAACCTCTTTTTGGCCATTCTCTCATTCTTTCCCGCCCTCTATGTTTGGCGGATGCCGGCTCCTTTAGAACTCCCGCTGCTTTTGTTGCTGGGTGTTTTCGGAATCGGCGCATGGCTCTTTTACGTGCGTGCGCTCAAACTCGCCGATGCCTCGATCGTGACCATTCTCGAATTTGCCAAACTGCCGATGATTGCCCTCTTTGCCTTCTCCCTGTTCCATGAAGTTCCGACGATCTGGACCTGGGTGGGCAGCATCGTCATTTGTGCCGCCACCGCTTACGTCACGCACCGGGAATCGGCGGCCGAAAGAGTGCAGTCACGCAGCATATCTCATGCCGCTCGATAGCTGGAGAAGACAATCGGCACCGACCGGAAGCGCGAGGTTCTCCGATGTCGCGCGCATGAGCTTTTACATGCTCGGCGCCAATGCGGCGGGTGCGGCCATGACATTGACGATCCGCCTGCTCTCAGATGACTTTCATGCCTTTGAGATCGCCTTTTTCCGTAACTTTTTTGCATTGGTATTGATCATACCGTTCATCAGGCCAATCCGCCTTGCCGCCTTTCGCGCGCGGCGACCCGGTACCATTTTCATCTGCGCCGCACTTCACGTGATCGGCATGTTGTCATTTTTCTACGCGGTGGCGTTCATGCCTCTCGCAGAACTCACGGCCCTGACCTTTAGCAAGCCTCTGTTCATGACCGTGGGCGCTGTGATTTTCCTCCACGAAGTGGTGCGGGCCCGCCGCTGGACCGCTGTCGCCATAGGATTTCTTGGTGTTATCGTCATCGTTCAGCCGGGTGGAAGCGCGTTTCATCCGGCGGCCTTGCTTATCATCGGATCGACGGTCTTGTTCTCGGGCATTTCACTGATCATGAAACGCCTTTCCGCCGCCGAAGACTCGATAACCATTGTCCTCTATCAGAATCTCTTCTTAACGCTACTCTCTCTCGCCCCGGCGCTCTTCGTCTGGCGCACGCCGCTCTTGTCCGAGTGGCCGGTGCTGATGCTCTTAGGGGTCTTCGGCATTGCCGCCTGGATCTTCTTCATCCAAGCGATCCGGCTCGCCGATGCCTCGGCGGTCGCACCTTTCGAGTTCACCAAGCTGCCCATGATCGCCGTTTTCGCCTATCTCATGTTCGGCGAGATCCCGAGTGTGTGGACCTGGATCGGTGGCGCGATTATCTGCGCCTCAACTGTCTACATCGCTCATCGCGAGGCGGCCGCAGCGAAACGACGTGACGCCATAGCCACCCAATGACGGCATTGGGCATTCTCTCCGGTGTCAAGCTGCCGGTCATCGTGCGGGTCAGCGTCTTCATGATCAGTGCCAGCTCGGTTGGGGCGGGACTCACAGCAGTCATCCGTGTGCTTGCCGAAAACGATCTTCACACTTTTGAAATCGCTTTCTTTCGCAACCTCTTCGCCTTTTTGATTGTCATTCCTTTCTTGCGGCCGCTTCGCCTCTCGTCACTTCGCGTCCATCGGCCCGGGCGCATCTTCGCGAGCAGCGTCGTTCAAATTTTGGCGATCTTCACCTTCTTCTATGCAGTGGCCTTTGTTCCGCTCGCCGAACTTATGGCGATCAGCTTTACTGAGCCCCTATTCTTGACGATCGGTGCCGCACTCTTTTTGGGTGAAACGGTGCGTGCGCGGCGATGGACGGCTGTTGCGGTCGGCTTTCTTGGCGTTATCATCATCGTTCAGCCCGGCACCAGCGCCTTCCAGCCGGCGGCCCTCGTGGCAATTGGCGCTGCCATGCTTTATGCGGGTGTCGGGCTGCTCATGAAGAATCTTTCCGAGCGCGACAGCCCGGTCACAATCCTGCTTTATCAGAATTTATTCTTGATGCTGTTGTCATTGGTGCCTGTCCTTTTCGTTTGGCGGAATCCTCTCCTCCATGAATGGCCCATGCTGGTACTGCTGGGCGTGCTCGGCGTCGGTGTATGGCTACTCTTTATCAAAGCCGTGCAAATCGCCGATGCCTCGACGGTTGCCCCTTTTGTCTTCACGCGCCTGCCTATGGCAGCACTGTTCGGCTATCTTGTTTTCGCCGAAGTGCCGACGATTTGGACCTGGATCGGCGGTGTGATCATCTGTGCTTCGACCGTCTATATCGCTCATCGCGAATCGGCTGCTGCGCGCCACGCCGCGGCGGATCTCTCCTAACGCAGCCCGCCGTCGACCAGAATGTCCTGCTTGGTGATCATGGCACTGTCGTCGGAAGCGAGGAAAAGCACGGCGCGTGCGAGATCATCAGGCCATAGCGTGCGTTTGATCATCTGCCGCTGGGCGATCGCATCGTGGCTTTCCTTGGTGTTCCAAAGCGTGACTTGCCGTTCGGTCTGAACGGCACCCGGGGCCACTGCATTGACCCGGATACTGTCGTCGCCAAAGGCGCGTGCCAAGGAGCGCGTGAGGCCGATGATCCCGGCTTTGGCCGTGGTGTAGACGGCAAGATTAGGCGGACCCCATAGCCATGTAACCGAGCTGAAATTGATGATCGACCCGCCCCCTAATGACTTCATTTGCGGACGAACTGCTTGCGCTGCAAAGAAGTGATGGCGCAGATTGACATTGATCGACCAGTCCCAATAGGCTTCGTCCAACTCATCGATCTCATGCCGGTCGTCATTGGCTGCATTGTTGACGAGCACCGAGGCTGGCGCTTGCTCCCTGCCGATGCGCGCAATCACTTCCTTGAGCGTTTGGATCTTGGTGACATCGCATTCATAAAATACGGGCTTGTGAGGCGCCGCCGCCAGGTCTTCAACCAATGCAACAGACGGCTCGCGCGCAACGTCCAAGAACGCCACGTTGGATCCCTGATCGGCAAAGGCGCGCACCATCGAGGCGCCAATACCGGAGCCTCCGCCGGTGATGATGACGGTCTTATCGACCAGGCTAGGATAGCGGGCAAACTCCGTCATAGCAGCTCTTCATGCTCGATCTTGGCGGGATCAAGCTCCATCGCGGCACCTGGCTGGCTCGGCAAGGACAATTCTCCTTTCTCCGGCTTGAGCGGGTCCTTCAGGAAATGCTGGTGAATCTCGTTCCATTTCACCAGATATTCCTGATAGGGTGTGTGGATCGGCGATTGGCTGACCGAGAAATGAATACCCATGGGTGTTGAATGGCCATGGGGGATGATGATGCGATCATCTGCGGTCACCATCGCCGCTACCTTCAAGACCTCGGAAAGACCACCCGCCCAGTAGATATCGGGCTGATAGATGTCGAGGGCCTCCGCATCGAGAAACCGTTTGAAGCCCCAGCGGGTATATTCGTGCTCGGCCCCTGAGATCGGGATCGTCGTCGCCGCTTTGATCCGCGCATAGGTCTCGACGCGATCGGGCATGGCCGGCTCTTCCAGCCAACGAGGTTCGAATTCCTCGATGCGATCGGTGAGCTTGACGACATAGTCGAAGTTCATCGACTGCCAGCAATCGAGCATGATGTCGTCATCAGGCCCCAGTGCCTCGCGAAGCGTGTCGACCAACTCGACATTCTTCTTGAGCCCTTCAGCCCCGCTCATCGGTCCGTAGCGGAAAAACCATTTTTGCGCTGTGAAGCCCTTAGACTGAAATTCCTTGGCACGCTCGGCAACCAGCCCCATATCGGTAACATTGTAGCCCAACATGCTGGCATAGCACGGCACAGTCTCGCGGGTCGGCCCGCCCAAAAGCTTGTAGATCGGCTGGTTCAGCCACTTTCCCTTCAAATCCCAAAGCGCGCAATCGACCGCACTGATCGCATGCATCGGCTCGCCTTGCCGGCCATGCACCAGGATGCGATGCATTTGATCCCAGATTTTCTCATGCGCAATCGGATCTTGGCCGATCAGGATTGGTGCAAGCTGGTCACGGATGATCATCGCCACCGGCAAATGCATCGGTCCGGCGCGGCCCTCGACACCCTCATCGGTCAGTATGTCGAGAAAGCAGGCCTCGAGCGAGAAATGCCTGTCATCCTGCTGGCCACTGCCCCAGGGCATGCGATCGCGGTACTCTGGATAAATGTCGACGGGCCAGCACAAACGGTCCTCCCAGAATGTGCCCGCGGTCTCCATTACCCCCTTGACCTTGCGGATCTTGATTAACTCGATTTTCACAGCCTCTCATCCTTCAGCAACAGCGCGGGCGACAACAATGGCCTCGCTCCAGCTTTTCTAGTGCAGCGAGGCCAGTAAATCGATCCGCTTCGATTGCGTTAAAGCCGCACCACCCCTTCGAATGGTGTTCCCGCTCTCTCCCGCACCATGCTCAAGTCCTGACGCCGGTGCTACTCTGCGACGGTGACGGTAATCCGCTCCGACATCACCGGCGGGTCATGGGGAAAGTGAGACCAATCGCCCAAGATAAGCTGCAAAACATGCTCGCCCGGGGGCAGATCCAGCGTGGTCTCTGTCTGCCCGCCGCCGAAATGGACGAAGTTGTCGTCAGCGGGTATCGGCTGCTCGAGCTCCTCGCCCTCGAGGCTTTCATTGATGATCAGATGATGATGGCCGGTATTCTCGATCTCGTAGCCGGCCGGTGCGACGCCCATGCCCTTTAGGCCGAAAAGGATCGTCACGGGATTTTTGAGTTCCGCACCGTCCTCGAGATTGACGAAATAGACTTCGGCCCCTTCGGCAGACGGCGTTCCTTGTGCCCAAGCGTGACCAGCGCTCAGTGCCGCAACACCGGCGACAGCCATGATCAGATAACGATCCATCGATTCCTTCCCATCCTTAGTCCGGCATTCCCCAAGCGGCGCCGGATCTCTGCACAAACTATGTGCGATCATCCCTCGAGGAAACCCGTCTCGGCTCGAATGGCGCCCTCAAAAACCAGCGAGCGCATATGCAAAACCCGTCAGCTCAAATCCCTTCCGCGACTCGCTTGCGAATCTTGGAAAACCTCATCCCGGGATCGGCGAGCCGGCCCGAAGGCCCGATCCAGGCATAAGCCAAAAGACAGGGATCGATCTGACCAGTTGTGATGCGATGTTCTTCGCCGGGACGGTTGAGAATCAGTGAGCCCGGTGCGAACACCGCCAATTCGTTTTCCGACCAGGCACCGGCAACCGATATGTAGCTCTCCTCGATATCTTGATGACTGTGCTGAGGATAGGTGGTGTTCGGCGCAAACAACACGAAGCCGAGGATCAGCGCCTCCGACTTGATTGGACCTTGCGGGCCGAGCACAACACAAAACGCATATTTCCGCGACAGCGCCTTCGGCACGGTCTTGTAGCCATACTCCCATGTCAGAAGTGGCGTGACACGCTCGAGCGCCCGGCTGATGCCTGGGACTGCATGGCGCGCCCCGAGATCAAAAGCGCGAGGCAGGTGAGCCACGACCGGCAATTCCGCCGGTACCCGTTCGACCAGCTCGGGGTTGCTGTCCATCACGGTCGACAATGTCTCACGAATACGCCTTCGGTGACTTCGAATGGCTTTGCTGCCACCGGCGGAACCATGCCGGTAGAGCATCTCGAATTCCCGCAAGAGATAGCCCCAATCGGGACAATCCAGCAGCCGCATGGCCGGAAGCGGCGCCATCACGCCTCTTCATCGCCGCCATTACTGGCGTTAGAATTGCCATCGGCAACAGGATCGGCCGGACCGACGCGCTCGGCAAGTCGGTCGCGCAAGGTTCTCAACACCTTGAGACGGGCGAAGCGCTTGTCATTGCCTTCAACCAGCGTCCAGGGTGCTTTGAACGTGCTGGTATATTGCACGAGATCATGCACCGCCTGGTCGTAATCATGCCATTTGCCGCGATTGCGCCAGTCCTCATCGGTCAGCTTCCAGCTCTTATAGGATGTCTTCTCGCGAAGCTTGAAGCGTTTGAGCTGTTCCTCTTGGGTGATGTGAATCCAATATTTGACAAGAACAATCCCGCGCTCGTCCAACTGGTCCTCGAAATCATTGATCTCGGCATAGGCACGGCGCCATTCGTCCTCGCTTGCAAACCCTTCGACCCTCTCGACCAAAACCCGGCCATACCAGGAGCGGTCGAAGATGGCGATGTGGCCGCCGCGCGGCAGGCGCCGCCAAAAACGCCACAAATAATGACGCGCCTTCTCTTCATCCGTGGGTGCGGCAATCCCGTGCACCTGGTAATTGCGCACATCAAGCGCTTGGGCGAGACGGCGAATGGCCCCTCCCTTGCCGGCCGCATCCGGCCCCTCGAAGATCAAAATCGTCGAGGTTTTTTGAGCCTTGGCGCGCAAATGGAGCTTATGCAGATCGGCCTGAAGCGCCACGACCTCCTCGGCATAATCGGCCTTTTTGACGGTCTTGCAAGTGTCGAGCCGGCTCAGGACGGTGATCGGTACCGCTGCAGCACGGGTCTTCTTCGCCTTCTTGGCTTTTTTTCCTGTGCTCGCTTTGGCATGGTTTACGGCCCCGTTGTTCGCGTGCACATCGTCTTCATCGAGGTGTTTTTCGAGGAGGTCACGCACAATGCTGGCAACCGTGATCGATCGATAAGGTGCATCCACACCCTCCACGATGGTCCAGGGCGCAAAGCTTCGGTTGGTGTGGGAAATCACGCGCTCGGCCGTCCTGATAAAGCGATCGTAGAGTCGCCAGTGGTGCCAGTCGCGCTCGGTAACGCGGGCACGCGTCAGCGGATTATTTTCGAGGTTGCGCAGCCGCTTTTCCTGGGCATCATGGCTGAGATGCATCCAGAACTTGTGAATGACCGCACGGTTGTTCGCCAAGGTACGCTCGAACATGATGATGCGCTCGAGCCGCTTTTCCAGCTCCAACCCATCGATCCGCTCATGAACCGCATCAAGCACCACGTTCGAATACCAAGCGCTCATGAACATGGCGATGCGGCCACGCGGCGGAACATCCCGCCAATATTTCCAAAAGTCCGGCCGCTCCCGCTCCTCCTCGGTCTCGCCATCATAGGCCCGCGTGGTCAGCCACCTGGGATCCATCCAGGCATTGAGCAGGCCCACCGTCTCACCCTTGCCGGCCCCATCCACCCCGGCAAACACCAGCAAGGTCGAAAAAGACCTCTCGTGAAGCAGACGGTCCTGAAGACGCAACAGCTCATCGCGCAACAAAGGTTCGCGCTTCTTGAACTCGCCTTTGGGAAGCGATCTCCCCAATTCAGCGGTCTCAAACATCAAGCCTCATTCCCAGGGCCGTCCCCATCAACGACCCTCATGCTGCCACGCAAGCCTAAGACATGGCGAGGTTTTTTTGACGGCGGGCTCATATGTGGGAGCCACGCGATTACGTCGTGCAGCCGCATACGCAAACACGACCCTCGCCGGCCTCGAACGCAACCGGCAAAGCAACCTGAAAATCGGCAAGGCCCCGGTTTGACCAGCTCCGGTGTCGCGACCTCGGCGCTTAAGTCGACCCCACCTCCAACTCTAGATGCTCTAGCCCAACTGCCCTTCGGATTAAACCGACATCTTCCAATTGACCATGGAGTTGCGAGCAAAACCGGCTCAATGCCGTCGAAACCAATCACGAGTAACACTCAGACATCAATCTCGGACGTATTCCTTCCTAGTCGTGAACTCTTGGACAAAACGTCGATGCTCATCGTGCTCGTTGACCATCAGAGCATGATCTTTAGTTTGTGAAATCCCACCATTATTTCATCTCTAGGCGTTGTCGATTTTGCCGTACAGCCAACGTTGTGCTAAGCATTCCAACACTCTTGGATTAGAGAGCGAGCGAATGTGACCTCCCGGTGAACAGGTATGAGCGATACATTTGATCATAGTGCTGCGGCCTCCATGGCGGGGTATCTCTATCAATCGCGTCTTGCTCTGCTACGAGGGTTGCAACTGGCGCGTTCAAAGCCAAAAGCGCACATAACGATC
>CAYPOV010000170.1:0-9958 GCA_964412385.1 uncultured Geminicoccaceae bacterium
TTTGGATCCCTTCGTAGATCGAGACGCCCGCTCCCAAGGCGAAGAGCATGATGGCGACAACGAAGGCCCAAAAATAAATCTCTTTGCCGTAGCCGAAGGGATGTCTTTTGTCCGCAGACCTAGCCGAGCGTTTGATGCCCCAAAGCAGCAGCGCCTGATTGCCGGTATCGACCACGGAATGGATCGCTTCAGCGAACATGGCCGACGAACCGGTAATCGCTGAAGCAATGAACTTTGTGACCGCGATCGCAGAATTGCCGATGAGGGCTGCAATCACGACTTTCGTCGACCCACCCGCCATGTGGTTTCGTCCCAAGTGTATTTTCTTGGGGCCGTGTTTAGCCCATCAATTGGACGTGGTCACGCTCGCTTGCCGTGGTTGTTTGCAAGCGCTCATCGACGCATCATCAGGCTAACCCGTAATTTCGATCCCGGCGAAGTAGAAGGGAATTTCCACGGCGGCGGTTTCTGGCGCATCGGAGCCGTGCACCGAATTGGCCTCGATATTCTCGGCGAAGTCGGCACGGATGGTGCCTTTTTCGGCTTTGGCCGGATCAGTGGCACCCATGATCTCGCGATTGCGCGCGATCGCATTCTCGCCTTGGAGGACTTGAACCACGATTGGGCCCGAGGTCATGAAGGTGCAAAGATCGTTGTAGAATGGGCGCTCCTTGTGAACGGCGTAGAACGATTCCGCTTGGGCGCGGCTGAGCTGGATACGCTTTTGCGCGACAATGCGGAGCCCCGCCTCTTCGAAACGCTGGTTGATGGCGCCCGTAAGGTTGCGGCGCACCGCATCAGGCTTGATGATGGAGAGGGTTCGTTCGACGGCCATGGCTCGGCTCCTTGGTGTGTTTGGATCGTTCTGTGTCGTGGCGGCGTTTTAACGGGCGCCCTCGCATTCGTTAAGCCTGACGCTAAGCCGCAGAGTTTTTCTCATGATCATCGCCCCTGGTTGCGGTCGAGTCAGCCGATTTGATCCAGCGGCCGCGATCGTCCTGCTGCCAGTAGACGAGTTTGTGGCCTTGATCCTTGCACCAGCGCCAGCGCTCGCGTGCAGAGGCGACAGCGTCATCATCGCCACCCTCGAACAGGTCGAGGCAGCGGCGATATGGCTCAAGATCGCCAAAGGGTGCCGCATCGACCAAAAACAGGATCGACGCACCGTTCGGATTCTCGTCCTTGATCGTCAAATAGACTGGCTGGTCTTCGGCAAAACCGTCCTCCGCCATCCCATGCGGCAAGAAGGAATCCTTCTCGAAATTCCAAAGCAGGCGGTTGAGCAGATCGAGACGCAACGCGTCCGTGGCACGCAAGACGACGCGCTCTTTTGAGGCATAGGCTTTGAGCAAGAGTTTGGGCAGTGCCACCTCGAGCGGTGTTTTGGTGAGATGATAAAAGCCGATCTCGGTCATTGCTCCGCCCGCTAGCTCTCGTAGGACCGGGCAATCAATTCATCGAGCAGCCGGACGCCAAAGCCGGTGGCACCTTTGGGCGCAAGCGGCGAGTCCCGCGACGACGAGGCCGTCCCTGCGATGTCGAGGTGCGCCCAGGGGACATTATTGACAAACTGTTGAAGGAATACAGCGCCAGCGATCGCTCCGGCACTGCGGCCCCGGCCAACATTCTTGATGTCGGCAATCTCGGATTTGATGTGCTTGTCGTAGTCGGCTCCAAGAGGTAAGCGCCAGACCTTTTCGCCAACCTGCTCCCCTGCTTCTTGGATCTTGCCTGCAAGTGCATCGTCATTGGCAAAGAGGCCCGCATGCTCACTGCCCAATGCACTGATGACGGCACCCGTAAGTGTTGCGAGATCGATCATGACTTGCGGCTTGAACCGGTCTTGGGTGTACCATAGCAGATCCGCGAGGACCAACCTGCCCTCGGCATCGGTATTGAGCACCTCGATGGTCTTTCCAGACATGGCAGTGACAACGTCGCCGGGCCGCTGAGCCGTTCCCGATGGCATATTTTCGACAAGGCCCAGAACGCCAATGATATTGGCTCGCGCCTTGCGTGCTGCGAGGGCGTACATGGCGCCGTAGACAGCACCGGCGCCTCCCATATCGGTCTTCATGTCCTGCATGCTGGCAGCGGGTTTGAGGGATAGACCGCCCGAATCGAAACAGACACCCTTGCCGACAAAGGCCACAGGTTTGGCATCACCGTCCCCGTGCCAGCGCATCGTCACCACCCTGGGTTCCTTGGCGCTGCCTTGGTTGACGGCCAAAAGTGCGCGCATGCCGAGTTCTTCGAGCTCGTGCTTGTCATAGATACCGACCTCGACGTCGAGCTTGCGAAGCTCTGCGCAAGCTTCGGCGAAGGTTAAAGGATAGATGACATTGGCGGGTTCGCTGACGATATCGCGGCTCTTGAAAACGGCATCCGTCTGTGCGCGAACACGGGCAAACTCGTCATGCTCCGGATTGCTCACCATGAATACGAGCTCCGTTTGCTCGGCTTTGCCCTCGTCATCGTTTGATGTGCGATACTTATCGAAGCGATAGCTCCGCAAGAGCGCACCAGCAGCCAGCTTGGCGGCAACGAAGTCCGGATCTTGGTTGACCTCGAGTCCTTTGGAGGCGCCGATCGCAACCTCATTCACATTGAGGCTCTTGAGCTTCATGGCGAGCTGGCCACCGAGTTCCTCGAGATTGAGTGCCGTGGGCGTGGTTTCAGTGCCCATGACCATTAAAACCAAATGCGTGTAGTCGAGATTGGCTGGGAGAAACAGGCTGATGAGGCTGCCCACCTTCGCCTCCTTTCCGGAAGACTCGAGCGCTCGTTTGACCAAGCCGCCACTCTTATCGTTGACCTCGCGCGCTGCATCGGACATCCCACCGTCTGGCGACACAATGGCCACGACCGTCCCGGAAGCCGGAATTTCATCCTTGACGAAGCGCACCTTCATTCAAACTACTCCAATCCAAAGCCTTATCACCGGACACCTACCACCGATCTGCGCCGCAAGGCGAGTGCCGCGATCGATCCTTTCGGCGCTCCAGCAACCAGGCGGGGCTAATTGATGATCGGCGCTGCCACCTGATGGCAAGCCTACGCTCTTGTATGATTTTGGGTGCCTTGCTTTGGACAGCGCTCTGGGCAGGCCCTGCCCCGGCCCAAGACGATCAGGGTCAGCTTCCGGTACTCATCACAGCGGACAACATCACCTATGATACCGAGCGCGACACGGTAACCGCACGCGGCAATGTCGAGCTGACGAGGGAAGAAGAGCGGCTCATCGCTGATGAGATCACCTACAATCAGGCGCTCGATCGGGTAACCGCGCGTGGCAATATCGTTCTCGTCGGCTCGGACGGCGACGCCATGTTTGCCGACGAGCTGGATCTTGATGGCGCCCTGAAAGACGGCTTTGTCGAAGGCGTTGCTATTTTATTCGAGGATAACTCGCGTTTGGCCGCCGTCAAAGCCACTCGGCGCGAAGGCAATCTCACAATCCTGCAAAATGCGGTCTACAGCCCCTGCGAGGTTTGTCAGGAGAGCGATCGGGCTCCTCTTTGGCAGATCCGCGCCAACGAGGTCGTCCACAACCGCGAAGATCGCACCATCACCTATTACGATGCGACGTTCGAGTTTTTGGGCGTGCCCATCGCCTACACGCCTTACTTCGATCATCCGGACCCAACAGTTGATCGCAAGACCGGGTTCTTGACGCCGACTTTTGGCACCAGCTCCGAGCTTGGTGTCACCATGCTGACACCTTATTTTATCGATCTCGGTCCAAGTCAGGATGTCACCATCAATCCGACGTTTACGTCGGGCGCCGGCATTCTCCTCGGAGGCGAATTTCGCGATCTTTCCAATCTTGGCCGAGACAGCCGAGGCGTCGATCGCGTTGCGTCAACGATTGTCTCCGGCAACTTCACCTACACCGATGCTTATGCAAGCAATCCGGACGAGAGTGATCAGGGGCAGGAATTCAGAGGAAACTTCCGTTCCTTCGGCTTCTATGATCTCGACCACGAGTTCAATGCCGGATTCACCGTCGATTTGGCCAGCGACAATAGTTTTCTCGAACGCTACTCGCTACCGCGCGGCAACGTCCTCACCAACACGGCCTACGTCCAACGCTTCAGGGAGCGAGAAGCGTTCGACGTTTCTGGTTATTATTTTCAGAGTCTGTTGCTCAACGATCCACAAGGACAGATCCCCATTGTCCTGCCTGAAGCCCGCTACTCCAATACCCTAACCCCTTATCGCTGGGGTTCGCGCTTCACGACTGAAACCAGTGCACTTTCATTGATCCGAACTGATGGACTGGATACGCGCAGATTCTCCGTCGAAGGTGGCTGGGAGCTACCCTTCATCGGACCGATAGGTGACACTTACACCTTGCGCACCTCTTTGCGCGGCGACGTCTACAACACCGAAGGCGATCCCAGCACCTTCAGCTCGGAAGGCGGCAACAACACGGTGGGCCGTGTTCTCCCTGCGGTTTCGCTCAAATGGGGATGGCCACTTGCTGGACAGACTGAGACTTGGCGCCATGTCATTGAGCCCCGTGTCACGCTGGCCTGGTCGAACCCTAGTGGTAACCTCAATCAAATTCCCAATGAGGACAGCCTTGTCTTCGAATTCGATGAATCGAATCTCTTCGAGGAGAGCCGTTTTCCCGGCATCGACCGTGTTGAGGAGGGTTTTCATGCCGCCTACGGTCTGGAATTCAGCTCCGAAGGTCCGCGTGCGCTTCGGATCAGCGGTGTCTTCGGCCAAAATTATAGTCGAGAGACGTCGCCATTTCCGGAGAATTCCGGGCTCGACAAGACTTTCTCGGATTATGTCGGCCGAGTGGATTTTCGGCCCTCGAGCTTTCTCAATCTAAGCTATCGCTTCCGGCTTGCCCGGGAGAATCTCAATTTCAGGCGCAACGATCTCAATCTTTCCCTGGGTCCTCGGGCCTTCCGTGCCAACTTCAACTACATCAAGCTGATCGAGGATCTTCCCGGCGAACGCGTGGACGAGCGCGAACAGATCATCGCCGGCCTGCAAATGCAGCTCACCAAGAAACTCGCGATCAATATCCAGACAAGACGTGACCTGCAGTCGAACCAAGCCATATCGAACAGCTTCGGATTGATTTACAATGACCCTTGCCTGGTTCTCGTGATGGGGCTTGAAAAGCGCTTCACGACCCTTGGCGAACTTGAAGACGAGACCACGTTTGCCATTCGAATAGCCTTGAAGAACCTCGGATCACTTGAGACAGGGACGAGCAACTAGATTGACGACTATGACCATCCGGTTTGATGACAAAGGCACAATCTGGGCAAATGTCCTAGGCCGATTGGTTGCCTTGGCCATCATGATTACTGTGCCAAGCCTAACCTATGCGCAGTCAGCACAACGCATTGCGGCGATCATCAACAACGACATCATCTCGTCTCAAGATCTCAATGAGCGAATGAAGATCGTCCTGATTTCAAGCGGACTTCCCGACACCATCGAAGCACGGCAGCAACTTTTTCCTCAGGTTTTGCAGTCATACATCGACGATACGCTCAAGATCCAAGAGGCCGAACGCCTCGGCTTTGAAGTCACGCAAGCCGATCTCGACACGGCCTTTGCCACGCTCGCGTCCAACAACGATGTCAGCGTGGATCAGCTTCGGCGATATCTTCTCCAGAACGACATCGACCTCGAGGCATTGGACCAGCAACTTCGTGCACAGATCGCTTGGTCGACGATCATCAATCTTCGAATACGACCTCAGGTCGTCGTGACTGAGGACCAGGTCAATTTTGCGGTCGAGGCAGGTGCCAACACGGTTGATGAGGAGCTGCTGCTTTCTGAAATCGTGCTCCCCATCTATTCGCCCGAAAATGAAGTCGAGGTGTTGAGGTCGGCAAGCGATATTGCGACGCAGGTGGATTCCCCGGACACTTTCGCCCAGATTGCCCGGCAAGTTTCGGCATCACCCTCTGCTGCGCAAGGCGGGAACCTTGGATGGGTCCCATCGTCTCTCTTGATTGAAGGGCTTCGCGATCCGATCATGCAACTTCGTGTCGGAGACATTTCGCCGCCGATCCGCACTCAAGCAGGGGTCAATCTTTATATGCTTCGTGATCGTCGGGTGACGTCGGAAGCGATGCCTTCGGATCGCGTCAACCTCGCACAACTCGTCTTCAACCTTCCTCCAGAAGCTGGAGAGAGTGAAATCGAGCAAATGCAAGCCGCAGCATCTAATTTGCGTGATGGTATCGACAATTGCGAGGATATGACCGCGGCGGCCGAGAGCGTTGGCTACATGGAGGCCGTTCAGCTGGGCTGGACGTTTCCACAAGACCTCCCACCGCAGATCGTCGGCACCGTCGAGGCACTACCTGTTTCCCAGATTAGCGCACCCATTCGGGGGCCCGGCGCCATCTACCTCTTGATGGTATGCGACCGTGAAAGTGGCGATGCGAATCAAGCCCTTCGTAACGAGGTCAGAGCCCGTCTTGAAAATGATGTTCTCGAGCGTCAAGCCAACCGCTATCTCCGCGATCTCCGCAAGGATGCCTTCATTGATGTCCGGGTGCGAACCTGACGTCATTTGATTGTCGAGCGAGCGAGGCCGAGCGGCTTCCCCCTCTTCGAGATGTCATCAGAGACTATGGCCTCCAAGCCGACAAAAGACTCGGCCAGCATTTTCTCTTTGATCCTACCATTCTCAAGCGAATCGCCGCGCTCACCCCCGACATTACATCATCGACCGTCGTCGAAATCGGTCCTGGTCCGGGGGGGCTGACACGCGCTCTACTCAATGCAGATGCTTCTCAGCTGATCGTTGTCGAGCGCGACCACCGTTGCGTTGCTGCCCTCCAAGATCTCAAGGCCCATGCAGGCGAACGGCTCGAAATCGTCGAGGCGGACGCGCTTCAGTGGCAAGCCCTCCAATGCCACGACAATGTCTCGATCGTCGCCAATCTACCCTACAACATAGCGACCCCACTCTTGATGGGCTGGTTGAACCAGCTCGAACGCATCCGATCGATGGTGTTGATGTTTCAAAAAGAAGTCGGCGATCGCATTGTCGCAGAACCCGGCAGCAAAGCTTACGGTCGTCTTGCGGTCATCACGCAATGGCTCTGCGAAGTTCGCCGCGCGTTCGATTTGCCTCCCGGGGCCTTCATCCCGCCGCCCAAAGTAAGTTCGAGCGTCATTGTCTTCATTCCTAGGTCACCGATCCCCGCGATCGACGAGCGGAAACGCATGTCGCAGCTCACCGCGGCAGCATTCGGACAGCGCCGCAAAATGCTGCGAGCCTCCCTCAAATCCTTTACCGATGATCCGGAGATCCTGTTGCGCAATGCGGGGATCGATCCGACATTGCGCGCCGAGAACCTTTTTCTCGAAGATTTTCTTCGCATTCTCGCTTCGGAAAGACAGCTTTGATGGCTCAAGGGACCTTGCGGAACTGTGCCACGAACTGACCAATACCAGGCAGACGCCTCCGCTTAAGGCGCTCCGCGGCCAAAATGACGTGCGCCGCTTTGATGCTCTCTTCAAGATCGCGGTTGATCAGAACATAGTCATATTCCGCGTAGTGAGTGATATCGCTTGCCACCTGGCTTAAGCGATAGGCGACGATTTCGTCCGAGTCCTGGGCTCGGCTTCTTAGTCTCGATCCAAGTTCATTCAAGGTCGGCGGGAGGATGAATATGCCCACCATATCATCGGCGGAGACTTCGCGAAGTTGCTGAGCGCCTTGCCAATCAATGTCGAAGAGCACATCGCGCCCCTCGCTGAGGGCTTGCTCGACGACAAGCTTGGGCGTGCCGTAGCCATTGCCATAGACTTCGGCAAACTCAAGCAATTCGCCACCTTCAGCCATCTCCTCAAAACGCTGCCGGTCGATGAAATGATAGTCGCGGCCATCGATTTCTCCGGGCCGCTGTGGCCGTGTCGTCACCGAGATCGACAGCATCAAATCCCGATCTCGATCAAGCAGACCACGACTGATCGAAGTCTTGCCTGCTCCAGATGGAGATGACATTACCAACATAAGGCCACGCCGCCGACCCGGAGCGAGCTGCGTCATATCGATGAGGGTCATGGGATGCGCATATCCAAGCTTTGCGTTGATGATCGGGAGTACTAGCGCCGCCAGGCCGTCGACTGAAGCCCGTACGATGCGACATACCCTTATCACAGGAGCAAGTAGTGGCTTGGGGGCAGCGATTGCTAAGGCTCTTGCCTTCGAGAACGCACGGCTCACCATTATGGGACGCGATGCGAATCGCCTGAATGAAACGGCAAGGGCATGTCAAACTCGGGGGGCTGAGGTCCAACAGAGGCTCACCGATATTCGAGACGCGGACGCCATGGCAGTTCACGTTCGTGAGGCGGACGATTGGGCTCCGCTTGATCTCATTATCGCCAATGCCGGGGCGGCGGGTACGACGACGCCGGAAAAGGCCCGGCAGGAGATCATCCGCATCAATCTCTTGGGGGTAATGAACACGATTGAACCTGCTCTTCCATTGATGCGGGCACGGCGGCATGGCCAGATCGCGATCCTGGCGTCGCTTGCAGGTTTTCGCGGCCTTCCGGCTGCTCCGGCCTATTCGGCATCGAAAGCAGGTGCTCGTGTTTATGGAGAAGCCTTACGTCCACTTCTCAAACCTGAAGGCATTGATGTCAGCGTTATTTGCCCAGGCTTCGTCGCAACACCCCTAACCGAGTCCAATCCTTTTCCGATGCCTCTGATTACCACTCCAGAGAAGGCAGCCGATAGGATTATTAAGGGCATTGAATACAGGCGTGCGCGAATAGCGTTCCCCTGGCCGATCTATGTGGTTGCCTGGTTGTTTGGAACACTGCCACCCGCACTCGTCGACCTTCTGTTTTCCCGCATAAAGTTTGACGAAGGCACGTGATTGTTGGTGACACAATCCATTAACCCTGCACTGACGGTCTCGGTACCGGAATGGGTGTGCGTACGCGTGGTTTGTCTCGTACGCGCCGCCAATGCCTTACGTTGCGATTGTGCTCTTCAAGCGTGCGGCCAAACGCGTGGCCCCCCGTGCCATCGGCGACAAAGAATAGGTAATCAGTCTTAGCAGGATTGACAGCGGCTTCGAGTGCTGCTCGTCCGGGATTGGCAATGGGTCCCGGGGGCAAACCATCAATCATATAGGTATTGTACTCGTCGTTGACCTGAAGATCATCACGCGTCAGGCGGCGCTCAAGACTGCCCTCACCTTCTGTCAGGGCGTAGATCACGGTCGGATCGGTTTGCAGCTTCATCCCGCGTTTCAGACGATTGGCAAACACGCCTGCAACGATCGGATACTCCTCCGGGATAGAGGTCTCTTTTTCGATGATTGAGGCAAGTATCAGCGCCTCTTGTTTCGATAGGAGCGGCAAATCATCGGCGCGGCGCTCCCAGACTTCGTCGAGCAGGTCAACCATTGCGCGGCTCATTCTATCGACCAGCACTGTACGTGATTCGCCGCGTGCAACGAGATAGGTCTCCGGAAGAAGCGAGCCTTCCTCGGGAAGGTCCGGCGGCAGGTCACCCGTTAAGATGTTGGCCTCCTCCAGACGCTCAAACACCTCATAAACGGTAAATCCCTCCGGGACGGTGATCGGATAGAGGATGCTGTCGCCTGATTCCAATGCGTCGAGGATAGCATTGGGACTCGCATCGGCAGCGATCGCATATTCACCGGCCTTGAGGTTTCGATCACGGCTGGTGAGGCGCGCCATAATGCGGAACGCGAAGGCATCGTCGAGCGCACCCGCATCGCTGAGAATTCTCGTGATCTCCGAAAATCCCACCCCCCGGGGGATTGTCACGATTGCATCGTTTGTGAGGGGGCCGGGCCGATCCATTTGGTCGAGGAGATACCGCCATGTGACCATCGTAATGCCGATCATCGCGACGGCGATGATCAAGAGAATGCTCAGCAGAGTTCGCCGTCGGCCTTGTGCCATGGGCGCTGGCTCGTGGCCC
>CAYPOV010000171.1:0-9855 GCA_964412385.1 uncultured Geminicoccaceae bacterium
AAGCGTTTCGGCAGCTTTACGGCACTCGACAAGGTGAGCCTCGATGTCCAGCCCGGAAGCGTTCACGCACTCTTAGGTGAGAACGGCGCCGGCAAGTCGACCTTGGTCTAATGCGTTATGGGCTATTACCACGCCGATTCCGGAAGGATCGAAGTCGACGGCGCCGAGCGTCTGATCCACAATCCCAAGGATGCTCACACACTCGGCATCGGCATGGTGTATCAGCACTTCACGCTAGTTCCTGCCATGACCGTCGCCGAAAATTTGGTGATGGCACGATTTGACGTGCCTTCGGTGATCGATTGGAAGAAGGAGCGTGCGGCCCTCGAGGAATTTATGACGCGCACACCGTTTGCCGTGCCCATCGACGCACGCATCAGCGATATCTCCGCAGGCGAACGCCAAAAGACTGAAATCCTCAAGCAACTCTACCTCGATCGACGCTTCTTGATCCTCGATGAGCCGACCTCGGTGCTAACACCCGACGAGGCGGATGAGATGCTGAGTTTGCTGCGCGGTCTCACTCGAGAGGGTGTGCTTACCATCTTGATGATCAGCCATAAATTCCGCGAGGTCTTTGGCTATGCTGATCACGTCACTGTCTTGCGCAAAGGCGAGTTCGCCGGGTCTGGTGCGGTTGCCGATCTCAGCCAAGCCGATCTTGCCGCCATGATGATCGGCGATGCGGAACTCCCCCAAAGTGCCGAGCGCGCCGGCAAGCCTCGACAGGTGCCTGTCCTGGCCGTCCATGACCTCAAGGCCCGTGATTCCAGCGGCTTGAGGGGAATTGCCATCGACCGTCTGTATGTTCACAGCGGCGAAATTGTCGGTATTGCCGGGATCTCCGGCAACGGCCAGACCGAGCTCGTCGAAGTGCTCGGCGGGCAGCGTGAGAAAGACAGTGGCGAGGTCATTGTCAAAGGCGAGCTCTATGGCATGAGCCGCACCGATGCCAAGGAGCACAAGGTGCGCTGCCTGCCCGAGGAGCCGCTTCGCAATGCCTCCGTGCCGCGAATGTCGGTTGCGGAGAACCTCGCTTTTCGTGACTTCGATAGCGTTGGCGGCATCTGGCTCGAGACGGGGCGTATCGCCAATGAAGCACGCCACTTGATTGGCGCTTATGCCATCAAAACCGCGTCCAAAGACGCACCGATTGCAACCCTATCAGGCGGCAATGTCCAGCGCACCGTTCTGGCACGCGAGCTTTCAGGCGAAGTCGAGCTTCTGATTGTCGCCAACCCGTGCTTTGGCCTCGATTTCGCGGCCGTCGCTGAAATCCGCTCGCAACTCGTGGCAGCGCGTAATCGCGGTGCCGGCGTCTTGCTGGTGAGCGAAGATCTCGACGAAATCCTCGAGCTTGCGGACCAGATTCTGGTGATGAGCGAAGGCAAGATCGTCTATCAGGCGGCCTCGGGCGAGGCCGATCGCACAACCTTAGGCCACCACATGGCTGGCCATCATTGACCCTCCTAGAAAAAATTCCGGGCGGTGATTGCAATACCTAGTAGCAGCAGCATGAAGACAAATAGTTTACGAAAGAGGACCTCGGAGAGCCTTTCTCTCAAGCGCGCGCCAAAGTAAAGGCCGACAAAAGTTGGAACGACGAGCGCGAGCGAGATGAGGCCAACAGGTTGGGTAATGAGGTTGTTACGGTTAAGTGCGAAGGCCAGGATCGGCATCACGATCACCGCCGCAAGACTAACTGCTTGAACCAACTCATCTCGTCGAAACCCCAGAAGTTGGAAGTATGGAGCTGCTGGCATGATAAACATGCCGGTCGCACCACCGGCAATGCCTGTGATCGCGCCGATAATCGGCGAGAGCCATGGTTCCTTGCCGCCGATAGGCGGTAGTGCGGGTCGTGACAGCGCGTAGAGGGCATAGATGCAGAGGATGATCCCAAGCACGCCCGCGAGAAGAACGCGATCGACATTAGCGAGGATGGCCGTACCAAGGAACAACGTCGCACAGCAGGGCAGCACAATCATCAGCGTGCGGCGCCAAATTACTTTGAATTTGCCGATGAAGAACGCCTGATAAAGGCTGCTCGAGAAGGCCGGAGCAATACCGAGACCAATAGCAATTTCGAGGGGAACCACAAGAGCGAGTGCTGGAATGCTCAGAGCCTGGACACCAAGACCAGTCAAGCCTTTGGCCAAGCCGCCAACAACACTGACGCAAACGGCAAGGGCGATGGCGCTTGCGGAAATGGCCACCCCGAACACTCCCCCTTCTCCTTTAGCGCATTGCTAACTTGAACTGGGCACATGATCGAGGAGTAATTTTGATCGCACTCTCTCTAACGTCTGGCCCAAGCATTCAACCTCCTTTTGACCCTTCGCTAGTCGTCGGTCCAGGCGCTGTTTGAAGCCGTCTCGGCTGAGTCCAAAAGAATCGGCTCGGTTTTGAACCTTTCTCCAAATTGCGGGACACAGAAGATCGGCGAGCGGGCAAGGCGCAAACGCGATCTCGCATAGTCTGCGCTCGATGACGCCCCTGTCCAATGGACCATTGGCCAGGGGGCTTTTACTGCGCGCACGGCACTTGAATTCAAAAACGAATACAATCCGTATTCATTGCGCCACCCGCAGTGACATCGCGGACGAGCTAAGTGCGCACGAAGATCAACATCACGACAACCGCGGAAAAACGAACAGCTCGAACCATCTCGTCGCGGCGACAACTCAGGAGCACAAACCACAATGGCGATTGCGCGTTCGGAAATGGCCCATCCGAACATGTGCCATTCCGACTTATTCCGATTGTAAACGTTGCTGAGCGGTGTCGGCTCCGCGCTAGTCTTTCACGCCGCCTGCCGTGAGGCCGCGGACGAGGTAGGTGCGCACAAGGATCGTGAAGACGACGACGGGGAGCATGACAAGCGTTCCGCCTGCGGCGATCTTGCCCCATTCCCAACCTTCATACTGCAGGAAGTTGACAATGGCGACGGGGGCCGTTTGCGCCTGGCTTCTTGTGAGGATGAGAGCAAAGAAAAAGTCGTTCCAGGAAAGGATGAAGCATAGGACGGCTGTCGCGGCGAGGCCCGGTGCGGCGAGCGGCAGGGTAATTCTTCGAAAAGCACCCCAAACGCTGCAGCCATCGATCCACGCCGCTTCTTCGAGGGCTTTGGGAACGCTATCGAAGAAGGTCTGCATCATCCACATCACCAGCGCCAAATTGAAGGTGACATAGATGAGGGCCAGACCCCATACATTGTCGGTCAAGCCGATATAGCGGTAGGCCAGAAAGAAGGGGATCGTGAACGCGATCGGCGGTGCCATGCGGGTGGCGAGCACCCAAAGCGCAATTTGCCGTTTGGCGCGAAAGCGAGCCCGCGACAGTGTATAAGCAGCCGGCACGCCCAACAACATCGAGAAGAGTGTCGAGGTCGTGCTGGTTACGACACTATTCCAAAACGACCGCGTAAAATGCCCCGTCCATAGAGCTGCATAATGCTCGAATGTAGGGGTGAACGCCCATTTGAACGCGAAGATGTCGGCCGTCGGCCGGATCGACATCTGCAGCATCCAAAAAAACGGGAACAGCACAATGATGAGAATGGCGATTGCCGAGATGTGGCGAATCCGGCGGCCGTTGCGTTGACGTCGTGCGTAGTCGATAACCGGCGCTTCTGCAGCAGGTGCCACGCGCGTCTGATCGACCGTACTACTCATGGAACGCAGGGTCCCCGCCCAAGCGCGCAATCATCCAACTGGCAAGAAACACTCCGATCACCATTAAGGTCGCAATTGCGCTGGCGTAGCCCCACACCGAGAAATTGAAAGCCTGAACGAAGGCATAATAATTGGTCACTTCGGTGGCCGAGCCCGGGCCGCCATTGGTGAGCACGTAAATCAGCGGAAACGCCTTGATGCTGTCGATCAGGCGGAACAATCCGGCGACGACCAGCGTGCCGCGCAAATAGGGCAAGGTGACGTGCCAGAAGAGTTGCAAGGAGCTGGCACCGTCGATCTTCGCCGCCTCGATCGGCTCATCCGGAATGGTTTGCAGGGTCGCCAAGACCATCAGCATGGTGAACGGAAACCATTCCCAGGTTTCGGCAAAAGCGATCGCCCAAAGTGCGGTATCGGGGTTGGTGATCAGCGAGCTGATCGGCAGGCCGAAAAAATTGAGTGCCCGGTGCATCGGGCTGATATCGGGCGTGTAAATGACTTTCCAAATGAGGGCCACAACAATGGGCGGCAGCACCATCGGAACAAGGAACGCGGTCCTAATAAAGTTCAATATGCTCGAGCGTGCGTGTAACAACAAAGCCACACCCAGGCCGATCAGCAATTGGGTGATGACGGTCGCGACGGAGAGTTGAACTTGAATGATCACCGAATGGATGAACCGGTGATCATTGAAGGCTTCGACATAATTGCGGGCGGGATCCGAGAAATCGCCCGCTGTGCCGGGATTAGTGAGGTTTAGCGGTGTTAGCGAGGTAACGACCAAATAAATTGCCGGCGCAATTGTAATGGCGGCCAAAACGATCAGCGCCGGCAATAATCCCATCATGAAGGCGCGCTGACGACGCGACTCCCAACTGGGTCCCATCGTTGTGTGAGCGAGGCTCAACGAATCAGCAACAGCCAAAGGTCAAGCCTCTTCTCATTGCGTCCTCCCCCACGCCCTTTAGATGTCTTTGCCGGCGCGGCGGACATCGGCAATGGCATTCTCCTGTGCCAAATTCATCGCCTCTTCAGGCGAATACTGGCCCGAAGCGATGTTCTCGATCGCCTTGTCGATCTGCTTGTCGACCTGCGGATAAATGTCGATCGTGCGGTAGGTCATGTAGCCTTCCGCCGCAAGATCGATGGTGTCGACATAGAGCTTCGCCGTGTCGTAGCCATTGACCATCATGCGCTCTTTGAATTCCGGCGTTTCAATCAAGGAGTTCCGCGTGACCGAGCCATAACCCTTCTCGAGCATGACCCTTTGCATCATGTCCCTGGAGAGCGACCATTTGATGAATTCCCAAGCGGCGTCCTTCTTTCTGGAGCCAACCGGAATACCGAAGGCGTGAATGGCCACACCAGGCTTTGCACCCTCTGGACCGGCGGGGAAAAGCCCGAACGCGCAGGTATCCTTCACGACACTATTCGGATCTTGGCCAGCCTGAATGATGAAGGCATGGTTGAAGGTGACAAGATTGTAGGCCCCGCGCTTGGAGGCAGCCACAAGCTGGTCATATCCCCAGGAGAGGATGCCGTCAGGGCCATAGGAGCTGAGCAAATTGGCGAAGTATTTGCCAGCTTCGACGCCTGCCGGCGAATTGAGAGCCGGCATCAGATTGTCGGGTGGATCAACGAATACGTCGCCGCCATAGCCTTGCAAGAATGGCGGCCATGTCCAGCCGTGGTGGTTCTCATTGGCGTAGCCTGCAAGACCAGGGGCGGCGCCGTTGGTCGCTTTGGCTGCCTCCTCGAGTTCTTCGAACGTAGTGGGCATCTTGATACCCATCTTGTCCATAAGGTCCATGCGATAGGCGGCCATCATCATGGTATCGGCGATCCAGGGAATACCGAAGAGCTGGCCCTGCTGGTTCTTCATGGGCGTCAAGGTGCCGGGGAGGAAGTCACCGAAATTCCAATCCTCGGGCGTCTTGTTCGGATCGTTGAGGAAGTCTTCAAGAGGCGTGAACCAATTGGCGCCGATCCAACGTGCCGTATAAATAAAGGTAACGTTCAGAACGTCATAGGCCGAGCCCTGCATCGAAAGCTCGAGATCGGCCCTTTGATTGTAGACCGGGAACGCCGGCAGCTCATAATTGACGGTGATGCCTGTCTGTTCGGTAAATTCCGGAACATAGGATTCGAGCATCTTCGGGTACGGACCGCTGAAGCTCGAGACATTGATCGTCTCGCCATCGAACGGCTTGTTGCCGCCTTGGGCCGGTGCTTTGCCCGGAAGCACGAGGGTTGCGGCACCCATAGCCGCGGTGGTGCCAAGCACCCGGCGGCGTGTATACCATTTGGTGAACGCCATGGTTCAGCCTCCTTGTTAGTTGGTATCGGCAACATGCCACAATCAAAATGAAAGGCAATACTGAGAACACGATGCAATGCTTAGCGGTGCCAGCTAGAACAGGCCCTTAGTCTTTGCGAGTAAGTCCGGCGACTGCGGCCGCGAAGAAAATGCCAAAGAACCAGGCAAGCCCCGTCGCGGCCCAGCTATACCAACGCAGAACCTGACCCCAAGTCGCCTCGAGATGATACTTAGCGAGCCACGGAACCACATCGCCTTTTTCGAGATTGATCGACCATTCCTCGGTATGCGGAAACTTGACGATGGGAAGCGCTAGCTGGAGAGCTTCTATGAGCGGATTGAACGGATCGACTTGACGCTCTGAGTCATTCTGGCTTCGTCGTCGCACCTCGATCGAACTAAAGTCATCATCGTAGTTCGGGATTTCGGTCGAGATTGATTCTTGCTCAACCTCTACAACAATGAACTCTGTTCGATGCGCCTGAAATAGTATGTACGTTGTCGCAATCCATAACATCACGAGCCAAAATACAGATCTAGAGGGCCTGTAGCCGAAATCAGAAACAATGTACCAAAGGTAATCTTTTATAGAATTATAGAAGTAGCTAAAAAGTCCAATTCTTTCGATTGAATAGCTCTTCAATCTTGATTTTTCCTTTTCAACGAGCGTCTCTGTATAGCGAACATCAAATCCCTGGCTTCGCCAGAACTGTGCCAGCGTGTCGTAATTCGAAGGGTAAAACCGTGACTGTAGCTTGATGA
This sequence comes from uncultured Geminicoccaceae bacterium, assembly GCA_964412385.1. GTDB lineage: Bacteria > Pseudomonadota > Alphaproteobacteria > Geminicoccales > Geminicoccaceae > JBGSYN01. Next base: position 6,754 of record CAYPOV010000171.1, read on the forward strand.
ATTTGGTCCAGTCGGAATCGGAGCCCGGTTCGAGTTTTTCGTACTTGAAGCCCTCGATGAAAAGACAGCCTTTTTGAGGCCAGCAGTGCGAATCACATTGAAAAATTCTCGTTCGTGCACTGCGCAACAAGATCCTTGTTCGTGCTTGCCGCAACTGCTGCCGAGCGTCTTCGGCTTGGACATTTGATCTTTCTTGTTTTGGTGCCTCGCTGTTATTTATTTGTGGCGTGTTGATGAGTTCCAACCGATTTTGAACATTAGTATCATCGAGACAAAGCCTGCTCCCTTGAAGTGTAAGCAACGAGCCAAGATCGACGGTTACGGAATGTGCGCTCAGATCGAGGAAATCGACAGAACCATTGCATTGCGTACCATCAGCCAAGCGAAGATTTCCAGAAATTCTAACGCTCGATGCGGATATTGTCTCGGGCACATTATCGGATCGACGTGCATCTCGTCTTCCCCTTTTCCATGCACGATCGGCGCGTTCCGCGAATAAATTCGTGCCGGAGATCGCCAAAGAGCCGCCAATTTGCATTTGCACCAATCGGAGTTGACCCAGAACTTCCGAGGCTTCGTCAACCTGATTGTTGTTGCTCAAATAAGCAGACAAAGCAAAATCGCGGGTGATTGATGCACCCGTCATCTCCAACGCCGCAGACGTCGAATCTTCATGTTGACTGCGATAGATCGGCGTCGCGCGAACCGAGACAGAGGTCAGAAAGAAGTTGCCGGATAATTTGGCGTAGGAGAGGTCGATGGACCCCCGCACAAAGCTACGGCTTATGTTAATGTCGCCACTCTTTGTCGTGATCCCCGGTGCATAGATGGCACCGTTGATCAGGCATCGATCAAAGGCGGCGGTACCGTCTAACGATAACGACTCGGCGATGATGGCGACACCATGCTGCTTTTCGCGCTCGTCCGGTGGCTCCGACCGGTCGCGAAGGCCCTCTGGGTCTTTCTCTCGTGTTGCATCGATCCGCACGTGAAAAAACGAGAGATTGCGGAAATCCGCGTATCTCAGAATAATGCCGCGTTTGAGCCATGCTCGCCGCAGACCGAGTGCCGTATGCGCTTTGTCATGGCCGAGACGGATCGTGTCGTCGATTACGCAATCGGTCACTTCGACCCAGGGACAGGGTACCAGACTGCGGGTCTCCTCTGACGAAACCAGCCACGAAATCAATGAAGATCGCACTTTGGGTGCGTAGGCGAAGGTCGAACGTCGCTTCAAGATCCTCATTGTGCGTTGGAACAACTTTTCATCTCGGGGATCCGTGGGCATCCGGACAATTCGGGCAAGCCCGTCTTGTTCGGCATGCTCCGCTGTGTGCAGGAAATTCGGATCGGACAGTGACGCACGTGCCAGAATATCGCGTTCACGAACGGAAAGGTCGGGAAATCGCCTCGCCGCGAGGCTGATAAGGTCACTCATCGCTGCCAACCTGCCCAAATCTGTTTGCCTAGGGCGATAGTCAAAGCCTCGCACCAGGACGGCAAGACCTAATCGTTAGCGGCGGGACGATGCCGTAACCGAACTGTCACGAAACGCCCTCATAAGAGTGCGCAACTTGCTCAGCTCTTAGACGTCTGTGCCCGATTGGAGACTTCCATGCCGGAAACCATTTTTCCGCCCTTTGCCGATCCCCGCTTCTTGATGGACCTTGCGAGTCATACACAATCGGACACGGCAGCACGTCGCAGCCGCGACGCCACGAACCAGGCCGAGTTCGGCGGACGCCAGGCTTCAATCATCATCCACGCGCTTGCGCAAAACCTCGATCGCATCAGCGCCGATCATGAAAAGCGCGGGACACACTGGACCGGCGACTTCACCCAGGCGCTATCGGCGACTTCAGCGCTTTCTCTAGGAGAGCTCGCCACGGCCGCCCATGAATATTGGAAAGACGTCATCCAACGCAGCTATCTCTTTTTGGACGCGTTCCGACAGCGCGGCGACGCCTTTCTCGAGCATGAGGCAGCAGGTTGCCCGCCGGTGCTGGTCTATGACTATGAAGTCGCTATGGACGCCCGGGAGTTCGAGCGGCCCTGCAATTACCGCCTGTTGCGGATCGTCCCGCCGGAGGGTGTCAAGACGATCGACGAAAAACGGCCCTATGTGATCATCGATCCGCGCGCCGGCCACGGTGCCGGCATCGGCGGCTTCAAGCAGGATAGCCAAGTTGGTGTGGCCCTCAAGAAGGGCCATCCGGTCTATTTTGTGTCATTCACGCCTGATCCCGTTGAGACCCAAACGCTTGCCGATGTGATGCGCGCCGAAGCTACTTTCGTCCGGGAGATCCAGCGCCTCCATCCCGACAGCAACAAGCCCATCATCATCGGCAATTGCCAGGGCGGCTGGGCAACGGCACTACTGGCGGCATCCAATCCCGACATCACAGGCCCGATCGTCCTCAATGGCTCGCCCATGTCATACTGGTCGGGCACGGTCGGCAAAAACCCCATGCGCTACAATGGCGGGCTCTTGGGTGGAGTGCTGCCGGCACTTGTCATCGCAGATCTCTCGGGCGGCAAATTCGACGGGGCCTGGCTGGTTCAAAATTTCGAACAGCTCAATCCGTCGCGCAATTTCTTCAGCCAGTATTATGATTTGTTCCGCAGCATCGATAAAGGCGTGCCGCGCTTCCTCGAATTCCAGAAATGGTGGGGTGGCTATTTTTGGATGACCGAGGCGGAGATCCGCTGGATCGTCGAAAACCTGTTTGTCGGCAATCGATTGGCACGCGGCGACGCGGAACTGGAGCCCGGCCGTTTCATCAACGTCAAGAACATCCGCGCTCCGATCATCACCTTCGCCTCATGGGGCGACAACATCACGCCGCCGCAGCAAGCGCTCAATTGGATCGTCGACGCTTATGCCTCGGAAGAGGAAATCAAGCTCGCCGGCCAGCGCATCATCTATATGGTGCATGAGAAAGTTGGCCATCTCGGCATCTTCGTGTCCTCCTCGGTCGCCAAGCGCGAGCACACGGAAGTTGCCTCAACAATGAAGACCATCGAGTCCCTGGACCCAGGGCTTTACGAGATGGTCATCGAGGACATCGTCATCCCGTCTGTCGTATCCGTCGAAGCCGAAGA
>CAYPOV010000172.1:0-9733 GCA_964412385.1 uncultured Geminicoccaceae bacterium
AAGGCCCCTTCGAAAGATCTCGTGCGCGGTGCCTTTCGGGAGAACCGGGGGACCGCTCGCATCGGAGTTGGCATGTGTTTGGCTTTCCGTGAAGCCAGTGACGTCAGACCACCCCATTTTGAGAAGACCGGAGACGAGATCGTTGTTGCTGCTCAAGAACCTTCATCTTTTGTCGATGGATGATACGATTGGCGAGGCCGAGGGCGTCGAGATTCTGATTGAGGATGACCGGATCGCGGCGATCGGCTCGGACCTCGAGGTCAAAGATAAGACTGAAGTCCTCGATTGCACGGGGCTGATTGCCGTTCCGGGCTTGATCAACGCTCATCTTCATTCGCCGGCCAATTTGATGAAGGGCGGTCTCGACGGCTCACCGCTCGAGATCTTCATGCTTTATGAAGTGCCGCCGCTTGGCGACAAGCCGGAGCCGCCTCGTCTCAACTATTTGCGAACGGTGTTGGGAGCGATCGAGATGCTGAAGCTGGGCATCACATCCGTGCTCGATGATGCGTTCTTCAATCCGATCGTCAGTGATGAGGCGATCGATGCGGTCATGGGTGCCTATCGCGATACCGGTATGCGCGCGCGCGTGGCACTCGATCAGCCAACCCTCGTGGAGTATGAAAAATATCCTTTCCTCCATGACATTCTGCCGGAGGATGAGCGCCGACGCATGGCGTCGGCACCGCGTCAAAGCGAGGCGGAACTTCTCAGGATCTATCGGGCGTTCATCGAGCGATGGCACGGTGCTGAGAATGGCCGGCTGGGTTGTGCCGTTTCCTGCTCCGCACCCCAGCGCGTTTCGCCCGACTATCTCTCGAGCCTGACGCAGCTCGGCGGCGCGCATGATCTTGCCTTCAATATCCATATTCTCGAGACACGGCTGCAGCGGGTCCTCGGCGACGAGAAATTCGGCAGATCACTCGTCCGCTATGTCCATGAAACGGGCGCTCTCGATGAGCGCAAGCTGGTCATTCACGGGATCTGGATGGATGACGAGGACATTGTTCTTATAGCCGAAAGCGGCTGCACGGTGGCCCATAATCCGGTTTGCAATCTTCGGCTCGGCAGCGGGATCATGCCATTCCGCAAGCTTCGCAACGCCGAGGTGCCGGTTTGCATCGGCACGGACGAGGCGGCGGCCGATGACACGCTCAATTTGTGGCAAGCGATGAAAATGACGGGCTTGGTCCATAATCTCACGAGCCCGGAATGGGCGGACTGGCCTCGCGCCGAGGAAATCCTGCACTGCACGTTTCATCACGGCGCGCGCGCCATGCGTCTTTCGGGCGAGATCGGCGTCCTCAAGCCGGGAGCCTTGGCGGACCTCACCTTGTTGCGCGGCGACAGCCTCGCCTTCACGCCGCTCAACGATCTCGAACGGCAGCTTGTCTATTGCGAGAACGGCAGCTCGGTCGCCAAGGTGTTCGTGGCAGGACGCCTGGTTGTCGAGGATGGCCGCGTATTGACCATCGACGAGGCGGCGATCCGCGAGGAGGTCCTGGCCATGGCGCCTTTGCTTCGAGATCATTGGGCCAAGACCAAGGCGCATGCCGATCGGCTCGAGCCCTATTACCGCACAATGTACCAGCAAAGTCTCGATGCAGCGGTGCCGATGAACCGCTGGGCCGGGAGCTAGCTGGTACGCTTCTTGCTGTGCTGGTGACGGTACGACATCAATCAGCGCACCGGAGAACACCAAGCGATGCAGCCTTCACGCGTGACTTCACTGGCCCTTGCAGGACTTCTCGTCGCTCTCCCGAGCTTGGCGGAAGCCCAAACGCAATTGCGGCTCTTGAGCCAGTCCTTGCCGACTTCCAAGCAGTATCCGCCGGAGAAGGCGGCGGTCGATCGGATCACGGAAAGCGAGGAGCTCGGTGTTGAAGTCACCTACAATCAGTATGAGACCCTGGGGCTCAAGCAGGCCGATGCCTTGAGGCTGATTCGTGCCGGCACCTTCGATGTGATCTCGACCCAGATCGGTCTGGCCTCGCGTGACGATCCGTTCCTCGAGGGTCTCGATATCATCGGTGTCTCGACCGACATGGAGGCGCTCAAATCGGCTGTCGACGCTTATCGCGAGGTCTTCGATGCGCGTCTGCAAGAGAAGTTCGGAGCGAAAGTCCTGGCACTCTGGCCGTTCGGTCCGCAGGTTTTTTACTGCAACGAGGCGATCGAGACGGTTGATGATCTGGATGGGTTGAAGGTGCGAAGCTTCACGCCTTCGATGTCGGCACTGCTTGAGAATTTCGGTGCGACCCCTGTGACCCTTCAGTTCAGCGAGGTCTATCCGGCGCTCCAGCGCAAGGTCGCAAGCTGCGGTGTCACCTCGCCCACCTCCGGCAATGTCGGCAAGTGGCCTGAAGTCACCACGCACCAGATCCCGCTTTCGGTCTCGGGATCGGTCCAGGGTCACTTCGCCAATCTTGATTGGTGGAACAGCCTTTCGCCCGAACAACAAAAGGGTCTCGAGGCCGAATTCGGCCAATTGGAAGCCGATCTCTGGGAAACCGCGATTACCATCAATGACGACGCGGTCGCATGTAACACCGGCCAGGAGACCTGCAGCGAGCATGAGAAGTTCGCCATGAGCTTGGTGCCGGTGAGCGACGACGATATCGCCAAGGTCAAGGCTGCGGCCGAGGCGGTGGTGCTGCCCGATTGGGCCGAGCGCTGCGAAGCGAGCTACGAGGGTTGCAGCGAAGTCTGGAACGAGACGGTGGGTACCGCCCGCGGGTTGACCATTCAGTAGCGACGGCAGCATTCAGCCCAAAGAAAGCAAGCCGGCGTCGATGCGTGCCTTCGTCCGCGTGATCGAGCTTGGGGCCCTCGGCGCCGGCTATGCGCTTTTGTTCCTGGCGTTCTTGACGACGTTTGAGATCATCGCCCGCAAGCTCTTCAACTACTCGATCCAGGGGGTCGACGAGCTGGGCGGCTATGCTCTGGCGATCACCGCCAGTCTTGGTTTCGGCTACGCGGCTTTGGAACGGGCGCACACCCGTGTTGATTTTCTGCTGCGCCATTTGCCGGAAAAGGTTCGCGCTCTCATTCATGCGCTCGCCTGGACGATCTTGTGTGGGCAAGCCCTCTTCATGACCTGGCATGCCCGAGGTGCGTTCAATGAAACGCTGCTTTACGGCAGTATTGCCAATTCGCCTCTCCAAACACCGCTTTGGCTGCCGCAAAGTTTTTGGCTTGTTGGCTTCGTGATCTTCGCCGCCTCGACGGCGTTGATGGCCGGCCGGGCTTGGAAGGCGCTGGCATCGGGTGTGCCGGGTGCGGTCGATCTGGTTGCCGGCAATCCCAGCATGGATGAGGAGATCCGCGACGCCATGGAATCGACGGGGCATTCCATCAGTGAGGCGAAGCGCTGATGGTCGGTATCGGCACGATCGCTATCGGTTTTGTCATCATGCTGGCTCTCATGCTTTTGGGCCTTCATGTGGCAACGGTGATGTTCGCAACCGCAATGATCGGGCTTTTGGTGTTTTTCGGCCCGTCGATCTTAGCCCCCCTCGGCAACATGATGTGGAGTGAGCTCAACAGCTTCATTCTCACAGCCATCCCGCTTTACGTGCTGATGGGCGAGCTTCTGGTGCGAAGCGGTATCGCCGAGCGCATGTACAATGCACTGGCACTTTGGATGCATCGCATGCCCGGCGGATTGCTGCATACCAATGTCGCATCATCGACCATGTTTGCCGCCATTTCGGGCTCGTCCGTGGCGACCGCCGCCACCATCGGCACGGTGGCCTTCCCGACCTTTCGCCGTCAGGGATATGCCGAGAAATGGGTCGCAGGCTCGATCGCAAGCGGCGCCACGCTTGGGATCTTGATCCCACCTTCGATCAACTTCATCATCTATGGGGCGATTTCCGAGACGTCGATCGGCGATTTGTTTCTCGCAGGCTTCATTCCGGGATTGATCCTGGCACTTCTTTTCATGGGCACGATTGCCGTTGCCGCGTTACTACGGCCTCAGATCACGGGGCAGACGGACATCGAGCCAAGCATGGCAGAGCGCCTCCGCCATCTGGTCGATCTCTTGCCGCCGCTCTTCATTTTCGTTATGATCGTCGGATCGATCTATCGCGGCTGGGCGACTCCGACCGAAGCGGCCGCCGTTGGCGTGGTTGCCGCCTTGCTGCTCGCCGCACTCAATGGCCGGTTGAGCTTTGCGATGCTGCACGTGGCCCTGCGCTCGACTGTGCGCATCACCGCGATGATGCTCTTGATCCTCACAACGGCATTCTTTCTGAATTTTTCCATGGGGCTACTAGGCATCCCCAATGCCATTTCGAACTTCATCACGACACTCGATGTCGGCCCGTTAACACTCATCGCCTGCCTGGTTCTGCTCTATCTGGCACTCGGCTGCTTCCTCGATTCTCTCGCCATGATGATCGCCACCATTCCAATCGTCTTTCCCGTGGTCGTTCAATTCGGCTTTGATCCCGTCTGGTTCGGCGTGTTCTTGGTGATCATGTGCGAACTGGCGCTGCTGACACCGCCGGTTGGCATGAACCTTTATGTCGTGCAGGGCGTGCGCGGCCAGGGAAGTTTGGTTGACGTCATCAGTGGTGTGCTGCCGTTTCTCGCGAGCATCGCCATTCTGGTGGTCTTGATTTCTTTTTTCCCGGGCATCGTTCTTTGGCTGCCCGAAACGATGTCGCCTTGAGGAGCCGATCGTGACGCGGAAACTCTTGGGAATGCTCACCCCATCATCGAATACCGTCCTGGAGACCATATTACCGGATATGGTCCGCGATTTGCCGGGTGTGACCTGCCATTTTGGCCGGTTCGGCACGGTCGAGGTGGCCGAGGAAGAAATGGCTTCAGGGCATTTTCCCGATGACGCGATGGTAGACGCGGCCGAGCTTCTTGCCCAAGCGCGCATGGATGCGATTTCGTGGAATGGCACGGCAGGCGGCTGGCGCGGATTCGACAAGGATGAGCGTCTGTGTGCGCGCATTGCCGAGCGCACAGGAACACCGGCTTCGAGTTCCATTCTTGCACTCAACGAGATCTTTCGAGCGACGGGGGTCACGCGATTTGCGCTTGTCACACCCTATCCGCGTGAGCTCAATCAGCTCTTCATCAACAACTACGCAGCAGCCGGTTTCCAATGCGTTGCCGATGCGTGGCTCGGGATCAGTGTGAATTTCGACTATTCGGAAGTCAGCGATGATGAAACGTTGCGCATGGTGCGCGCCGTCGCCTCCAAGGATCCCCAAGCCATCGCCATCCTTTGCACCAACTACAAAGCCGCGCATCTCGTGGCAATGCTGGAAGAGGAACTTGGTCTTCCGATCTATGACTCTGTGGCGCGCGGTCTTTGGAAAGCGATGAAACAGGCGCAAATCGAGACAGCACCGCTTGCGCAAAAATGGGGCCGCCTGTTCGCCCTTTAGCCGTTCTTACGCAGGTCTCACTTCGGTAAAGCGCCGAGCAATTAGGCCCGGATGGGTGAGCCAGATCTTGTCTCGGAACGCCGCTATGTGGGCAAGGGCTGAGCGAAGCTGACGCAGCCGAAATGGCTGACCCGAAATGCACGGATGAAGTGCTAAGCTCATGACTAGCGAATTGCCGTCGCGCGTCTGGTCGACCATCTCGTCGAACTGATCCACGACGAGCCCGGCAAATGCGTCCGCGTTCATCTTGCGCGCGCTGACGGCATTGGCATCATTGGCTTCGAGAGGATAAGGCATAGCGAGAAGAGGACCATTATCCGTTTTCAGCCAAACCGGCTGATCGTCCATGCACCAGTCAAGTGTGTATCGGTATCCACACGCCTTGAGAAGTTCAGGTGTTCGCTCGCTCTCGCTGAGCCAGGGACCGAGCCAGCCTTCGGGGCGCCTTCCCTCATGCGATTCGATCTCGCGGGTCGCTTGGTCGATGAGGGCTTGCTCGGTTTCAAGATCAAGTGTGCCTTGGGCTTCGCTATTGCTCCGGCCGTGGGCAACGATCTCATCGCCGCGAGCGCGAAAGGCTGCCGGGATGGCGGGGGCATAGGAATAAAGTGCACTATTTACCAAGAGGGCGACCGGAAGGTTGAGTTCTTCAAAGAGAGTCAACAAACGCCACACCGCCACGCGGTTGCCGTAGTCAGCCCATGCATAGTTGAGAACGTCGGGCTCCGGTCCGCCCGGCGCTAGCTCCTCTTTCATACCTTCGCCGAACGCATACCATTCGACATTGAGAGCGATATAAACGGCCAGGCGTTGGCCTTCGGGCCAAGTGAATTGCGGCCGGTCTATGATCGGTGAGTAATCGTAGCGGCCGTGGGTGCGCAGCTCCAAAGCTCACCCTTTCTCAATGAAACGGCTCAGATGATCCGACAAGCCTTTCACCTTGTTGGGACCCGCCGGTTGTAGGCTGCCTCGCTTAGCCTTGCTGAACCCAAGCCGCACGCGACTTTCCGCGAGAAGGATACCGCAGGATATGCCTTCTAGAAGCGGCACGGAAACCCGTTCTTGAAGCTTTGCAGGCAAGCCGCACATGACGGCTCCGACAAGAATGACGGCCTCGGCATCGTGATTGGCGGCGAGGCGATCGGCAGCATCGACGATAGGCCCGTATAGTGCTTCGGGATCGGCAAGCATGTCTTTGGGCGCCGCTCCGAGGGCTTCGATCCCGGCGACACGACTCTCCAATCGATAACCCTCAACGACCTCACGGTAGGTTTGTGTTCCGCGACTGCCAAACACCACGAGCCCGAAACGAGACGCCATGGTGCACGCCGTCAGCATCGCGGCCTCGCTCATGGCGATCACCGGCATGTCCAGCATTTCACGCGCCGCCCAAACGCCGGTATCGAGCGACATCCCGATGACCACGGCATCGTGCCCGGGCGCATGCTTGGCGAGCATATCCACAAGACCATGGGCCGCGATCGCCGAATCCGTTCTGGTTCCAATGATCTCGGCTCCGAATTCGGCGTTGCAACCGGTGATTTCGGTGCCCGGTGACGCAAACTTGCGCGCTTCGGCGACAATGGCTTCGGTGACTGCCGGCGACGTATTGGAGTTGGCAAGGAGGATTTTCATCTTACAAGGGCTCTCAGGAAACCCTGAACAGGCGACCGAAATCGTCTGCTGGCTTGGGATCGATGCCGAGCGCATGCAAACAAGCCCAAACACCAATCGCCGTCGAATCGAGCACCGGCTTGCCCAACTCCTGCTCAAGTGGCGCCATCAGGCTAAATCCACGGGCATTGGTATTGAAAATCACGGCCGCTTCGACTTGGTCTTTTGCCGCAAGCTCTCGGATGAGTCCGGCATAGCGACTGGGAGGCACTTCCGCGCAAGCGAAGTTATCGACCACGCCCAAATACCCTTTCTCGACGACCTCAATGCCGCGCTTGCCGAACTCGTCGGAGATCTGATCGACCAGACTTTCCCTACCTGGAATGATCAGAGCGATTCTCGAAACGTTGAATTTCTCGAGCACCTCGAGCGTCGCAAGGGCCGTGCTCACGGTTGGCACGCCGACAACCTCACTGACGGCGCTTGCAAGGTCACGATCGGGGTCAAAGCCAATAGAAGCGCCCTTGGTGCCGTTCCAGCACATCAGATCCACCTTGGCATGAGCAAGCTGACCAGCGGCTTCCAAGATCGGTGGCATATCGTAGCCCGTGGGATTTTGGCCCCCTGCGCGAGCGTCGCCCCATAACGGAATTCTCGCGTAACAGGCTGAAATGCCGACAAAACGGGCAAAGACGGTTTCCGTCACTCGCTCCACAGTACGGTTGGAGGACGGAACGACCACGCCCACAGCACGGTCGAGCGCTTCATCGGTCATTGACGATCACCGCTCGCGAGGCCGGCCAGCGCGCGGTCCAAACCTCGCCCGCCTCCGGGGGAGCTTCGCCATGACCAAGACGAATGAGCGCAATCACGAGATTGCCGTCGTTTGATCGAAGATAGGCATTAGCGCTCTGACCCTTGAATATCACATGCTCGATCCGGCAGGTGAGTGTATTGACCTGATGCAAAGGAGCCTCGCCTCGCTCGAGATCGATACTCTCCGGCCTGACAGCCACGACAACATGCTCGCCAACCGTTGGTGACGATCCTTTTGCCTCGATCACCAAATCTCCCGCGACGGCAATCCGTGCAACCTCCGCATCGATAGCTGTAATCCTGCCCTCGAAGAAATTCGAGGTGCCGAGAAAATCAGCGACAAACTTCGAGACCGGCCGTTCGTAAAGCTCTCTTGAGGGGCCCACCTGCTCGAGCCTGCCATCGCGCATCACCGCCACACGATCCGCGAGCGTCAGCGCTTCCTCCTGGTCATGGGTGACCAAGATGGTCGTGAGGCCGAGTTGTTCGCAAAGCCGCCTGAGCTCAACCTGCATCGTCTCGCGCAGCTTTTTGTCGAGCGCGCCGAACGGTTCATCGAGGAGCAGCACGCGCGGTTCATAGACCAGTGCGCGGGCGAGAGCGACGCGTTGCTGCTGGCCGCCCGAGAGTTGCCGCGGCATGCGGTCACTGAAATCCTGAAGCTGCACGGTTCGCAAAGCGGCCTGGACACGCGGTGCGATGGCCGATTTCCCGAGCCGCCGCATCTCCAGCCCGAAGGCGACATTCTGAGCCACGGTGAGATGCGGGAAGAGGGCGTAGTTTTGAAACAACATGCCGAGATTGCGGCGCCAGGTCGGGAGGTCATCAATCGGCTCGCCATCCAAACGAACAGCGCCCGATGTCGGTGTGACCAGTCCCGCAATCATCCGGAGTGTCGTGGTCTTACCGCAGCCGGAAGGTCCAAGAAGTGCCAGGATCTCGCCACTCGCGACGGCGAGCGACACCTGATCGACAGCGAGATCCTCGCCGTAGCGCTTGGATACCTGTTCGAGACTGACAGAGGCCCCGTGCAGGGCCTCGATCTGTGCCGTCGCCAACGCCATGAGCCTATTCCGTGATAGGCTCGGCGTGCTTTGTCAGCACACCGAGCACAGACCTTCCTTAGGTTGCAAAGATCTGGTTGAGTTTTTCGGTCCAAGCCGGGCGATTGGCATTGACGTGTGACCAATCCGGCGTGAAGAGGCCGCGCTCCTCCATGACGTTCAAAGGATAAGCGATGTATTTGAGCGTCTCTTCTGGGAAATCGATCCCGCCGACCGGCGGTGCGATGAGCGCGAATTCCGCAAGGGCTTTGGCGGTCTCCGGTTCCAGCATCCGGTTCATGAAGGCAATCCCGAGATCCTGATTGGGACCGTCTTTGACCAACACCTGACAGTTGGTCCCGGCGAAGCTGCCCTCCTTGGGGAAGCCCATCGTTACGGGCGCGCCCTCGGCGGTGTAGGGGTAGATGTATTTCGAATATTCGAGCATACCGAAGTCGGCCTGGCCTTGAGCGATTTCATTGGCTGCTTGAATGCCCGATTCGAAAATATTCTGAATGTTCGGTTTGATTTCTTCAACCTTGTCCCAGGCACTGTCGATCTCGTATTGTGCTTCTTCGAACGGCTTGCCAGTGGCGACTGCAGCGGCAACAATCAAGAAGAACACGGACGGCGTGTTTTTGGGACTGACCAGCTTGATATTGCCTGCCATGGCAGGATCCCAGAAATCGGCATAGCTTTCGGGTGGCGTCACGCCCGTATTGTAGAAAATGCCGCCAAGCGAGACACCAAGCCCGGTACCGTAGCCGTCATCGTAAAGGAACCGTTCGTAAAGTTGTTCGGGCGCCGGCATTTCGGTCTAAGGAAGCTGAGAGATCAAATCCTCGCCTT
>CAYPOV010000173.1:0-9715 GCA_964412385.1 uncultured Geminicoccaceae bacterium
TGGACGAGACCCGGGAGATAAGCTTTGCAGGCGCAATCGCCGTGCTCATACGACACGCCGAGGATTATCCCTTTGATCAGCTCGACCGCGGTTTTGTCTATCAACATGGCGAAGTTCACGATGGACCGCTGAGCCTGGAGGGACGGATCGCAGTTGCAGCATCGGGATCTAATGGCTCGCCCGCCCAGCTTCAGCGAAAGTTCGGCACATGCCCCGAAGGCATCGTCGTGACGACCGCGACTGTTGACCATCACGCCATCGTTTACTCCGCTCATATCACGCGCTACGGTTCGATGGCAGCTACTCTATGGCCGGAAGAGGATGCTGCGGTCGAAGTCGCCGTGACCTGGCTCACCGAGCGGCAGTTGGAGCGTATGCACGAGACCGAGGCCCTCGGACGGCATTATCGGTTCGCCCAGCTCAATCCTGCACGCGTAATCGTCGATCACCCGGAGCATGGCTACCCTCTTCACTACTACCATAGTCTTCCGGGCCCCTTACTGCACAACCAAAGACCGGTTCGCCTCGCCGAGATCTGGACCCGAAACTCGGCGCTGCCGGTTCTCACGCAGCCCGCGGCTCTTCGATATCTTCATCGAAGGCTCGCTTCGAACCTCGATTTCGAGGATTTCATCAAACGTCTTATTGACGACCCGCAATATCGATGGGCGCAAATGGAGCGGCTTCGTAACTCCAAATTCAATAATCAGAACTCCTGATACCAGTCAAAGTCGCGTTCGTCCTCGGTCACCTTCTTGAATGCGACGCAACGAATTTCAGGCCCTCGTCGATATTTTTTGCTGACTAGTCTCTTGAGCCATTTGTTAAATGATAAAGGCTTTTTCTTGCTGCGCTGGACGGTTTTCGATCCTAGATGCTCGTAACAGGGATAGGTCCTGATCATCTTCGCGAGCCGGGCGATCGATGGGTAATGCGCATCGTCGAGAATGATCAATCCGCCGACTTTGAGCATGCGATTGAGGTAGAAGAAATCGACGAGCGCGTGGTCGAAACTATGCCATCCGTCGATAAACGCCGCATCAAAGGTTCGGTTGCCGCTCATGAGGCGAGGAAGCGCAGTTTCCGATCCTTCTTCGATCAATGTTACCAAATCACCATAGCCAGCGCGCTGGATATTGGACAGACCGACGCCTTGCCATTGAGTCGACTGTACGGGGTCAATCACAGTGTGGTGCCAGTCCCGTTCATGTTTCGACAAGGCATCGCAAGTATAAAGGGTTGAAATCCCATAAGCGAAGCCGATCTCGATCGAATTCTTAGGGTTTGCATCTGAATAAAGGCTATAGAGGAATTCGCCGACCTCATGACGGATCCCGGAATGTATCTTGATAGTTTCTTGCCCGCGAGTGACGGCACCTGTCGCTATGATTTCTTCAAGAACTTTATTGTACGTCACTTAATGTAATCCGTGGAGCTGAAGCAAATAGTGCTCATGCGTCGGCGTCAATTCAATAGAGCTTGGTTTTTTCGTCAGATACGATCATATCGTGCATCTCTTGAACTGTGTCTTTGAGCTTTCCATGAGCGACCATGGCTTGGGCGAGTGTGGGAACCTCGCTTTGGTCGGGCCAGCCTTCGGGTTTCCACATTTTTGAGCGAACCATGCATTTGCTGCAATGCATGAATGCATGCTGAATATCGACGATGAGGACCAGTTTGGGTGGCTTGCCATCTATTTCGAAACGGGCACGCAGATTGGGATCCGCTGTCAATGAAGCCGTCCCGCTCACTCGTAGTGTTGCCCCATTGCCGGGTATCAAAAAGATCAGCCCAACGGACGGATCGGTCATGAGATTCTCGAAACTGTCGATGCGAGAATTGCCGAGACGATCGGGTATGGCGAGGGTCTTGTCGTCGAGGACATGGACAAAACCGGCAGGATCGCCTTTGGGCGACATATCCATCAATCCATCGCTGCCGCGCGTCGAAAGCACGAGAAATGGCGAGGCGGCAATGAACTGCCTGCAAACATCGTCGATATGATCAATATCCTTGATCGCGGCGCGGCTGGTGGGGCCCGGTTCGGGAATAACCTGTCGTAGCTGTTCGCGTGTCTCGATCATGTTGGTAAAGTGCATCACGGCCACCTCGCTGGTCAAAACGATGAGTTGGGTTGTTTGAGAAAGTCGATTTCTTCGGGCGTGCTCTCTCGGCCGAGGATCTTGTTGCGATGTGGGAATCGGCCGAACCGTGCAATAATAACATGGTGCCGTTCGGCATAGTCCAAGTAATGGGGACATCCGAGATCAGAGTTGAGTTGGACGGATCGCTCCTGATCCTCTAGGTCCTCGCTATGCTGGAATGGAAGGTAGAGAAAACAGCGGGCATCGAGCATCATGTCGCAGTCGAATGCCGCGTCGATGGCACGGCTTGCAATCTTGCGTGCATGGCTATCCATGGCGTAAGCGCCGGGTGTGCCGCGAAAGAGATTGCGTGGAAGTTGGTCTAGGATGACGGTGAGTGCCAAGGCACCGCGCGGCGTTGCGGACCATGCATCGAGTTCACCCTTGCGGGCTTTTTCGAGCAGATCTCCGAAGCGCTGTTGCAGGATTTCATCAAAGGCGTCTTGATCCTTTGCGTTGAACCAGTTCTGCTTGGTCTCGGCGGCAAACCAAAATCGCAGCAAGGAGTCGATCAATCTCCGTCTCCGTCACGTCAATCGGCTAAATTCGATAGATGGCGAGGGCGTCGCTGCCCTGAACAAGCTGATAATCGCCGATCTTGACGGCATCGAGATCACAGGCCGCTGCCGTGACCGTATGCTCGCTTGCGAGAATGGCCACAGTGTCGTTCGGAAGGGCGGATTTGCCGAGTTGCTCGAGACGCTGCGTCGTGTTGACCGGCGTGCCGACAATCGTATAGTTGAAGCGGCTTTCCGGGCCGATATTGCCGACTGTCACGCGTCCAGAATGTATGCCTATTCGAAGGCCAAACGGTACATCGTGATTGCCGTTATGGGCCTCGACCGCTTTGCGCATGGCCAGTGCCGCGCGACAGGCGCGCGTGGCATGATCGGGCTGGCGCTCGGGCGCGTTCCAAAACGCCATGATCGCATCACCGATAAATTTGTCGACAGTGCCGCCTTCGTCTTCGATGCACGATGCCAGATCCGTGAAGACGTCGTTTAAGAAGACGGCGCATTCTTGAGGCGCCATGGCTGCGGTAATCCTCGTAAACTGCTTAATATCGGCAAACATGATGGTGACGTCGCGTTCTTCGGATAAGGGGGCCTCGGCGTTGCCTTGCTGAAGCAAGCGCATCACCAAGCGCCGCGGCACATAACGGCCGAAGAGGGTAAGTGCTGCGGTCATCCGCTCAAAGGCCCGGTACGCTTGATCGACCTCCGTGAGCCGCGATTGGGGAAGGGCGGGGACATGTTCGAAATCGAGCTTTTCGACAGCTTCGGCAGCGTTTGCGAGCCTGACCGTTGGCCTCGCAAAGAGTTGGGCAAAGCGCAATGCTAACGCGACGGTGACCAGCGCAACGAGAATGCCGATAATCGCCGAAACAATGAGACGCTCGAATTCGTTACCTGCCTGTTCGGGTGTGAGATAGCCGCCTATCAGCCAGGGCTGGTTCCAGCCGAAGAACGGGAGCGGCTCGTAAAGATAGATATATTCACCGACATCGAGGTCGTTGACATGGCCATTCCCGACGATTTCGAGTTTTCGTGTCTGCCATCCTTCTTGCCAAATGTCTGCGAGCACGGGGTCGCCCAGAGACACAAGGTCGGGTACAGGAAATTCGGCATCGATGGATATGTCGTGACTGCCGAGGTAGCGATGCGCTAGGATTTCGTCATCCGAGGTCAGGATGAATGTCTGACCTTCGAAATCCGGGACGGCTGTATCAAGAAAACGCGACAGCCGGCCGAGCTCCACCGAAGCGGCAAGTGCCGCGTGAAACTCGCCATCCTGGCGGATGATGTGTGCGAAGTAGAGGATCGACCGGCCGGATTCATCGATGAAGAGCGGTTCACCCCAATAGGATTCGTGCCCCGAGTCGATTCCGTCTTGGATCGCATCGGCGATCCATTGGTTGTCGGTCCAGGCTTCGTGCGAGAATCCGAGCTTGTCGGTATGGACATCGCGAAACACGGAGAGCATCCAGCCATCGGCATGGAGATAGGCGACCGACTGCAAATGTGGGGCTGCGGCCAAAGCAAAAAGGAGCGGTTGCGAGATGCCTTCGACATGCTCGCCATCGATTTCGCCGCTTGCCAACATATCGGCCATGTAGAGGGGAACGGCCTCGGCCGGGAGTAGATATTGTGTAGCACTGCTAATGAGATCGTTGGTGACAAGACGGACCTTGTCTCTCAAGAGATCATTGGTATTGCGGCCGGCAGTTGTCAGCGTGACGGCGAGAATGATCACCATCGGTACGAGCGAAAGAATGCCCAAGGTAAGCGTCAGGAAGATCCGGATGGAGATACGTCGATACAAAGGCTGTTGCTCGCGGACTTGTTCTTGGCCTGCTATCAGCGACTTGTCCTGAAGATGGAACTGAGACCAATATGATAAAACGCTATAGTCATTCCGAAATGGCGAAGATCTTCGAAGATCGCAATAAGCTTTCGCTGTGGCTCGATATCGAGCTTGCGGTGGCGCGGGCGATGGCAGACCTCGGAAGGATCCCAAAAGAGCCGGTCGAGCAGCTTGAAAACAAGGCGCGTGCGAACCGTGATGCGATCCTTGATCCAGACCGCGTTGCCGAAATCGAAGCAACGACACGGCATGACGTGATCGCGTTCTTGACCCATGTCGAAAGTCTGTGCGGTGAGCAGACACGCTTTCTGCATCTTGGCATGACAAGTTCGGATCTCTTGGACACGACCTTGGCCATGCAACTCGCGCTAGCAGCCGATCTCATCCTCGACGACATCGACCAGCTCTTGGCAGCATTGAAGAAGCGGGCTTTCGAACATCGCAACACACCGACAATCGGGCGAAGCCACGGCATTCATGCCGAGCCACTGACATTCGGCCTCAAGCTCGCAAGCTTTTATGCGGAGATGGCGCGCAACCGGCAGCGGATGGTGGAGGCGAGACGTGAGATCGCCACTTGCGCCGTCTCAGGGGCCGTCGGCACCTTTGCCAATATCGATCCCGAGATCGAGCTTGCCGTTGCAGCCAAGCTCGGCCTCGAGCCCGAGACGATATCGACCCAGGTGATCCCGCGTGACCGGCATGCGGCGTTTGTCTCGGCGCTTGCCGTCCTGGCAAGCGGCATCGAGAGAATTGCCGTGGAGGTCCGGCATCTGCAGCGTAGCGAAGTGCGTGAGGTCGAGGAATTCTTTCATGCCGGGCAGAAAGGCAGCTCGGCCATGCCGCACAAGCGCAACCCCGTGTTGACGGAGAACCTCACAGGCCTTGCGCGCATGATCCGGGCCGCCGTCGTCCCGGCCCTCGAAAACGTCGCCCTTTGGCATGAGCGCGATATCTCCCACAGCTCGGTTGAACGCGTCATGCTGCCCGATGCCTGTATCGTCGCCGATTTTGCCCTGGCGCGGCTCACCGGCATGGTCGACAAGCTCGTCATTTATCCAGAACAGATGCAGGCCAATCTCGACGCGACGCACGGGCTGATCCACTCGCAGCGGGTGCTCTTGGCCCTCGCCGAAGCGGGGCTTCCGCGTCAAGAGGCCTATGCCATCGTGCAACGCAATGCCATGCAGGCATGGAAGACACAAACTTCACTGCTGGAACTGCTGAAAGCCGATTCCAACGTCACAAGCAAACTTGATCCACCTACGCTCGAAAGCCTGTTCGACCTCGACTATCATACCAAACATGTCGATCGGATCTTCGAGCGTGTCTTTGTGTAAGCGCCCGTTCGGCACGAGCAGCGCGCAATAGGCGAGGAATAGTATTGGAGCGCAAGCTAACTGCGATACTCGCTGCCGATGTCGTGGGCTATAGCCGCCTCATGGCGGCCGATGAAGCAGGCACGCATGCGCGATTGCGAACGTTCCGAAAGGAGCTGGTGGAGCCTGCCACAAAGGAGCACCACGGCAGGATCGTCAAACTGATGGGCGACGGTGTTCTCATCGAATTCGCCAGCGTAGTCGATGCGGTTGCTTGCGCCCTTACAATCCAGAAAGAGACGCATGCGCAAGAAAGTGACGGTTCGGAAGACAAACGCATCCGCCTTAGAATCGGCATCAATATTGGCGATGTCATTATCGACGAGGACGATATCTACGGCGATGGCGTTAACGTCGCATCTCGGCTGGAGACCCTTGCGAGGCCCGGAGGCATTTGTGTCTCGCAGACAGTCGTCGATCACGTCAAAGGAAAGCTCGATGTTAGCTTTGCATTCATGGGTCCGCAGAAGGTCAAGAATGTTCCGGAGCCCATTCGAGCGTATCGTGTCGGGAACAAGGCCGAAACGGAGCCCAAACGGGCGCACAGGCGTCTCTTAGTAGCAAGTCTCGCAACACTTGGTCTTTGCGGGATTGCAGCAGTGGTTTGGCTCGTCGTGCCTTGGCCGTGGCACGAAGTTCAGGACGCGTCTGGAATCGATACTGCGAGCAAATCTCTCGCCGTTCTGCCCTTCGACAATTTGAGCACTAATTCCGACGAAGACTATTTTGCTGACGGCATGACCGACGATCTAATCACCGATCTCTCGAAGGTCCCAGATCTCTTGGTGATCGCCCGGAACTCGGTTTTCGCTCTCGAGGATCAGGCAATGGATGTCCGGGAAGCCGCACGCGAATTGGGCGTTCGCTATGTTCTGGAGGGCAGTGTACGTCGCGCCGGCGACCGTGTGCGCATTAATGCGCAGCTCATTGATGGTGAAACCGGCAATCATCTTTGGGCGGAGCGCTACGATCGTGATCTTGAGGATATCTTCGTTTTACAGGACGAGGTCGTCCAGAATATTGTCCGGGCCCTTTCCCTTCATTTTGCCGATGGCGAAGACCACGTCGTGCGACTCCCGACACGCAATCTCGAAGCCTATGACTATTTCCTTCGTGCCGAGGATTTGGCCTATCGCGCCAAATTCGAAGACGTGGCGGAAGCGCTTGCACTATACAATGAGGCGATCGCTCTCGACGAAGATTTTGCTGATGCTTATTCGGGTTATGCTCGAGCGGTGGCCGACATTCTCATTTATAGTTTCTCAGATATTCTCCCCACAGCCGTCGCCCGCAAGCATGCCTACGAAGCGGCCAGCCGAGCTCTGGAGCTCGATCCCGGCCAAGCGCGTAGCTATTCGGTACTGGCGCTGTTGCAAATGCTCGATGGGGAACACAGCGAAGCCATAGCCTCCGCGAACAAAGCTGTAGAACTCGCCCCTCATAACTCGGACGCTCTTTTGAATTTGGCGATTGTCCAGTCTGCGGCGGGCGAGGCTGAAGAAGCCCTCGCGACCATACAGGCCGTGTTGCAGTTGAACCCCGTGCCAACGGCCACAATCCGCGACTTTCACGCTTCGATTCACTTTGACAATAGGCGGTTTCAGGAAGCCTATGATGTCTTGATTGCCGATGATTTGAACTCGATGGGCGAATTGGGTCTTGCGACGCTTGCGGCATCGGCTAGTCGCCTCGGCAAGCCTGAAACGGCGGAACGCGCGCTTGAGGTTCAGTTGAAGCGATTTCCATCAACCAACCTCACCTACTTCGAGGCAAATTTTGCTCATTGGGCAAGTGCCGAACTCCTCCGTCTTCGGATAGACGCACTTCGCGAGGCAGGCGTTCCGCAATGGCCACACGGCTTTGACGGTTCGACAGAACGGCGCCTACGGGGCGCGGACATCGATGCCATCACATTCGGCAAAACCTGGACTGGTGAGCTCGAATCGGACGTTACCGCGCCATTGATGCAATACAACGCCAAAAATGGCGATTTTATCTTAAGAACGCCTATCTCCCAACTCGTTGGCTCGCTATCTAGGGAAAATGACGAGCTTTGCGTTGTGACTGAATCCTTTCTGCTTGGCCGTAAGTTCTGCGGACATGTCTACGAATTCAGTAGTGCTGGCAATGTCAATGAGTACAAATATGCCTTTGCGACCGCATATGGAATAAGCCGATTTGAACTTGTACCGTGATCGACGCGCTACAAAATTCAGTAGGGAGAGGAGAATGAGGCAACTAGTGAGTTGGCTCCGCCTCGTGTATTTTTGACCAATTCTTGTCTGCTTGCTCGATTTTCTCGCGCGTGTCTTTGTCAAATAGTTCAGCTGTGGCTTTATCGTAAAACAAGTAAAGCTTATCGTCGATGATCCGCCAGGCTTCCGGATCGATATTGGTCACCACATCAGGTCCGCCAAAAGCGTGCAACGCTTCTCCAGCACAAAACCCGCCATATTGCGGCGCATACTTTACCGGATTCTGCTCAAAGAGCTGGCGGTGATCCTCACTAGCGAAAAGCCAAATCTCACCGAGAAACTCCGCCTGATGGTCTTCTGAACCGGGTAATGCCCGAGACTTGGTGAAATAGGCAACGGGATCGTAACCCTTGATCGCGACGCCACCGAAATAGCCGGTATTGACGTTGTTGTTGGCGATCGCATCACGGGAAATCGCCGGCATTGCAAACAAGGCAGTGGAAATTACTGCGATAGATATGCAGTACAAGATCCGTATCATAGTAGTCAACCTTATTGAGAATTTGATAGCAGGGCTTTCGTCTTTGCGATGCATTTGGCGTGGTAACGCTCACCAAGCATGGCCAGTGACTGGCAAGTTGCTCCGGCTTCGATGAGCACATCGACGACGTCGCCGCGTTCCCTCCATAGCGCCCGGCTCAGTGGCGTTGCCGCGTGACGCTCCTCTTCGTCGAAATGGGCGCCGTTTGCAACCAATAGGCGCACGATCTCCGCATGACCTTCTTCGGCAGCAACGGCGATCGGCGACACGCCACCGAAATTGTCATGATCGTCAAGGTTGGCGCCGGCGCTCAAGAGGATGTTTGCGACCTCGACATTGCCGACGTAGGCGGCGGCATGGAGTGGAGTAAAGCCCCGCGCGTTTCTCGCCTCGATGCCTGCGCCTTTGGCCAGCAACAAGTCGACGACCTCGACCTTGCCATCGAGGATTGCCATGATTAGAGGTGTCTCGCCTCGGCCGCTCAAACTGTCGAGATCAGCACCACTGTCGGCAATACCTTGGATGACATCCCGATTGTCGTCGCGAACCGCTCGATGCAAATCAGCAGCCACACCATTAGAGGATACACCGCAAAGGCAAAGAACAAGAATAAGACGCCGCAACACCACCGGACCTCCTGCAGAGACTATACCCGATTTTGAACATGGATCACAAGCTGTTCCTGGAGAGTGACAAGGACGATCACACCAATGTTGCCGAGCCGCCCATTTCAGCAAGCGCGAGGGTTGCTTTTCGCGCCCTTTTAAGTGATAATTCTCAGTGCAATCAATTCTCGATTTGCGGCCGGACAAAATGAGTAGGCGGAGCTATGACGAGAATCGGACTGCGCGGTAGTGTTGCCGCAATCGCCCTGCTGATGGTGGGTTGTTCTCATGTTGATGATAACTCGGAGTCGGGAGCAGGGCCCGTTCATCAGCTCGAGTTCGGGACTTTTGCGTCAGCGGAGATGGTCGAGCAGGACGTGTTTATTGCGAGTACAGAGGATAATGGTCAGGTTACCAGGGTAGCGGCGGCAAATTTGGACACCCATCTTAACGACGAGCTCTTAGGCGTGGCTGGCGATGCTCCACC
>CAYPOV010000174.1:0-9663 GCA_964412385.1 uncultured Geminicoccaceae bacterium
ATCGACAGCAGCCGTGCCAGCACGATCATCCGCGCCTCGGTACAAGAGAACGGCGGGCCGACACCGGTCGCAAGATGCATCACCAGCCCCATCTGTAACGCGGCACCGTCGCCGGCATCGATCAGCCGGTTCGCCAAAGGACCGAATCCCGTCGTCACTCCATAGACATGGCGGCGCTCGTCGATAGCTCGCTTCAGGCGTTGATGGGAATTGGCAATAGTTCGGCGCACCTCGCTGCCAAGCGCGAGCCTCGCCTCGCCCTTGGCGACACGCACCATATCCGCAATCGACGCGGTCGCGCCGGGGACCGGGATTTCGACTATAGGAAATTTATCCAGGAGCATCAAGGTCTCGGAAATCGCTGCTCGACCTGCCGCGTGCGAGCACTCTCTTCACCAACAATGCGCCCGCTAGAAAAAATCAACGCTGGGTTCGAAGAAACCTCGTATGCCGTCACCAGGATTTAGGCCGCTCATTCAATGGGCCACGGCCGGTATGCACGGCCATTCCGCTGTAGACGAGGGTGCCGTCCTCGAGATCCGCATTCGGGATCTCGTCCTTTTCCTTGAGATAGTCCTGACTGAACACCCAGGGCTGCCGGTCGCCTTGTTTGGGAAACAACTGCGCCTTGCGCATGATGTAGCCGGCATTGAAATTCTCGGGATCAATGAGTGGTAGCGCTGGCATGTCCCGATCCTCCCGCCGCAACGCCGGTGTCACCGTTGATGCCCCCCGCGTTTTCATGTGTTGCAATAGGCGGCAGACGAAGCCGGAGATCATGTCGGCGCGCAAGGTCCAAGCGGCGCGTAAGTAACCGAATGTCCAGGCCAAGTTGGGAACCCCTGAGAACATGATCCCGCGATGGGCCCAGGTCTCCGCCCAATCGACGGTTTCGCCATCGACCGTGAACGGAATGTTACCCATCATAGCCAAGTGAAAGCCGGTGGCCGTCACAATGATATCGGCCTGAAGCTCATCGCCTGAGATCAGGCGGATGCCGGTCTCGGTGAAGGTCTCGATGCGGTCTGTCACTACCGAGGCTTGGCCCTTGGCAATCGCCTTGTAGAGATCGCCATCGGGGGCCACGGCAAGCCGCTGCCGCCACGGCCGGTAAGTGGGCGTGAAATGCGGATCGATCGGATAGTCAGGGCCGAGATAGGCCTGGGCTGCGGCCAGTAGGTCTTGGCGAAGCTTGTCCGGCTCCTCGAAGGATCGTCGGATCGTTGCATGCTGATCGTAGATGTAACGTCGCCGAAGGATTTCGTGGGTCCATTCGTCCGGCAGGTCCAGTGGGGCAAGCAGCTTGGCGAGATCGCTGATTTGCGGCTTGGCATAAAAATAGGTAGGCGAGCGCTGCAACATCGTCACATGTTCCGCCGTCCCGGCCATCGCTGGAACGATCGTCGCCGCCGTCGCGCCCGAACCGATGATCACCACCCGCTTGCCGGAGTAGTCGAGATCGTCCGGCCAGGTCTGAGGATGCACGATTGGACCCGAAAAACGCTCGATGCCTGGGAAGTCGGGCGTATAGCCCTCCTCGTGCCGATAGTAGCCTTGGCACATCCAAAGAAACGAGCAGGTGAAGATCTGCGTCGCCCCATCGGGACCCTCGACCTTTAACGTCCATCGCGCCGAGGCACCATCCCAGTCGGCGGCCAAAACCTTGTGGGAGAAGCGGATGTGACGGCGGATATCCTGTTCGTCCAGCGCCTCGCCCAAATATTTCAGGATCTCCGGGGCTATCGCGATCGGCACACCGGTCCAAGGTTTCCACTTGAAGCCGAAGGTGTAGAGATCGCTGTCCGAGCGAATTCCCGGATACTTGTGGGTCAGCCATGTGCCGCCGAAACTCTCCTGCTTCTCGATCAGCGCGAAGCTCTTTTCGGGGCAGAGTTTTTTCAGATGATAAGCCGCATCGATACCAGAGATCCCGGCACCGACGATCAGAACGTCGAAATCCGAAGGTGCGGGACCCAGTCGTTCTGACGTGATAGCTTCATTCATGGTGGGCTCCCTGGCTTCGCGTACCACCATAGTACCTTCTTTGGATGCGGCAGTGAACGGCCTGCCAAACCTGTCAGAGAGTTCCAGTTCGGTTTTGGGGGTCCATTGACACAGGGGCAGCCAATCTGCGGTTGCGTTGGCGCCTTAATCGATGACGATCAGCTCGCGCGGCATGTCGGCGAAGCGCTCGACACCGGTTTCCGTTACGACAAAGCTTTCCGAGATGGCAACACCCCATTGCTCGAGCCAGAGCCCGGCCTGAAAATGAAAACACATCCCCGGGTTGAGTTCTGTCTTGTCTCCGGGCCTCAACGAACAGGTGCGTTCACCCCAGTCGGGCGGATAACCGATGCCGATCGGGTAGCCGACCCGGCTTGTCTTTTCGAGCTTGTGTTTTTTGAGGACCGCTTGCCAAATCGCCTCGATCGCCTCGCAGGTCATGCCGGGCTCAGTCTTGTCGAGAGCAGCGTCTCCGGCTTCGACACAGACTTTGGCGACATCGGCGATCTCCTGTGGCGGCTGGCCCAGGTGAAAGCTGCGCGTCAGTGGTGCGTGATAATGTCTGTGCACGCCCGCGATTTCCAGCATGACCAAGCCGGTTTCAGGTAGGGGCTCGTCGGTCCAGGTCAAATGAGGTGTCGAGGTGGCGATGCCCACCGGCATGAGCGGACAGATCGCTGCATAGTCACCGCTTGCCTCGCCCGTTCCACGTGTTTGGACACGATAGATTTCAGCAATGACCTCATTCTGCTTGGCACCCGGTCGAAGTTGGCTGCGCGCCGTCTCCATGGCAGCCGTAACGATGGTGCCGGCCTTGCGCATCATGGCGATTTCAGCCTCGGACTTGATCAGACGCGCCCAATTGACGAGTTGGCCACTATCGTAAACTTCTGAAAATTCGAGGCTCTTCAGGAGATGCTGATGGCAACGTGCGGTGTAGTAGTGGGCGTCCATTTCAATAGCGATTCGTGCCTTATGCCATTGATGTTGGCGGATGAACTCGCCTAGCTCGTCGAAAGGGTGGTGGACCGGATGGTGGACGCGGGCTTCGGAATAGACGATCACACGGCCTTCCGGCAGGCCTGTTGTGAGCGACGCTGCGCGTGCGTCCTGGGCACGGCCGAACCAGATCGGAAGATCCTCCTTGAGATGGACCAAGAGGGCCTGAGGCTGGTAGAAGGACCAGCCGTCATAGCCGGAGAGCCAGTACATGTTGGCAGGATCGGAGACGATCAATAGCTCGAAGCCGGATGTTTCCATCCGCTTCTTCACCGCATTCATGCGATTGGCGTATGCCGCATCGTCAAATGGTCTCGGCACCATCATCCTACCCTCTCCGGTTGCTCGGCATTGAACGAGGAACTCACCCTCTCAGGCTGCAAGGCGCTTTTGGCCGATCTCGTTGCCCATCCCTCGGTGACCGGCGCACCCTTCTTGCCGATCCAGCATTTCGTGACGAGCATCTTCGATCACCACGGCATCTCTTATCGCCTCGATTGGCATCCGTCAGGCACCAAAGCCAATATCTTCGCGACCATCGGGCCCGAGATCGATGGCGGGATCATTCTCTCGGGCCATCTCGATGTGGTTCCTGCCGATCCCGAGGGCTGGAGCGGCGATCCCTTCAGGCTTCGGGAGATCGACGGTCGATTGACGGGTCGTGGTGCTGTCGACATGAAGGGCTTTGTCGCGGCCGCCGTGACTACTGCGATCGCGGCACAGCGCGGGAAGGAAAAGCTGGAGCGACCGCTGCACATTGCCCTCACCTTCGATGAGGAAATCGGATGCCATGGTGCCAAACAGCTCCAAGGGCTGCTGGAATCGCTTCCATTCAAGCCCGAAGCCTGCATCGTTGGTGAACCAACAGCAATGCAGCCAATCATCGCCCATCGCGGATCGTTCGAGGCCGGCTTTGAGGTGATCGGCCGCGCCGGCCATGCCTCCGATCCTCGCACCGGGGTCAATGCCATCTATTTTGCGGCAAAGCTGGTAAGTTTCATCGAAGCCAAAGCGCAAACGCTTGCCGCGAACCCGCGAACCGATATCGCCATGGAGCCACCCTACACGACCTTGAGCGTCGGCCGTATCGAGGGCGGCGAAGCGCGCAACATCATCCCCGACAATGTCAGAGGTTTGTGGGAGCTTCGTGCGCTTCCGGGCGAGGATGGTTGGGCGATCGTGCGAGAAATCGAGCGCTACATTGATGAGGAACTTCGTCCTTCAATGAAGGCCCTCCATCACGCAGCCGATGTCAGGCTTATCGATGTCGATGAAACACGCGGCCTCCATCCGGAACCATCGTCGAGAGTCCTCGCACTCGTGCAACGTGTCACCGAGACCAAGCCTCCCAAAATGGTCTCCTTCAATACCGATGCGGGCTATTTCCAAGCTGCGGGCATCTCGACCATTGTCATGGGGCCGGGTGATCTCGCACAGGCGCATCAGCCGGATGAATTTATTCGGGAACGCGATCTCTCCCAGGGTCTCGCCTTTCTCGACAAAATCCGCCAGACACTCCACGGCAACCGTGCTGCAACACTTTCATCAACTTCGAATTGTCACTGAATTCCATGGCTCAACTCGACCGTATCGATGTTCATAAAATTTATATCTCAGCGAAGACGACTTGGCTTTTCCTCGAACTTGTCGAGAGTTCGGGGCTCCGCGGGCTCGGTGAGGTCACCGAGTCGGACCGCGAGGCCAGCGTGATCCAATTGGTGCACAAGATCGGCGCCGATCTCAAAGACCTCGACAACAAGGCACGGCTGCGCTTGCTGCGCACGCCTCGCCACAACGCCACGGACGAGCTTTTCGAAATCGTCCGCAGCGGTTTCGAGCAGGCGGTCCTCGACATCGAGGCGCGCAGCCTTGGCGTGGGGTGCGAGACGCTCTTAGGGGGCGCCATGCGTGACGGGGTCAGGGCCTATGCCAATATCAACCGCGGCACGCTGGATCGCAGTGCAGAAGGCTGGCAAGCGCGGGCGCGAGAAGCCGTCGCCGCCGGTCACCGCGCGCTCAAAATGGCACCGTTCGACGGCGTCACGCCCTTCTCGCTGATCGAGCCCGAAACCCAGCGCCGCCTTGCCCACGGTGTCGATGTCGTCCAGGCGGTTCGTGATGAGGTGGGACCGGACATTGTTCTCAATGTCGACTGCCATATGCGGTTCAATGAAGGGGCCGCCCTCCACGTCCTGCGCGCGCTCGAGCCCGCCAAGCTTTTCTGGCTGGAAAGCCCGATCCGCGAAGATCACGAAGAGCAGGGTGCCATGCGCCGCATCCGCAGTGTGGCCAATAACCAAGGCGTGCGCCTTGCCGGTGCCGAGAACTTTTACTTGATGAAAGGCTTTCGGCGCTTCGTCGAGAACAACAGTCTCGATGTCATCCTGCCGGATGTTCGCTTGTGTGGCGGTCCACTCGAGGCAGCGCGGCTCGCCGATTATATCGGCCAAGCCGGGATCGAATATTCGATCCACAATCCCAAGGGACCCGTGCTCGACGCGATCAGCCTTAAGACCGCCCAAGCCTGCACCCACATGATCATGCTGGAGCAACAGTTCCGGGAAAATCCGATCCAGGACAAACTTACGCGCGGCATGCCGTTCGATCCCGAGGACGGCGTCCGCATGCTGCCTGAGGTGCCGGGATGGGGCATTGATCTCATTCCTGAAGCCATGACCGCCTACCCGCCACCCACGGATTGAAGGTCGAGGGTCTCGATGAGCAAATTGATCTGCTACACGCTCGGCGATCCCGCTTTTACCATCAAGCCTGCGCAGCGGGAGCGCGGCTGGATGGAGCGTACCCGCGATCGCTTTGCCTATCGCTGCCTGCCCCTGGTGATTGCCAATGCCTTCGGTTGGACCGTCTGCACCACACGTGGCTTCGATGCCTGGTGGGAAGGCAGCGAAGCCAGTGCAGGCCTTCATATCGTGCCGCATTCGGGCAAGCAGCCCGCCACCAGCCGGCATGGCCTCCCCGTCAGTCATTTCGGGAATGGTGTGCTCACCTTCCACATCCAGGCCCTGTTTCGCACCGAGCCGGGCATCCAGCTTTGGGCAGGCGGTCCTATCAATCACGTCAAAGACGCCATCCAACCGCTTACCGGCATTGTCGAGACGGATTGGCTGCCCTTCACCTTCACCATGAACTGGATCTTCACCCGCCCGGGATCAGTGGCGCGTTTTCGCGAGGGCGAGCCGATCTGCCAGGTGTTTCCGGTCAACTGCGACAATCTCGAGAACGTCGATCCGGAACTTCGTCCGATATCGTCGGAGCCTGAACTCGAAGCCGAGTACCAGCGCTGGTCTGAGAGCCGCAACTCCTTCAACGCCGGCCTCAAAGAGAAAGATAGCGAAGAGCGCAAAGCTGGCTGGCAGCGCAATTACTTTCAAGGCAAAACCCTGGATGGGACCCGCGCTCACGGCCATCGCACCAAAATCACCGTGAAGCCGTTCACCCCCTGAAAAACGAGGAGCCGCTGACAATGGCCAACAATAATAAGAACCCCGTCCTGATCGTTGGAGCCGGCCCCACCGGCCTGGTTCTTGCCATTGAGCTCGCTCGCCGCAACATCCCGTTCCGCCTGATCGATCGTCTCGCCAAGCCGCTCACATGGGAACGGGCCATTTTCCTCAAATCCCGGACCCTCGAGATCTTCGACGATATCGGCATAGTCGATGCGGTGCTCAAGCAAAGCGAAATCGTCGAGGGGATCGACATTTATCTCGACGCCGAGAAATCGGCATCCTACCGTTTCAGTGGGCTCGATTCTCCCTATCCCTATATTGCCTCCGTGCCGCAGGATGTGACCGAGGGTCTTCTCGCCGACCATCTGACATCGCTCGGCGGTTCGATCGAGCGAGGCATCGAATTCGTCGATCTCATCACCACCGATCATGGTGCCCGGGTGAAATTGCGCGAAGGCGATCACGAGACCTGGTTCGAGGCGGGTTGGGTTGTCGGTACGGACGGACTTCATAGCGCAGTTCGCGATGTCATCGGTGTTGCCTTCGAAGGCCACGACTATCCGCGCCTTTGGGGTGTCGTCGATGCCGAGATCAGCGGCTGGGACATGCCACCCAGAATCGTTACACCGCAGCTCAAGCCGCCCGTCGTCATCCCGTTCCCGCTCAAGGACGGCCGCAAAAGGATTTATTTCCATCCCGACAAGGCCCATCCTGATGCTCTCTTGGATGTCGCGGAGCGGCTCAAGCTGGTCTCACCGAACGCTGCACTCATCAACCCGGACGAGCCGCGGTTTTTTCATAGCCATTCCAGGATCGCTCATCATTTCCGCAAAGACAGTGTGCTGGTTGCGGGCGACGCGGCCCATGCCTCGAACCCGATCGAGGGCCATGGCATGAATGCCGGTATCCAGGATGCCTACAATCTGGGCTGGAAGCTGGCACTGATTATGGAAGGGGCCCCAGCCGATCTCCTCACTCAAACCTACGAGGCGGAGCGCCAATATGTGGCGCGAGCGCTGATCCAGTCGGGCGACGAGATGGAAACGCGGATTGAGCCCGGCAATGATCCAGCACTCAACGAGCTCATCACCTTTCTCTCGACCAACAAAGGCCGCGAGCTTGCAGCTCTCGCCGAATCCGAAATCACCTTTGCCTATGAACAAAATCCGATCATCCGTGAATTCGGATCGCCTCCCGAGCCCACACCTCAAATGACACCCATTGGCGGCCGTGTCGGCGATGCGGCAGGCCTGATCGGAACCGCTGGTTCCCAGAACCTCATGGATCGGCTTAAGGGCAAACACGCCATCTTGTTGGCGCTGCTGGGCAAGGCCGATCCCGGGACCATCGAAGCGGCTCTCGAATCGACAAAAAGCCAACTCGCGGAGCTACCCCGCCATCCTTGGTTCGGGCCGCAAACTGCCATCGTCATCAAGGGCGACCCGCCCGCACAGTATCCCTCAGACACCCTGCTTTATGACACGACGGGGGTAACCCACAACCGCCTTTCCGGCGACAGGCCGACGTATTGCCTGATACGCCCCGACGGTCATCTCGGTCTCCGCTTTCTGCCATCAGCCTTTCCGCAAGCGCTCGCTACGCTGGAATCCATGCTGCCCAAACAGGACTGATTTCCGACAAGACCGTCACACCAGCATACGAACACGCAATCATGCCGCCCCTCACCGCAAACAACCGGCCTTGGTGGATCCTTTCCGCGATGAGCGGCGTTCTGGGTCTCGTCGTGCTCGACGAGACCATCGTCGGCGTGGCGCTTGCCACGATCCGCCAGGAATTCGCCATGGGCGATGTCGCATCCCACTGGATCGTCAACGCCTATTTCCTGACCTTCACCTGCTTCGTTGCGGTCGGCGGGCGCTTGGGCGACATGCTCGGCCGCAAGCCAATTCTTATACTTGGTATTGCGATCTTTTTCCTGGGCTCGCTTGCCGCCGGCTTTGCTCCAAGCGGCAACTCCCTCATTGCGG
Source organism: uncultured Geminicoccaceae bacterium (assembly GCA_964412385.1). Lineage (GTDB taxonomy): Bacteria > Pseudomonadota > Alphaproteobacteria > Geminicoccales > Geminicoccaceae > JBGSYN01. The sequence goes on from CAYPOV010000174.1 coordinate 8,459, forward strand.
CCCGCGCCTTTCAAGGCCTGGGGGCAGCCCTGTCCTTCCCCAACTCCTTCGCCATTCTCACATCCGCCTTCAGTCCTGAGCGACGCGGCCGCGCCCTCGGCATCCAGACCACGATTGCCGGCATTTTCATGGCCTCGGGACCGTTCTTGGGCGGTCTTCTGTCGGAAACCATTTCTTGGCGCTGGATCTTCTGGATCAATCTTCCCCTTCTTGCCGCCATCGCCTTGTTCGCCCACAAGGCCTTGCCATCAGCGTCAAGCCCATCCTCAAATGCGCCAGGAGGAGAGACTCAACGCCTCGACGGCAGGGGCCTCGTCACCCTGATCATTGGTCTCAGCGGCATCGTCATCGGCTCTATGCAAAGCGGCGATTGGGGCTGGCTGGCACCGGGAACGCTCCTCCCGCTTGCCATCGGCATCACCTTCATCGCGTTATTCGTTGTGACCGAACGCCGGACCACCTCCCCCCTGATCCATCTCGATCTACTCAAGATCAGGACCTTCTCGGGCGCCGTCATCGTCTTCTTCATGTTTCAGTTCAACAAGATTGTTGTCTTCGTCTTCCTTCCCCTGTTCTTACAACACGTCCTCCAAAAATCGCCGATCGATGCCGGAAGCGCACTGCTCGTCGCCATTCTGCCGACGCTCGGCACATCAATTCTGTCCGGACGTTTGGCCGACAGCATGGGAACACGGCTACCGCTCATGGCCGGGCTCCTGCTCAGCGGCACCTCACTCATCGTCATTGCCTTTCTCACCACTTTCGAGAGCTATTCTTTGCTCATCCCGCCGCTCGTCGTCTGGGGTGCCACCATGCCGTTTCTTGCCGTCCCACCGCGCCGTGCCTTGATGAGTGCCGTGCCTCCCGAAAAACGAGGCCAGGCCAGTGGTGTGAACCTCACCATCCAATTGCTTGGCGGCACCATGGCGATCGCCATTTGCGGCACCATTCTTGCCATCACTGGCTTCTATGGGCCGATTTTCCTCCTCACCGGCCTGGCAATGCTGTCAATGATCCTCGTTACCTACGCCATGATCGAGCAAAGCGGCTAGCACAGGAATGCAGCGGCAAGGAAAGACATACGAAGGGGCTAGCCCCTTCGTGCATCCCTGGTCGCTTTGGCGCACGAGTTCTCTTACGGGCGCTTGTCCCGTCAAGACCGCCACAGGGAGGCTCACATATTCGCTTCAAATGTCAAAAGAGCG
>CAYPOV010000175.1:0-9649 GCA_964412385.1 uncultured Geminicoccaceae bacterium
GGCGGCAGCCGAGCTTGGCAGCGAAACGGCACCCCGCTGGAATTTCCACAAATACCTGATCGATGGCGAAGGTCGACTTGCCGGGTGGTATCCGACTACCACTCGTCCTGATAGTGCCGAGATCATCGACGCGATCGAACGCGAACTCGCTCGTTCCGCCAACGCCTCCTAGGCTTACACTGTTGTGATTATCGGTGAGCAGGGCTTGCGAGACCTGCTCACCGTTTGTCTAGAAGCTAGAGTTCGGATGCCGGTGTATAAACAATCTCCGGCCAGTTTTCTTCAGCTTTGGCAATCGTACCTTGCCGATCCTGCTGATAGAGCTGGAAGATTTCCTCGTTGAGGAACACGTAGAGTTTGCCGTCAATCACCTCTGCGTAGTTGGGGTCGCCGTCGAATTTCTTGCCAACCGACACACCGTAGGTGCAAAAACCACCGTTCTGTGGCAGGTAGGCGGCAGGCTCCGCTCCGAACGTCTCGAGATTGTCGGCGGTGGCGAAGTAGTAGGCTACGCCATCATGGATCAGTGTATGCTGGGCTGTTCCCTCAATAGGGCGGCTCTCGCTAAGAAAGGCGACGGGATCGACGCCGTGCAATCCCAAGGGAGCACCGGCTGCCGTGAGACCGTTGGTAACATTGTACTCATCGGCTGCCAGAGCCACCTGGCCTACCGAAATCAGGGCGGCAAGCGCCAGTGCAGATGCGGAAATTTTGCGGATCATGATACCATTCCTTGATTTGACATGACGAGCCGCGATCTGGCGTGTTGATGACGCACAATCAATTTGGACCTCTGAACTTGGGACCGCACGCAACATCATCGGGACGATCAGCAAAGACTCGAGCGTTCAGCGGTACGGTGGGCCTTGGGAGACCGCGCGAATTTGGCGCTAAACGCGCGCGAAAAGGCTGCGGGTGAGCGGTACCCCACCTGTTGGGCCACCTGCTGAACACTAGTGCGCGGGTTATCGAGAAGCGCGAGTGCCCGTTGCAACCGCCATTCCGTTAGGTATGTCATCGGCGGAACACCGAGTATCCTCGCAAATCGCTCGGCAAACCGGCTGCGAGACATGCCGGCCTCCTCGGCCATGCTCTCCAAGCTCCAATCCCTGTCGGGCCGCTCGTGGATCGCCTCGAGTGCGCGGGCGATCGGTTTTTCTTGCAAGCCCGCAAGGATCGACGCGAGTTCCGGGCTTTGATCAAGGCTCGCCTTCAGGGTCTCGATAAAGACAATTTCGGAGAGCCGCTTGACCGCGGCGATCGACCCTAGATCGTTGGTGAAAATGCGGCGGGCGATCAGGCCAAGCGTGTCGTCGAGCCAAGGTTGCCGGCTGCGTTGAGCTTGCCGTACGACAATCGCCACGGGCAAAGCTCTCAAGAGCGGATGATCGGCTCCTTCACGAAAGTTGAAGTGACCACACACCATTTGGGTCGAGGCCTCGGGGTCATGTTGACCGACAGCAAAAACACCATTGCCGTCATAGCCATTTTGCTCGAGCACGGTTTCGAGCGGTGCTGCTTCCTTGCCTACCTCATCCGCCAAAATATGATGCCTGCCTTTGGGTATGAGAATCAAGTCCCCGGCTTCCAAAACCGCTATAGCGCCTGACGCCAGCTGCACGTGACAATGGCCTCGGACGACGAAATGGAAGCGTGCCGCCGATCCATAATCCGGAACGCGTATCGACCAGGATCCGCTGAATTCAGTACGGAAGTAAAAAACACCGCGAAAGTTCAGGGTCGCCAAGATATCGTCGAGTATATCCACAATGTTCAGCCTTTGATCGTTCCGCCCCCAATAGACCGGTCCTACTGTCCCGACCGGCCAGTCGAATCAGGCCTCTTGCCATTCATGCCAAACGGTTTGATCAGTCAATTTTGATGCTAGGCACCAAAGTGTTGATAATCCAAACGGGAACGGCTCATGTCGAATGGACAGCTCATAATTTATAATTGTCATATCCATACCTTCACAATGGAACATGTACCACGCGAATTTCTTCCCTGGATCGTTCGCGGCCCTCTCAATTCGCCTTTCGGCCGCTGGACCATTGCCGGCATCCTGGGTGCTTTCTGGCCTTTTGACGACCGTGATTTGGTCCAACGCTATGCGAACTTTCTCAACGTCGCGGGTCTCGATAATCAAGGGGAAGTGCTTCAGAAGGCCATGGGATACTACCCCGTCGGCACCAAGTTCGTCATTTTGCCTATGGACATGGCTTATATGTCAGCGGGGCTGCCCAAGGCCAACATCCATAACCAACATGACGAGTTGGCCCTTCTTCTCAGAGCCAAAGAGTTCAAAGATGTGGCTCTTCCTTTCGTCGGTATCGATCCACGCCGTGATGACTATACGGGGGGCGTTCGAGCCTATCTCGAAAAGCGCAAAGAGCAGGGCTTTCAGGGAGTCAAGATCTATCCGCCTCAAGGATTTCCGCCTGATCATGATGTCTTGATGAACCAGGTCTATCCTGCCTGTGTCGATCTTTCGTTTCCTGTCATGACCCACTGTTCGAGGGGTGGTGTCCATTCAAAGGGAATGCTTCGACATCGGACAATCGGATTTACCGACCCCGATAACTATCGCACGGTTCTCAAGGCCCATCCCGAGCTCAGACTGTGTCTCGCGCATTTCGGCGGAAGCCAGGATTGGATCGAATATCTCAACGGAGCCTGGGCACTGTCTGGCGATGACGTGAAGAAGAACTGGGTCTGGAAAATCGTGAATCTCTTGAGATCAGGCGAATTTCCCAATCTCTATACCGACATTTCCTATACAATCTTTCGCTTTCAACAAAATATAGCATTCCTTAAAGTTCTCATGGTGGATCCACGAATCAAAGAAAAAGTTCTGTTCGGCTCAGATTTCTACATGACCGAAGCTGAAGTCTTCAAGGAACGACAATTATCGTTGCAACTTCGTGCAGCTCTCGGCGAGGAAGACTTTCGCCTCATCGCCCAAGACAATCCCAAGAAATATTTGGGTATGTGATGGCTGTTTTCTGTTCTGATTTCAAGAGAGAACCATAGCAAGGTACCCGCTGATCAGGACGAGTGCAGAAGTCAGCGCATAGGTGACGGGATAGGGCGTTGCGCCGATCGTACTCTTCGATTGATCCATCAACGCATTGAGAGCCGGCGTACTGTTGCGCGCGCCGGCACAGGCACCTGCATCGATTACGGAATTGAGCTTTAAGACATAACGGCCAAAGATGAAGGCGAGACACGGCGGCACAGTGGCTCCAGCAAGACCGATCAGCACCAGCCAGATGACCGTGGTACCTTGAAAACTATCGAGGATGCGCGATCCAACATTCGCGGCAAGCACAGCGATGAAAACATTCAAGCCAATATCCTGAATAAAGCTCCGGGCCCCCTCACTCACGGGACCTCCGAAACTCGGGTTCCAGGTGCGAAGCGTTGCCACGATGATCGCGACCAGCATACAGCCGGCGGATGTTCCAAGAGCGAAAGGGATCCCGCCAAGCGTCACGCTCAGTATACCGATATAGTATCCAATCGCGAGTGCCGTGGCGAGAAATGCAACTTCGGTGAATGTCGAAAAGGTGATAGCTCGGCCGTGCAAGGCCATAGCCGCTTGCTTCACACACCAGTCGGGGCCCGCGACTCGCAGCACATCACCGACTTCGACACGAATGTCCGGCAATTGCGGTAAACGGTGCCCTTGTCGAAATATTGCCTTCAGGTAGAGGCCGAAGCCGATCTCATGCGCGAGTTGTTTGAGCGTCTTGCCGCCTAGAGCACCCTTGCCGATATGAATATCGGCGACCTCAAGATCGACATCTCGGGCGCGCGGCTCATCGATTTCGGTTCCAACTATGTCCGGCTCTTCGGCAATCAATTCCTCGTACCGCCCACGAATGCCGATAACATCGCCCAACTCGAGCACTGGATTGTCACGTGCTTCGATGACGCGCTCGCCGCGCACCACACGCAGGACGGCGGTTTGAGGAAAGCGTTCGAATAGCTGGTGCACGCTCATGCCGACGAGTTCTTTGTGTTCGACCCGATAGGCGCGGATCGCCATTGGCGAGGCACCAAGGATGAGTGAAGCGTCAGTACCTGGCAAAGCTTCGTGATCAGTTCCGCCGCCGAGTGAAGCTTCCGCCTCCCGCGCTTTAGCGACCGGGTCATCACCGAACATCTGGGGAAGGTATTTGATCAAGAGGATACCGCCGACAGTCGCAAGCACATAGCTGATCGCGTAGCCCGCCGCGATGTTGGCGGCGACCTGATCGGTCGTGAGGTCCGATGGTGGCGTCCATCCGCCACCCTGCATCGCCGATGTCGCAACACCGATGACAGCAGTGACCGTGTAGCTTCCCGAGATCAAGCCCGGTGCATAGCCGGGCCCGAGGCCCACGAGAAGTGCACCGCCGTAGCAAATCAAGAAGTTCGCGAGGATAACGATCACCCCGATGGCAACAAGTCCAAACCCACCACGTGCCAATCCTGGGAAAAAACTCGGCCCCACCTTCAGCCCTAGTGCGTACATGAACATGCTGAGAAATATGGTCGAGACGAGACCGGGCAATTGGTATTGAATGCCAAAGCCAACATAGGCGGTAAGCGACATTGCAATACCGACGACAAGCGTGCCCGCGGTCGAGCCCAAAGACACACCCTTGATCGAGATCCGGCCAAGCGGATAGCCCAGAGCCAACGCGACAAATATGAAGAGAAAAGGCTGCTGTTCGAAAAGATGGAAGACATAGCCCAAACCATCCAACGGGATCGTCTCGATCAACGGCGCCAGATTATGGGCGAGTCCGACGACATCGCTTGCAACTGTGTCACCCGTGCTCATTTCGTTCGCCATCGCTCCGGCCTCAATGGTGGTAGCCAGTACCTTCTTCCGGCCCGATTGCGGTCTTGGGAGCATGTCTTTCAAGATGCGCCATACTGCGTTTCATGTCTTCGACTAAGAGGGCACCAAGATCGCGACTGACACCGTGACGTACCAAGATTCGTTGAACCGCTTGATCTTCACAGTTTGGCGGAAGTGTGTAGGCAGGGACTTGCCAGCCACGCGCACGGAGGCGGTCGGCGAAATCGAAGAGTGTGAAGCCCGGATCGGTATTGTCCTTGAGACGCCAGCACAGGGCTGGGATACCGCCCTTGGGATCGCCGGCGTAAACAATTTCGAAGGGGCCTAGCTTGTCGATCTCGGTCGAGATGAATTGCGCCGTGTCATAGCACGCCATGTGGATCTTTCGGTATCCCTCACGGCCCAATCGAAGGAAGTTGTAGTATTGGGCAATGATTTGTCCGCCCGGACGTGAGAAGTTGAGGGCAAACGTCGGCATGTTGCCGCCCAAGTAATTGACATCGAAAATTAAGTCTTTGGGAAGATCATCGGTTTCGCGCCATACCACCCAGCCTACGCCCAGAGGCGACAATCCGAACTTGTGGCCAGACGCATTGATCGAGCGAACCCGAGGCAAACGAAAATCCCATTCCAGCTCGGGCGCACAGAATGGCGCAAGAAAGGCTCCCGACGCACCATCGACATGAATGGGGATATCGAGGTCTTGCTCACGGCTCAATTGATCCAACGCATCATTGACCGCCTTAACCGGCTCGAAGTCACAAGTGAATGTCACGCCTAGCGTGGGAACGACACCGATGGTATTCTCGTCGCAGCGCGTCAAGACTTCTTCGGGTGTCATGATGTAGCGTCCATGATCCATCGGGATCTCGCGCAGCTCGACATCGAAGTATCGCGCGAACTTGTGCCAACAGACCTGCACCGGCCCGCATATCAGATTGGGCCGGTCGGTCGCTTGACCAGCAGCCCGGCGGCGCTCGCGCCAGCGCCATTTCATTGCGAGGCCGCCCAGCATCGCCGCTTCGCTCGACCCCGTTGTCGAGCATCCCACGGTATTGGCCGCTTCGGGCGAGTTCCAAAGATCGGCCAGCATGTGCACGCAACGTGCCTCGATTTCCGCGGTCTGCGGATACTCGTCCTTGTCGATCATGTTTTTGTCGATGCACTCGTCCATCAGCTTGTGGACGTTCGGATCGATCCATGTCTGGCAAAATGTGGCGAGGTTTTGTCGGGAATTGCCGTCAAGCATCAACTCGTCATGGACCACACTGTAGACGTGATCGGGATGATGCTCCGTGTCCGGCATTTTGTACTTCGGAAGCCGCATCGAGAGATCGGCAGAGCCGTAAACATCATCAAAAAGGACGTCTCGAATGTCATTCCGTGTGGTAAGCGGCATGGTCGCGTTCCTTCGCAGTCGTCAGTCTCGATCAATTGCGCATGGGTTCAAGCACCGATCCATTTGGAACGAAAGTGGACAAAGCGTGCAAGGGAATGACGAAGGGCTAGAGTTCGGCACACGCCTTGACTGGCTGAGACTACCGCACAGCGCCGAGCGTGAGGCCACGCACGAGATTGCGCTGAAAAATGCCGAGAAAGACAATGGGTGGCAGTGAGGCAAGTGTTGCAGCAGCCGTGATATAGCCCCAAAGGATCTGCTTTTCGGTGATAAACTTGGAGATCCCGACAGGAAGTGTCACGGCGTCTCGACGTGTAAAGATGTTGGCAAGGAGGAATTCGTTCCAAGCGAGTATGAAGCAAAAGACAGCCGTGGCTAAAAGACCGGGCCGGATCAATGGCAAGATGATCCGCCAGATCACGCCCAAGGCGGTACATCCGTCAATCCGCGCGCTGTCATCGATCGTGGGTGGCACCTCATCAATGAAGGATTTCAGCATCCACACCGCAAAGGGAAGATTGAGGATGATGTAAAGGACCGGTAGGATAATATAGCTATCGACCAGGCGCAATTGCGCGGCTAGGACGAAAAGCGGAATGGCACCGACAATCGGCGGGATCATGCGAATGCTAAGGAACCAAAAGAGCAAGTCTTTGCCGCCAGTATTGTAGCGTGACATGCTGTATGCCGCAGGCAAAGCAAGGGCCAATGTCAAAATCACATTGCCGATCGCTGCAATAAGAGAGTTCTTGGTTTGATCGAGAAAATCCGTCTCGTGAATCACTTGGACATAGTTCTCGAAGGTAACGTCGAACAACCATTTGGGCGGGATGGCAAAGGCGTCGACCTGTGTCTTGAGCGAGGTCGCGATAATCCAGTAGAATGGAAACATGAAGAAAAGAAAGAAAATGAAGAGAACCAGCACACGCCAGGTGAGTTCGAACGGACTGAGACGACCGATCATGCTCTTTGTCCTTGACGTGCCATGATCCTCACCAGAACCAATGCCAGCACGGTGGCGAGAATGATCATCACGACGGATAGCGCCGCAGCATAGCCCAGTTGGTTCTCGAAAAACCCTTTGCGCCAAATATTATAGGCCAGAACATTGGTGGCATTGCCGGGCCCGCCGCGCGTCAAGATATAGACGATATCGAAAAGCTTGAAGGCATCGAGGGTGCGAAACAAGAGAGCCACGGTGAATATCGGTGCAATCATCGGGAAGATCACATAGCGCAAGGTTTGCCAGCGATTGGCACCATCAATTGCTGCCGCTTCGAGCGGCTCGCTTGGCAAGCTCGAAAGACCGGCATGAAGGATTAAGAAGGTAAAAGGCGTCCACTGCCAGACATCGACGAGAACAAAGGAGAGAAAAGCCATACTCAGGCTCCCGAGCCAAATGACGCCCACAAAACCAATGGAGCACAACAAGTAGTTGATGATCCCAAGATCATAGCCGAGCATGAATTTCCACATAAGCCCGACGACCACCGGAGAAATAAACACCGGAATAATAAACGGAACTCGAAAAATTCGGATGAGCGGATGAGGCGTGGCTGAAAGCAGTGCCAAGAAAAACCCGAGCGTCAATTGAATGGACACGCTCAAGAACATGTAGAGCGAAGTGACGCCGAGCGAGTTCCAGAATTCGCCATCACTTAAAATATAGCCGAATTGATCAAGCCCGACAAAAGGTCTTGGTAGCGTCGGCAAGATTGGCCATTTGTGTAGACTTATAAAGACCATGTATCCGAAGGGATAGATGGTCAAAAGGAACAGCACGAGGAAAGCAGGTGCCACCATAAGGAGCGGGTACCGCATACGCGATACCCGCGAGGAGAATGGCTCTTTGTCTTGCAACCGTCTTATCGGCGCTTGTTAGGTTGATAATTACTCCGGACGGGGACCCGTCTTGCTGGGATCATATCCTGCACGTTCCGCCTGATCGAATGCATTGCCTGCAGTCTCGGTCAGTCCCTCTTCGGCGTCCTGCCCCAAGAGGATCTCATTGAGCCCAACACCGATAGTGCGCTGCAATTCCGCCCAGGAACGATCCATACCGCGCGCGGCATAGCCTTCCAACACATCCATCAAGAGCGGATAGTAGGGATAGGCCTCGACCACCGCCGGATCCTCGGCGACCGAATAGCGTGCCACGGAGCCTCCTGCGAGTGCAAGATCGACACCCCGCTCGCGACCGGCAATGTATTCGAGAAGTTGGAATGCCGCATCCTTGTTCTCAGACTGGGTCGAAATCCCCATTTGCCAGCCGCCGAGACCACTGAACCGACCGGCCGGGCCGCCGGGCGTGCCGTCGAATGCGACATTCTCATAGATTTGCGATGAATCGGGATCGAGCAGAACCGGCAGATAGGCGTTCCAGTTCAACGCATAGGCCGCAAGACCCTGAGACATGTGAGCATTCACACGGTCGTAGTCCATGTCGAGCACGTCGGCGGGCATATACTCTTTGAGCTCAAGGAGAATAGCCGCAGCGTCTTGGCCCGGCTGCTCGTGGAAGGTCGGGTGGAGATTTTCATCATACCAGGGGATGGGAATGTCACCACCATAGGCTGCGAGCATTGGCAAAAAGGTGGCGACCATGGGATCGTCGACGGCAAGCGGAAATGCCAAGGGCTGCATGTCCGGAAAGGCTTCCTTGAGAACCTTGGCATTTTCGAGAAGCTCGGCCCAGGTCTCCGGCGGTTTCGCCTCGCCGTTCTCGTCGACAATACCAGCCTCCTCATAGAGATCCGGACGGTACTGTGCCAAATAGACGTCGAATTTGTAGGGAACGGACCAAAGACCGTCGGGATTGGGCGAGGCACCCCCGCGATAACGTCCATAAACCTCGAGAACCGCTTCTGGAATGTCCTCCATGTCGAAGTGCGGATCGGCCAGCTCCTCATTGGCGAACCATTCATTGAGGTCTTCGACCAAACCGCCCTCGACATAGTGACCGGTCCAGATGTAGGGCCAGGTCAGAACGTCGTAAGTGCCACCACCCGCGGCGGCATCGGCCAGATGTTTGGAGAGAAGGTCGGTCCAAGATTCGTCGATCACCTCAACCTCGGCACCAGTCTTCTCGGCGAACTCTTCGGCGAGGACCTTGACCGCATCCGTCGTCGGACCTGTGTGAGACGAAAGTGTGAGATTGATACCGTCCCAACGACGCAGCCAATCCGAGCCCTCGATAAGCTCGCCCGCTGCGGCGGGCAGTGTGATCATGACGGCTGTCGCCGTTACCGCGAGAATGCCAATTCGGCAGCTCTTCGTCGTCATTCTTTGTGTCTCCCTGCTTCTACTCATTTCATCGGTGTTGTGCACCCGAGCGGGGTAGCTGACATGACACCCGAAGAGCGACCTCAGTTCGTCCCCTCACTCCGTTATCACCTTGGGAC
>CAYPOV010000176.1:0-9599 GCA_964412385.1 uncultured Geminicoccaceae bacterium
GGCGGGCCAAAAACCCCCAGCGATATCGTGGAATAGCGGAATTGTCGTTCAAAACATGATCCATAATGAGTTGAGCATATCAGGATAAAATGGCAATTGCAAGGAAAAAATAGCGCTCTTGATAAAATTTTTTTGGGAAAAGGGTCGCTAACCAAAAAACCAAGGATGCGCGAAGGGGATTATCCCCTTCGCAACTTTTCTCAAGCGCAAGGGCCGTTGAGCCTCACCTGCTTACATGAAGCACCTATGCCTGACTTTAGCGGCTTTCGACGAAGCGTTCCTGCTCGTCGAAGACATAGGCCGTCAAAGCCGCGAGTTCTTGACTATCCCATGGCAGAGTGTCGGTTCCCATCGGCACCACCATGCAGAGTTGTACCATTTCGGCTGCAGTCACCTCGTCCATGTCGAACATGTTTTTGCCCATGGCGACGAAGTGAGGATAGGGCTCGAGGAATGTTTGGTTGTAGTTGCCGAAATCCATATGACAGGTCGCACAGGCATTGCCTGTCGTGCCGATTGAAGCGTCTGCGTAGAGTTTCTCACCTCTTGCGATTAAGTCCGCATGATCGCCCTCTGGTAGTGCCCAACCTTCGGGTTGTGTGAGATCCGCCGCATCCTGCGCAACGGCAGTTGGTGAAAGGCCAATGGCACCAACCGCGGCCATCACACCCAATGCAAGGACCTTTGCATTCCATCGCAGCATTTTCGACCCCCCGATCTGTCTCTGTTTTAGAGATGACTACAGCCTTCACACTACACGAATTAATAGCGTCGTTGTCTCACGAGCGCGCGATTGCTGCGTGATCACGGTTGGGCGAGGATCATCAAAACTTATTGCGACGCTGATGCTCGCTTAGGTAGCGCTACTCGTCTTGGAGGCGCTGCCTTTTCGAAGCACCGAAACAGGCTCATAAGGATTTATTTCCTTCAACACCAATCCAAATCCTTCGTCGAGCTATCCGGTGATGCCGCCCGCCATGATTTTGACCGGGCGACCCAGCTTGGCGAGGCGGAGCGCGCCACGTACTGCACCATTGCGGTGGGGACCGGCGCAATAGGTGACGAAGAGTGTCGACGGATCCCACTCAAGGATCTTGCTTTCGATGATTTTGCGGTGCGGGAGATTGATGGCACCGGAAACATGACCTCTGGCGTAAAGTTCGGGACTGCGGACATCAATCAGCACAAAGCAGGGATCGTCCGAACCTATGGCTTCATGGACATCCCAGCAATCGGTCTCGAAGCGAAACTCGGACGAGAAATGCTCGACAGCCTCGTCACGTGTTGCGGCGGGAGTTTCAGTAACAGCACTACCCCTGTGTTTTGTCCCTCGACTACGTACTTTATTGCAAGAACTCATGCTCGGCGACGGTACGTTGACCGGGGTCTTGAACGGGTGTGGCATTGAGGATAGTGGGCTGGGCGTTTTCGATCGTGTCGATCCAGTCCAACAGCCTCGTCTTGAGGTGGTCGGCGAGCTTTCGGTGGGTATCGTAGCCTATGAGATTGACCAACTCCCAGGGGTCGTGATCGAGGTCGTAGAGGTAGGCTTCGCGGTAGGTCTCAGACGCGGGGCCTTCTGTGGAGGGCTCTGCGGTGACACCATATTTCCAGCGATGGCTGCGTAGCGCCCTTCCACATTCGGCTTCGCTGATCTGAAAAAACAAGTCCTTTCGCCATTCGGCTTTGGGATCACCGAGGAGGGGCAGGATCGAGCGGCCCGCCATGGACGGAGGCACTTCGAGTCCAGCTGCGTCGATCAGGGTTGGGGCGATGTCGACAATCGAGACGAGAGACCTCACCTGTCCGCCGCTAGTGAAGCCGGGCCCGGTGAGCAAGCTCGGTGTACGCACGGCACTCTCGTGACACGAGCGCTTATACTCCGCATTGCGGGTCTTAAAATGGCAAGCGTGGTCGGATGTGAACAAGACAATAGTGTCGTCGAGCAAATCGAGGCTTTTCAAGGCATCCATGAGCCGGCCGAAGGCCTCGTCGAGCCGTTTGACCATGCCGTAATAGCCTGGGAGATGGAAATCTGACGTGCCGTCGAGGGCTTTGAGATCGGGCGGCACCCAGCAATCAGCGTAGGCTTCGCGGTAGCCATCGGGTGCCTGATAGGAATCGACATGGTTTTGATGATGCGGTTCGAGAAAAGAGACGAATAAAAAGAATGGGTCGTTTTGGTGATCGTCGATAAAGCGGATCGCGGCATCGGTCAGCGCGTCGACCCGATAGCCTGGAAGTTTTTTGCGTTGATTGTTTTCATCGAACAGAACGGTGTCGTAGGCATCGGAGGTGAATTCTAGAAGATTGGTACCGAGCCAATGCTGATAGCCGCCTCGTTCGTGTTTCGGCACGGGATCCTGGCTGCCGAGGTGCCACTTGCCGCAATAGCTCGTCACATAGCCGGCATTGTTGAAGACTTTGGCCATTGTCAGCGCGTTCTCGGGAAGCGCAATGCGGTTTTTGTAGACGCCTGTTTGGGTGGCATAGAGCCCTGTTTGCAGTGAGGCGCGGGCAGGTGCACAGAGCGGCTGGGATGTGAATGAATGCCAAAGATGCGTGCCCTCGCGCGCCAGACGATCGAAATTCGGGGTGAGACCCATGGGATTGCCATGTACGCCGGTCGTATCATGGCGTTGCTGATCGGTAAAAAAGACAATGATATTCGGTCGCCGCACGATCCTCACTCCCTGATTGGCGGATTATCGCCGGCCGTAATAGAGCCCCACGACATGTTCCGCAGTCGCAAAAAACAGCCAGCGCGAGGCGGCGATCCCCAAAAGATGAGCGATCGCGGCGAGCACAAGCAATGGCCAAAGCGGTTTTAGGAGGATGACAGCCAAGAGCGCAATCACCGGAGCGACAAAACCGAGGCCAAGGGCGAGACGGGTGAGTGCTTCGGCACGCCGGCGGCCGACCACGTAGACCATCTCTTTCATGAGGTAATTGGGCGAGGTGTGTGGCGCTTCGAAGAGACGCGCGCGGCCGAGATCGGGAAGGCCGATCGCCGTTTCCGGTGTCGAGCCGTCGGCATCGAGGCCGGTCGCGTCGGCACGCCTGCGCCAATGCCACCAGACGAGGGCCGCTGCAATCATCAAGACCGTTGTGGTAACGAGTGGAAGTGTTTGGGCCCGTGCCGTGACGGCGGCGAGTGCGGCAAGAAGCAAGGCGCCGCCGGCAAGGGCGACTACCAGAAACAACAGGGGCGTTGGCGGCTTCGACCAGCGCGGCACGGCTTTGAGCGATGCGTAGATCATCGAGGTGGCTTAGATGGTCGCAGCGGCGCAGGCGGCAGCCGGCAGACCGAGCAGCAAACTACGAGTGCCGGTGAGCACCCAAAAACCAGCATAGAGGGCAAAGACGAGAAGTGCGGCAATGGCGAGCACGCCTTCGCGCGAAAGCCATGACGAGCGCCACTGGCTCAGGGCGCGCCAGGCGCGTTCCGTGTGACCGAGATGAAAAAGTGACGCCGCGAGGCCGATGCTGGCAAGACCGAGGCCGGCAAGGCTTCCTAGGATGGCAAAGGCCTGGCCATTGGGGCCAAGGCCAAGGCTCAGCCAGAAGATGAGGCCGAAACCGGCGCCCGAAAGCGTGGTGAAGACGATGATCGAGGGGGCGGGATGCATGGATCAGCCGAGCTTCTCGAGAGCCTGATCGAGCCAGCCGAGAAAACCTTTGGCTTCGGGTTCGGCAAGGCGTGCAGCATCGGCTTGGCGCGGCGAAAGATCGGCCTTGGGCCGTGGCGGGAGATAGCGGTTGACGGGCTTGGTGTCCTGTTCGGGCATGAGCTCGACACCGCCTCTCGATGCCACGAGCTGGCTCACTTCGGATGTAGCATCGGCGAGATCGCCGAAATGACGCGCATGGGCGGGACAGGCACGCACACATGCCGGAACGCGGTCCACTTCAGGAATGTTGTCGTTATAGATGCGGTCGATGCAGAGCGTGCATTTCTTCATGACACGGGCTTCGGCATCCATCTCGCGTGCGCCATAGGGGCAAGCCCAAGCGCAAAGCCCGCAGCCGATACAGGCATCTTCTTTGACCAGAACGATGCCGTCAGCGGCACGTTTGTAGCTCGCACCCGTCGGGCAGACCGTGACGCAAGGTGCATCCTCGCAATGGAGGCAGGATTTGGGAAAATGCACGATTTGTGTTCCGCCGCTTTGATGCGCGATCTCAAAGCTGTGGACCCGATTGAGCCAGCTTCCCGAAGGAGTCTCGCCGTAAGCGTCCTGGTCCGACAAAGGCGCGCCGTAGCCGCCTGTGTTCCATTCCTTGCAGCTCACGACACATGCGTGGCAGCCGACACAGGTGTCGAGATCGATCACCAGGCCGAGCTTTCTGTCGGTCGAGGCGGGCAAGCTCGTCATATCCATTCCTTCCCGTAGCGGACGGTTTCAGGCGCCCTCGGTACAGGCGACCGCTGCGGCTCAAAAGCGGGCTCGCTGCGTGTGCCCGGCTCGGCTTTTTCGATACGCACCCGAAGATCGAACCAGGCCGCCTGCCCTGTGATCGGATCGGAGTTCGACCAGCGATGACCGTCGGCCTGTTCCGGCAAGAGCTCCGAGATCAGATGATTGAGCAGAAACCCTTCCTGTGTTTCCGGCGCCTTGGGATCGAGAGCCCAAGCACCGGAGCGTTTGCCGATGGCATTCCAGGTCCAAACGGTTCGGCTGTTGACCGCGTCCATGCGCTTTATCGGAACCTTGATGCGGCCATGATGCGAGGTCAGCCAGGCCCAATCGCCATCCTCGAGGCCGTGCTCGTCGCACACCTTACCCGGCACGAACAATGCGTTCTTGCCATGGATTTGCCTGAGCCAGACGTTTTGTGACCCCCAGGCGTGATACATGGCCGCCGGACGTTGTGTGATCGCGTGCAAGGGGTAGTCGTCTTGGGCCCCTTCCGCTGCCGTCGGATACCAGACCGGCAGGGGATTGAAGCTCTCGAGGATCCGGTTGCGGAGATGTTCGGGCGGCAGCGTCTTGCCGAAGCCTTTGGCGGCAAGCTGAAACTTCGCCAAGGGCTCCAGATAGAGTTGAAATTGGTAAGGCTGCGGCTTGTCATAAAATCCCATCGCCACGGCCCAGTCCTGATAGGCCGCGTTGAAGGGCTTGAAATATTGGGCTTCCTCGGGGATGTGAAACGCAGCGAAGCCGCCATTCTCGATATAGCGTTCGAGTTGCTCGGGGTTGGGCTCGCCTCTGCCCTTGCCGTTACCGTTGAGACGAAAGCCGGATAGTGGCCCCACACCCGGGCGCCGCTGATGGTTGGTGATATAATCGGCATAGTCGCGATAGCGCGCCGTGCCGTCATCATTGACAAACCCCGGAAGCCTAAGGCGTGCGCCGAGCTCGATGAGCACGGATTGAAAGCCCCGGACATCGCGGTCCGGCTCGACGACCGGCCAGCGGATCGCATCAGCAGCGGCATCGGGCTCCGAGATCGGCCGGTCGAGCAGTGAAATACAGTCGTGGCGTTCGAGATAAGTCGTGTCAGGCAGGATGAGATCAGCGTAGGCTACCATCTCCGAGGAATAAGCATCGGCATAGATGATTTTCGGGATGACGTAATTGCCGTCGGTATCGGTGGCCGACAGCATCTCCATGGTCCCCTCGGTATTCATCGAGGAGTTCCAGGCCATATTGGCCATATAGAGAAAAAGCACCTCGATGCCATAGGGATCGCGCGCATGAGCATTGGCGATCACCATATGCATGAGACCATGCGCCGAAAGCGGTGCGTCCCAGGTAAAGGCCTTGTCGATCCGCGCAGGACAACCATCCTCCTCAAGGCAAAGATCCTCGGGACCATGCGGGAACCCCAAATGCGGACCGGCGAGAGGTTCTCTAAGCAAATGGGCGAAATGAGGCTTGGGATGGGCTTCCGCGGGCTTGGGATAGGGCGGCTTGAAACGGAAGCCGCCCGGCACTTCGACCGAGCCGATCAAGAGCTGCAGGACGTGAAGAGCGCGGCAGGTCTGAAAACCATTGGCGTGGGCCGAGATCCCGCGCATCGCGTGAAAACTGACAGGCCTGCCGATCATGCGCTCATGGCGCACGCCTCTCATATCGGTCCAGGGCTGATCGATCACTACCTCGCGCTCAAAGGCCGCCTCGGCAATCTCTGCGGCCAGACGCCGAATGGTGTCGGCGGCAATAGCGCAGCGCTCGGCGACGGCCTCGGGTGCATAGTCGTCACGCAGGACATGCCGCGCCAAAAGCTCGAACACCGGTACCGCCTTGTGGCCGTCGTCGAGCGTGACCTCACCTTTGAGCGCAGGCGATACACCTTTCTCATCAAACGCTCGAAGGGATTGGCTGTTGCGATCGAAGACCAAGGGTTTGCCGTGGTCGTTGCGGGCAAAGAGACCTTCCGTCTCATCACCTTCCTGGCTGACGACGAGCCAGGGCGCATTGCTGTAACGAAGAAGATAATCGAGATCGACCTTACCGCAACGCATCAGCTCATGGGCCAACGAGAGGATGAAGAGCCCGTCCGTGCCCGGCGTGATCCCGACCCATTCATCGGCAATGGCATTGTAGCCCGTGCGAACTGGATTGACGCCGATAACCTTGACGCCACGCTCTTTGAGCCGCGCCACGCCGATCTTGATGGGATTGGAATCATGGTCCTCGGCGACGCCGAAGATCATGAAAAGCTGGGTGAGTTCCCAGTCAGGGGCCCCGAACTCCCAAAAGGCTCCCCCCAGCGTGTAGATCCCAGCCGTTGCCATATTGACCGAGCAAAAACCGCCATGGGCTGCATAGTTCGGCGTGCCATATTGCTGAGCCCACCAAGACGTCAGCGATTGGCTCTGATCGCGACCGGTGAAAAAGGCGAGCTTCTTGGCATCATCGTCACGGATAGGCCCGAGCCAATCAACGGCTGTTTGCAGCGCCTCTTCCCAGGTGATGGTCTCGAACTCACCAGAGCCGCGGGGGCCTATGCGCCGCATGGGTGCCCGCAGGCGCGCAGGCGAATAATGCTGCATAATTCCGGCCGACCCCTTGGCGCACAGCACGCCCAGATTGACCGGATGATTGCGGTTGCCCTCAATGTAGCGGATTTTGCCGTCCCGGATATGGACATCGATACCGCAGCGACAAGCGCACATGTAGCAGGTCGTCCGGCGCACCTCGTCGGACACATAAGGGGAAAGATCCAGCTCGGGCTCAACAAACATCAGCCACCCATCATTCGTTAATACCTGTCCAGCCTGAACGCAGCTGATTCATCAATCCAACGAATTGTTTTTGTGACTTCGATCGATTTTTCTTATTGAATTCCCATGACCTTGGATCAGCTCAGAATTTTCGTTGCGGTTGCCCAATCATGTCATATGACCCGCGCGGCAGACGAACTCGGTATGACCCAATCAGCCGTATCCGCGGCCGTCAACGCGCTCGAAAAACGTTACGGCGTGCCGCTCTTCGACCGGCTCGGCCGGGGTATCACCCTCACCGATGCCGGCAGACGTTTTCTGCCCGAAGCCAAGGCTGTGCTCGACCGTGCCGCCTCGGCCCGGGCCATTATCGAAGATCTCTCGGGCGTCACCGCGGGCTCGCTTGCCATCTGCGCCAGTCAGACGATCGCGACATACTGGTTGCCAAAGCGGCTCGCAGCCTTTCATACAACCTATCCCGGCATTCGTCTCGACGTCAGCTTCGGCAACACCAGCCAGGTAGAAGCTTCCGTTGCCGAAGGCTCGGTCGACCTCGGCTTGGTCGAGGGGCCGACGTCTCACATGGCCTTGCTGCGCCAGGCCGTTGATGTCGATCGTTTGGTTCTGGTGACGAGTTGGGACAGCCCTGCCCCCCCAAGTCTGCCTTCGGGCGCGCTTGATCTCGAGGCCATTGCCTGGGTCATTCGCGAAACCGGCTCCGGTACGCGCGCCGCTTTCGAGAGCTATCTGCAACAAAAGGGCATCGAGCCCGACAAGCTTCCCATATTCTTGGTCTTGCCGAGCAACGAAGCGGTCCGAGAAGCGGTGGCGGCGGGTGCCGGGGCCACCATCATCTCACAACATGTTGTCGCCCGCGACCTCGCCGCCAAGCGCCTGCGCGCCATCGAGATCGACCTCCCGGCACGCGAGTTTGCTCTTCTCCGCCACCGTGACCGCTACCAGACAGCCGCCCAGTCAGCCTTGATGAGATCACTGCTCAATTTGTAAAGACAAACCCAGTCATCGCGAATGGAAGAGATCAAAAGAAGCAACTAATCATATATTCTCAAGATACGATTGAATTATACCTTAAAAAACAATGATTTATAGCTAATAATATCTGATGCTACAGTAGATAGAAACTTTGCTGAAATGTGATTGTCACCACACTCCCAGCCGAAAGCGCCACAATCGACAAGATTTTCTGCTTGTTTTTCCAAAACTGACCTACTAAGCTCCTGTCGGGTAGTTTTGGGAGGATGACACCATGCACCCCATTTTTGTTACCAACGAAGATGACAGCGGGGAAGGCAGCCTCAGGCAGGCCGTAGAAGATGCTAATGCAAAGGCAGGGGCCGATCGCATTGAGTTCACCATCCCCAGCAATTCAGAGATCGAACTCACCGGAAGCGAATTGACAATCTCGGACGATGTTGAAATCGACGGTTACGGTCAGATTGTCGACGCTAACGAAAATTCGCGCATTTTCAATATTGACGCGAATGTCGAAGTAACCATCGACGAACTCTTGCTCACCAATGGTTTCGAGGAGTTTGGTGGAGCCATCCTCAACCAGGGGCAATTGTTACTTCGTGATAGCACCATCAAGAATAACACTGTCGCTTCCGGTTACAGCTATGACTACGCTGGCGACATCGGAGGATCTGGCGCAGGGATCTACAATCGAGGCACAGCCGCAATCATAAACAGTATCGTATCCAACAATTTTACAGGAGGCTATGGTGTTGCCGGTGGTATCCACAACACAGGAGTGATGTCGATAGAGCATTCATCTATTGACAATAATGGTGCGGGGGATGTTGGCGGAATTCTGAATACGCATAAACTATATATTGCTGAGAGTGAAATTGACAGCAATGGTGGGTATTTTAATGGAGGTATCATCAATACAGCGACTCTTCATTTTTCACAGACGACAATTTCCAAAAATGGATCCGTTTATGGAGCAGGAGGAATTGCAAATGGTGGTTTTATCCATATCGATGAAAGCTTGATATACTCAAATGTATCGATCTTCCAGACAGGTGGAGGGATAAGGAACTCAGGCGAAATGTTGTTGCAAAACACTACGATAAGTTCTAATAGTTCTGCTTCGTTTTACGACGGAGGCGGCATTTACAACCGTGGTGGAAGCATGGCCATTGAGCAGAGCACGATCACAGGAAACATGGAAGGTGCCCTGGTTAATACGGAAGATGGTCACATCGAGTTATCCAATAGCGTATTCTCCAACAATCCTAATGTTCATGGCGCTTCAATCCGTAACTACGGGACGATCAATTTAAACGGCACGAATATCGTCGACGACGGCTCTCTTCCTGGTGCTCTTGCAGTCGATCCGCTGCTCGGTCCGCTTCAGGATAATGGCGGACCGACGCTGACCCATGCGCTGTTGCCAGAAAGCCCC
>CAYPOV010000177.1:0-9530 GCA_964412385.1 uncultured Geminicoccaceae bacterium
GTATGCCGTTACCACCTTCGGCTCGCCTGGCAGGGCCCGCTCGAGAATGTCGCGGACCCCTGCTTCCATGGAGCGCCCGTGCGACGCAGCGCGAACACGCAAGCGTTCCTTCAACCACTCGTCTAGATCACGAACAACCAAGCTCGCCACCGGCAATCTCCGACATTGTTTACCATCCAGGTGGTGGTAGTATCATGTTTACACGGGCATCATGACAGCCCCGGCGCACCGATGACTGGGTTTTCACAGGTGCCGTGCGGCCCCAAAGACGACACCAGAATTGCCGCCCGGGCTAGTTTTGCCAAGGACAGACTAAAAACTTCTATTCGGTTTAACCAAAACCAAGAATATGGATCTGACGTCCACGCATCAACAAGGGGTGATACGACTCAATCTCAAGCGGTCAGCTCAGCCGCGGTCCATCATCGCCACGGAGAAACGGTTTCCGTGACGATTACCGCAGGAGGAACAGACAAGGTTACGCTCAAGATCGATGAGCTTGGTGTGTTCCGGGCGACCGCCGACAATCTCGCCAAGTGAGATTCCCCCACGATGCCGGCACCGGCCGCAGACACCGGTAATGACATGCCAGCCGCGAAGATTGCCGACCCGTATGGCATAGTGCGGGCCGAGATCTCGATCACGTTTGTTCATGTTATGTTCCATACCGGTGAACATGGCGACCAGATGATCGCAGGTCAATTCCCCAGCAATGTCAGGGCGTCATTCTGCATGGCAGATCGTCGCGAACAGCTGGTTGCTTTTGTCGTATAATCTTGGAGATTGCGTGTGTGCGTGTTCAACGAATCTCGATGAGCGATGCTGAGCCCGACCTTCATCTTCAATAATCGTCGTTGGCTCGGGGCGGGCTATCTGCTCGCCCTCTCCTCTGGCTTTGGCCAGACCTATTTCATCGCCCTGTTCTCGGGCCATCTTCGCGAGGTGTTTGATCTGAGCCACGGTGGCTTTGGCGGTCTCTACACCATTGCCACCTTGGCGAGTGCCGCCTGCCTCATCTGGCTTGGCAAGCTCGCGGACACACAACCATTCGCTCGACTTTCGGCAGCGACAATCATCGGCCTCGCCCTAACCTGCTTGGCCATGGCAGCGGTGGTCTCGCCATTCATGCTCGTCCTCGTCCTATTCGGTCTCCGCTTTTTCGGCCAAGGCATGCTCAGCCATATCGCCTTTACCGCTATGGGGCGATGGTATAGCGCCGAACGAGGACGTGCGATCGCCATTGCCGCCATGGGGTTTCCCACCGCCGAGGCGCTCTTTCCGATCGCTGCCGTCACGTTGAGCATCTGGATCGGCTGGCGGGAAACGTGGGCCGTTGGCGCTGGAATCTTGGTTTTTCTGACGCTCCCGCTCGCCTATGGCCTGCTCCTCAAGGAACGAATCCCTCGGGGCGCACAATCGGAAACAGCCAGCGATCACGATGGGCGGAGACGCGATTGGACGCGGCGAGAGGTGCTTCGCGATCCGCTGTTTTACGGCCTCATGCCCGGGCTCATGGCACCGCCCTTTATCCTCACAGGCGTCTTCTTTCACCAGGTTCATCTTGCCGAAACCAAGGGCTGGAGCTTGACGCTGATTGCCGCCTCGTTTCCCGTATATTCCTTAGCTGCGCTCGGCTCGTCGCTTTTGCTCGGATGGGCTGTCGACCGCTGGAGTGCCGGAAGACTGCTTCCGGGCTATCTCCTGCCGATGGCGTGCGGTCTTCTCTTGATAAGCCTGTTCTCGGATCCGTGGATCGTTCCTTTCTTCATGATCCTCGCCGGCATGACCGCTGGCGGGGCGACGGCACTCATCGGTGCTCTTTGGGCAGAGATCTATGGAACTCGGCATTTGGGTGCCATTCGGGCCCTCGCCGTTGCCGCTATGGTGTTCGCAACAGGCCTCGCACCCGGCATGATGGGCGCCTTGATCGACCTCGAGGTCGGGCTCGATTTGCAAATTCTCCTGATGGCGATCTATACGCTTGGAGCATCGGCACTTTTCCTCACGCTCACTCTTCGCACCGACCGCCTGACGAAGACGGCTGCGGCCTGAAGGATCATTAGCCCTTGCCCTGCTGCATTCGTCCTATCTAAGAATACGTTCCTTCGGCCCGGCAACGCCGAGACCGCAGCGTAGGGCTTCGAGCTGCAGAACCATGTGAGGCTGAACATTGGCGATGCTGACATCAAGTCCGAAGCGCTCGATCAGAAGCTTCATGAGCTCGAACACCTGAGACTCGACGACACCTTTGATCCAGTAACCCGGAAGCTCAAAAAGCACATTGTCGAGATCGAGGCCCTCGCTCAGGGCCTGGATCAGATCCTCGTCGATCTCACCTCGCTGGTCGACCAGTTCGGCCGCTTCGACCAAGAGAATGTCCGCACCGGCGCCAAGCGCCACCTCCGCCTGCCGCAGGAGATCGCCGGCCGACTGTTTGACGTCTTTTGAGCCGATTTCGCCATGCACATGGAGGCCCGAGTCGACCGCCATGGTGGTCATCCGCGCCCGCTCGTCGTCACTTAGAGGAATGCAATTGTCCGAAACTTCGATCGCCTCGATCCCGAGCCGCCGGCATTCTTCGAGATAAGGCGGCACACCCGCCCAGCCTTGATGCGCAAACACATATTCGAGGAACTGGCCGCCGAGAAAGGGTGCCACCTGATGCTGCCGGTAGAGGTCAATTTTCTGGAGATAATAATCCTCGCGATAGAGCCTCGACATGCCGACGGCAATCTTGCCGAAATCGAGATACTCGCCTGCCATATCGAGAATGCCGGCAAGCTGCGGATTGGCGATGCCGAAATCCACCATCATGGTCCGGCCTTTCGACCGTGGTTTCGGCACACGCCTGCCTTCAGGCAGGGCAACAAAGGCAAAAGGATAACCCGCCATCTCGCTAGCCTTTCCGGTAAACATAGATAGGGCTGGTCCATGCCCGCGTGCCGTCTTCTTGGGTGAGGCGAACGAAAATGGGATTATCACCCTCATCATGCAGCGGGATCTCGCGGCTGAGCTTGAGCGTCCGGTGCGGATTGACATCCGGCAGACGAAACACCTTCAAGAAGCGCGGTAAGATGTCGGATCGGTCAAAGACCACATCCTCAAAGCCGATCTGTGCCACGGGCAATGTCTCCTCGATCAAGGGCGTTTCGATCACGAGCGCGCCTGCCATGGCATCTTCAAGCCAAAGATCGAGCCCGGCATAGTTGCCCGTCGTCAGTGATTTCCAGCGCACGGCGTGATCGCCCAATGGCTCTAATACCCGATCCGGATTGAAAAAATTGACAGGCGCCATGCGCGTGATGACGTTGCCTTCCAGCGCCGCCTTGCCGTCCCAGATCACCTGACGTGAGCGGCCGCGATAAGAGGCCCCCTCCCAGAGGACGCGCAGGCGCGATCCGAGATCCGCCTCGCGATAAGGACGAACGGTTTCGATCAGGGTCTTGCCGTTGAAGATGTCGAGCCGCTCGATCGGCGCACTGGTGATGATCTCGAGATCCAGCTCCATCACACCTTCGGGCAAGTGGACGATGTCGCCCATCATGGCAGTTTCGACGTCCTCACCCGGGGCGTCAGCAAAAACCTTAGGATCGCGATGATAGCGGGTCGCTGGCGCCGAAAACCGCGCGTCCAGCTCAATCATCATCCGGCCATGCGGCCCGCCGCTCGTGGCATAATGATGGCGGCGCTCAAGGCAGTCGAGAATGCTCTCGCGGTCGAGGCGATCGGTCAAAAAGCAGGTGAGCCCGCCGATGGCACCGAACATCGAGACACCCGGATAGCTGGCGCCGGGCCGGCCCTTATGGCCGTCGGAATTGCCGACAATGCCGAGCCGGTAGCCTTCATCGAACGCGTCATGCACCAACCATTCGAACGTGCCCCAGGACGAGTGTACCTCGACCGAGGTCTCGAACCGGCCGTCATGGGCGAGTTTGATATCGGCATAGCGTCCGCCGCAATGCGCCATGACGACGACGTCCCATTCGGCATGATCGGCCAAGGCCGCAAACAGCTCGCCTGCCGTGTGACAGTCCGTTTCGAGATCACGCTTGTCGGCGATCAGGGCGTGCGAGGAACGGCGAATGGTGCGCCCTTCGACAGGAAACATGACGTTGCGGTCACCGCCCATGCCGGTATTGCCGGACCATTCATAGCCCGGAATGCAAACGAATGCGCCGGGCGCGTCAAATTCCCGGGTGAGGCCATTGAGATGATCCCAGAACTCGCCAGTCATCTGGAAATCATTGCCCTGATGGCAGGAGGCATCGACGAACGCGCGATCGCGGGCAAACGAGAAATATTGCTCGGCGGAGCTGGTGCCGATGGTTTCCTCGGACTGACCGTGCAAATCCCCCCAATAGTGCCGGTAAGCGCAATTCTCGACCACTCGCATGGGGTTAGTGCGCGCCACCACCTCGCCATTGTCATCAAGCAGATCAACGGCATAGTCGCCTGGTGCTACGGCCCGCAAATCCTTAATGATTGCCGCAAACTCACCGGCCTCGAGCGAGACCCGATCCGGCAACCCATCGATCGGCAAATCGCTCTTGAGCGTGAAAGCGACCGCACATTGATCGCTCGGATTACCCCAACGGTCCTCGCCCTTGAGCTTGAGCGCGAAGGTCTCGCCCGACCGCAGCAATGCCGGCAGCACGGCGAGATAGCGAACCGGCGGCCCCGGCACGATGGCGATCGCATTCTGCTGCGGCAGAACCTGATAGTTAAACGTGGCGATCGGATCGACCAGCACGCGAAACTCGAAACTGTCCTCGCAAAAGGTCTGCATCCGCATGCCCGGCGAGCCTTGCGAGCGGTCCCCGAAGACAATCGTGATGGTCTCGCCCGCCTTGAGATAGCCGCTCATCACCTTGATATAGACGGTCTTGTCCCACGGCCGGACATTGCCTTTGACGTCATAGCGGTATTCGAGAACCGCATTGTTGGAGGCGCGAACCGTGGTATAGCCGGCACTCTTGGGATCGCTGAACTGCGGCACCGACATGTCGGCTGCGAACCTGAAACAAACCCGCAGGCTGCCGGTATCGTCGATGCCGAACTTGCCGGCAGTATAGGTGAGCGTGAAGGTCTGAAAAGAACCCGCCTCAAACGAGCCGTGCGGCGCAAGCTCGGCCACACCGAGATCCCGAGGATCAACTGGTGCTTCGACAATCCCGGTCACGTTCGCCGCCCCAGGCTCTCTCAATTCCATCGGCGCCCCTCTCCGTTCAATTGCCGCTGGCTTCTTTCTGGCATAAGCACCCAAGAGATGCGAGCGCCGGATCGCCAGGCATGGCAAGACGGGTCGACGCAAAAGAGGTTCGAAAGGGCCTTGATGGGCCCCCTCGAGCTTCCCCGATGACTTTGGCTCAAGAAGCCTGCAGAAATCGGCACACAAGGGACACCTAGTCTGTCACGATCCGCAGTACCGCGTTCCGCTATTGCTCCAACAGGAACGCCAGTAGTCGCGGGAAGCCTGGCGAGCGCCGGAAGCATGTTTGTTCTTCAGTGCCCGATGTGCCAAAGAGAGAGTGAAGGTGCCCGTCCGACAGCAACCAAGGGGGACCATGCGGTGACTGACGGTCTTGCGGAACAACAGCCCGGCTACCGATGGGTCATTGTCATAGCCTCCGCCCTCATCCTCGCCATCGCCATGGGCACGCTCGTCAACGGCCTCTCGGCGTTTCTTTTGCCGCTGGAGATGCACTTCGGCTGGCAGCGGGCCGAAGTCGCGGCGATCAACTCGATCGGTCTGATCGGCATCGCCATCGGCGGCATTGTCATGGGCCTCTTGGCCGATCGCCTGCCGACACGTGCCATCTGCTTCACCGGTGCCGTAAGCCTGTCCTTGGCACTTCTGCTCGCGGCATGGTCGGAAAGGCTTTGGCAATTCTACACGATCTTCTTCATCGCCGGCGCCATCGGTGGCGGCGCACTCTTCGCGCCTGTCATCGCGCTTGTCGGCGATTGGTTTCGAACCGGTGTCGGCTTAGCGATCGGCATCGCGTCGGCGGGACAGGGTCTCGGGCAAGGAATGGTGCCCTTTGCCGCCGGTCATCTGATCGAGGCTGCCGGCTGGCAGAATGCGTTTTCGGTGCTTGGCGCCATCGCAGCGCTCACGCTCGTGCCACTCTCGCTCTTGATGCTCGAGCCACCCGCGGTCCGTGCCCAATCATCGGGGAAAGCCGCTGAAGAACCCATTCTCTCACCGCGCATCGTCCTGCCGGCGCTTTCCATTGCCGTGCTCGGCTGTTGCACCGGCATGGCGGTGCCGTTGATGCATCTCGTTCCGCTGATCCAAAGCGTTTGCGGCGTCGGTGCCGAGGCGGGCGGGCCCCTGCTGATCATGCTGATCGCCGCCATAGGCGGACGTATCGTCTGCGGCCGGCTTGCCGACCTGATCGGCCCGGTCCGCGCATGGATGGCCGCAACCGCGTGGCAGACCACCTTGATGATCGGCTTCGTCTTTCTCGGCAGCATGCAAGCCTTCTGGCTGTTCGCGCCGCTCTATGGTTTCGGCTATGGCGGCGTGATGACAGGTGTCCTGGTCACCGTCGGCGCCCTCACCCCCGCCGCACGTCGCGCATCGGCGACCGGCATCGTCCTTGCCTTTGCCTGGTTCGGACACGCCTTGGGCGGGTGGCAAGGAGGCCTCGTCTTCGACATGTCCGGCGACTACTTCTGGTCGTTCGCCAATGCCGTCATCGCCGGTCTCGTCAACCTCACCATCGTCGGTGCAATCTGGCTGGCACTACGTACCGCTTCGCCATCCCGCGCGTGACGAGGATCAAATGCGTGTGCTTGTCACGGCCCCCAATGAGGCCCGACTGACGGGCGCGTCGAACCTATCCTGACTCAAACGCCGGCCTCGGCGCGATCGATGGCCCTCATCACGGCAACCATGACGATCCCGTAGAGCACGTGGCCGATAAGGGCGACCCAGGTGATTCCAGTGAAATTCAAGAACAAGGGCAGCCCCGCAAAGGCGGTGACACCGCCGATCGCGAAGATCCAAAGGCCGAATCCGTAAATCGCCGAGGGCAAGAACCAATGCGTCTCGCCGACGACAAGGCGCCAGATCGGCGCAAAAATGAATAGCCAGCCAATGGGATAGCCGATCAGCCCGACAAAATAGAAATGGACGAAGTAGCCAAGAAAATCACTGTCCGGGAGGCCCAACCTTGCGAGCAGGCTTTTGGCGAGCCCATGGGGCGAGAGATTGGCCCAACCAATGCCCGGGCTGACCACCTGGCCCCAGAAATCGAACGCACAGGTCGCAACAACGCCCGAGATGAACATGAGACCCAGCGTCTGAACACTCAAAGCCGGGATGGTACCGATCGGACGGACGTGGGAAACATTATCTGCCATGGCTGCTCCTTCTTTCTTTCATCCTTGCAATGCGCCGAACACCCCGCATGCACCTCCCATAGCGCAATTCAGACCACGAGCCGAGACCGCTCGCACGGCGCCGGATCGAATGTGACAATCTGTTCGACGGGGAGCTCATGCTGACTGAAGCGCAGCCTATCGGCTAGGATCGCGAAGGAGATGGCCCGGCCACCTCCTTCGCGCATTCTCCGCGATGAGTTTGGGACGGTGTTGGTTGTGGAGTTGAGCTATTTCTTACTCAGTAGCAGCCGGCTTGGAAACATGAGCATGGCGAGAACAACGTCATTCGTGCTCTTCAGATTGTTCAGAGTAACCTGGATCTTGCACTTTCATTCTCAACATCTGATCTGTGTCTTCCTTTATACATTCATACTATCTTCATCGGCAAACCTGCGTCGCGATTTAATGGGTACAAGCGCAGGTTCTCGTGGGAGGGTTGAACGTGGCCGAGCAACCAAAGCCCTACGCCGGAAAATGAACTGCATACGCCGACGGCTATATGATCTCGTTCCTAGCACTTCGTGCCGCCAATCCGCTAAGCAGTGTTGGAACTAACCACTCCCAAAAACTTTCCGTGGGGTTTGGGGAGGGCGTTGCCTCCCCAAGAGTCTTTCTTCTCTTTTTTGCTAAAGCGGGCAAGCCATCGCTATTCTTGCATTTAGTTACTCGGTTCTGCCGACGAGGCGGGCACGGCGTTGTCGGGCGATTTCGACAAGGCGGTCTCGCCCGACTCTGAAGAATCGAGGAGGCAGAAAGCCGTAGCCGACACTCATCGGGTTGGATAGCTGACGGGGGCGCAGGTCCGGGCCAGGCCAAGCGAAGACGTTTGCTTCGCTGACGATGATCCAGGATGGTTGTTCATCGAGATCCAGGCGGCGTTTCACGGCACGCGGAAACTCGATCGCCTCGCGTGGGTCGTCCGGTGGTGCGTGGTTAACCGGCACGACATAAACCCGCGTTTCATCATCCGCCTTGCGGTGAGCAAGCACAATCGCGCAAGGCCTATCCTTGAGGCCTTCTTCTTGTCCTCGACGAGCTTCCTGGTGCCAAAGATAGGCGTAGCGTATCACAAGACCCGGCTCGGGTGTCGGCCAGTTCACGGTTTCCAGTCGGCGACCTCGGCATCGAGATGGGTGTGATCTTCTGGAACCTCGGCTCGGCTGATCGTGTCGAGCTCGGCGTCGCTCAGATCCTCTGCCGCGACAGCTTCTCGATCGCGTTGTTTGAGTCGCTGGTACTCATCACTGGAGAGGAGGACGAGGCTGTCGCGACCGTGATTGGTGATGATCACCGGCTCTCGCTGCGCAAGCTCTCGATAGCGTTCAAAGCTTCTCGTCAGCTCTGCTGACGTAACCGATACCATTGGATCACCTCCGTTCGAATTTTCTGCCCTATTTCTATGCGAATTACGCAAATTCTGTAGAGTCAGTGTTAGGGCCACTCCAACCGAAGCAATTGTCTCGTCGATATCCTCGAGTGATGCCCAAACACAATCCGGCTTTTCGACAATGCGTAAGAAAGCGCCGATCGACTGGCCGGGTCTGGCGCGAAGCCGGATGGATTTGCCGGGTGTACGATCAACCTCGACTCTATTACTGGGTCGCACGCCCAGATGCTGAAGCAACTCTTCACTCAGTGTCACGTGGCCCTTCGGCGTCAACGTCAATGTTGGACCCGAAGCCGTCTAGCCATCGGTGTCGACAAACCTCGCTATCCACAGTTGAAGGTAAGGCAATTCGCCCTCGTCTGTAGGTAGGTTGGGATCAGGCATCACGCGTTTTGAATCTCGACACGCCCGGATCCAATTTACCGTCCCTCCGTTCTGAGCGTTGGCGTCTCCAATCTAAGGAAAATAAACGGATAAATTATCTCAAATGCCTTGGAAAGGTATTTGTGCTTGAGGTTGGGCTTCAGCCGTGGTAGATTGCGGAAGTTTGAACTTCAAGCAGGAGAGGAAATTATGACACCTGAGCGGAATGATGCGGAACAAGAAGACACGACTGCCAGTGGATCGACGTCGCGTGGGTTGATCAGTGCGCGGTTGGTGATGCGTGCCGAGGAGCGGGCTTATGCTGATGATTTGAGGTATGATATGTTGACGCGGTGGTCGGCGAATGATCGGGTGGAGCTTGCCGAGATCG
>CAYPOV010000178.1:0-9419 GCA_964412385.1 uncultured Geminicoccaceae bacterium
GAACTCGGCGACGTCGGGAATATGTTCGAGTGTGTGACGGCATAGAATGAGGTCGGGACCTGTGTCAATCAGGGCCGGATCGAAGTATTCGCGGCGAAATGTGAGGCCGGATTGGTCCTTGATACCGATCCTGGTGTCGAGGAATCCGGGATCAATCCCAACTCCACTTGAGCCCGTTCGGTCGACCAGTTCGCAAAGGAAATCACCTTTGCCGCAGCCGATTTCGATGATCGTCTTGCCGCCAAGATCAAACGCGGTTGCGATCTCCTCGACAAGGTCACGGGCAAATCGGCCAAAAGTTCCGGAAAAATGTTGACTTTCTTCGGTTGCTGCACCGTAATCGACAAGTGAAGGCTCGAAGGAAGAGTTGAATATAAAGCCACAGGCGTCACAGAAGCAGAGCGAGATATCCCCAGTCGGAAATTGTCGCGCCTGCTCTTTTGTGTCGAGTAAAATGCAACTTTGGACAGGGACATTTTCAAGTTGATAGACTACAGTCGTGTCACCGCCATGACAGGCGGGACAGATATATCGCGAATTCATGCCTCGACAATTTCTAGTTGCGGGATCGGCACCAGAAACCGGCCCCCCGTCTTCAGGTAGTGACGTTGTTGTCGAATGATCTCGTCGCGGAAGTTCCATGGAAGTATCATCACATAGTCGGGACGGTCGTGGTCTAGTTTTCCGGGATCATCGATCCGAACACCGACGCCGGGCATGTATTTGCCTTGCTTGTGGATGTTGCGGTCGACGACATAATCGATGGTCTCACTGTTGAGATTGAGAAAGTTGAGCATGATCGTACCTTTGGCGGCGGCGCCATAAGCGGCGATGCGTTTGCCTTGGTCTTTCCAGCCTCGCACCAAATGCTGCGCCCGCGTCCGGAAATCCTGGACGCGTTGTCCGAAGTCGGCATAGTAGCGATAATCGCTCAGGCCAAGACGTTGTTCATCGTCGAGTAGCTGTTTCACACGCAGGGAGGGACGATCTTGTTTGCTGAGGTAGAGCCTGAGCGATCCCCCATGTATTACGAGCCGGCGTACATCATTCACGAAAAGCCCGTGTCGTGCGAACAGCATTTTGGCTGAGCGCAGTGAGAAATAACAGCGATGTTCATGGTAAATTGTGTCGAATTCAAGATTATCGACGAGATCGCGAATATAGGGAAATTCGATGACGACTAGGCCATCTTCGGCAAGGAGATGCGACAAGCCGGCGACGAAGTCATTCTGTTCCTCGACATGGGCGACAACATTATTTGCGATGATGAGATCGGCGCGAACGCCTTGACTGGCTAATCGAACCGCAAGTTTTTGGCCGAAGAAATCACAGATCGTGTTCACGCCGCTGGCGCGCGCCTCCTGGACCGGATGTGTAGCCGGATCGATGCCGAGAACCCGCACTCCAAGATCGAGGAAATTCTTGAGCATGTAGCCGTCATTGGACGCAACCTCGACGACCAGACTGCTTCCATCGAGCTTGCGCGTTTCGATGAGCTCCAGCGCATTGTTGCGGGAATGCTCCAGCAAATCCTCTGAAAAGGACGAAAAATAATAGTAGTCGTCACCGAACATCTCTTGAGGTGGTCGCGTTTCCAGCAACTGTACCAAGCTGCAGCTCGGACAATATCCCAAACGAAGGGGTACGAGGGTGCCACGCTTGTCCGGGCAGGTCGCTTCGAGCAAGCCATCGGATCGCGGCATCCGACCGAGATCCAGAATCGGCAGCAGTCCGTGCTCTCGACATGAGACGCATTGCGTTGCGGCTGCATCTTGGGAAAACTGTCTCGCCATGCCCCCCGATATGTTCAAACTGCATGCCATGAGCCGATCGCAATGACGCAAAGTTTCATCGATGATGCCGTCGGCGATAAGCTTCTTGATATGCCCGATCCGCTGGTAGCGAGGTCCTTCGAAGGCTTCAAGCGTGAGGTTTTCGGCGCGGATCGCTTCGATGAGCGTTTCGACGCCGCGTTCAGGCGTCCATTGAGGATAAAATTCGTGCTAATATACCTGAATACGATAACAAATGACGAGATACGATCGATTGAACGCCCCAGCGTCCTAGGCATACGACAGATCACAACCGGGAACCGCTTGGGCAACGATATCGGCAAGGTCGAGCACACGATTGTTGTGAGCGTTGATCCCGTCATTGATTGCCTGATTGTGAACCCGCTCGAGCGGTGCCTCGAGAACGGCCAAAAAAGCTCTCGCTATATCCTCGATATGAACGATCGGCCGCCAAGCGCTGCCGTCGGATTTGAGGTGGATCTTGCCGGTGGTCAGTGCCCAAGCGACGAGATTGTTGAGGACGAGATCGAAGCGGATGCGCGGGCTGACGCCATAGGCCGTAGCACTGCGCAGCGCTGTGGGCGAGAAGCCGGGCTCTGCCAATGCGGATAATGATTGCTCGGCCTCGAGCTTGCTGCGACCGTAAGGTGTGACGGGATTGAAGGCGCCACGCTCGTCGATGAAATTGGAGCCGCCCGCCCCATAATTGGAGCAGGATGAAGAAAAAATGAAGCGCCTTACGCCCGCATCCTTAGCGGCTTCGGCCAATCGTTTCGTGCCCTCGAGATTGATGGCGTAGGTTGTTTCCGGCCGGAAATCGCCAAGTGGGTCATTGGAAAGAGCCGCCAAGTGGAGTACGGCGTCAAATCCTATCAGGTCATCGATGACCACATCCCTGATATCCTTGAGATGGCTCGGCACCTCGGGAACAGTACCCCCGGGAGAGAAGGTGCATCGACGATAGAGGTCGCTATCGAGGCCGTGGACTTCATGCCCGGCAGCTTCAAGCATGGGTGTCAGGATGGTACCAATATATCCCCTGTGCCCTGTGACGAGAACTTTCACGGCTTTAGTGCTCCCAAATGACCCATGGCGGTGCGCCGCCGTCCCAGAGGGCTTGAAGGTTATGTTTGTCCCTCAGGGTATCGACGGCTGCCCAAAAACCTTCGTGGCGATAGGCCATCAGTTGCCCATCACGTGCCAGGTTCTGGAGTGGCGCGTGCTCAAACATCGTGGTGTCGCCGTCGATGTAGTCGAGAACCTCGGGCTCGAGCACGAAAAAGGCGCCGTTGATCCAACCTTCAGCCGTTTGCGGCTTTTCTTCAAAAGCAACGACACGATCCCCATCAAAGGCCATGTGGCCGAAGCGGGCAGGCGGGCGAACCGCTGTGATGGTGGCAAGTCGGCCATGGGCCCGATGAAACGCCAGGAGTCTCGGAATATCGATATCGGAGACGCCGTCGCCCCACGTCAACATGAATGGCCCCTCGCCAAGATGCGCCTTGAGACGCTTGACGCGACCGCCCGTAAGTGTCTCCTCACCGGTTTCGATGAGATCGACATTCCATGGAACATGGTGAATCCTATGACGAAAGACTGGTTCGGTCCTCGCGAAGTTGACCGTCAGATCGCCGGAGAGTGTCCCATAGTCCGCAAAGAAGCGTTTGATGCAATCACCTTTGTAACCGAGGGCAATGACAAAATCATGATAGCCGTAATAGGAGTATATATTAAGTATATGCCACAAAATGGGCTTGCCACCGATTTCGACCATGGGTTTCGGACGAATCGATGTTTCTTCGGCGAGACGCGTACCTTTACCGCCAGCAAGTATTGCTACTTTCACCTGTCTGCGCTCCCATAGACGATTTACTGCAACAGCTAAGTTCCAGATCTATCTTTTCTCGCCGGCAATTCAAAAACAAAGCACCCGGGCAAATCAATTGGAGAATGATGGAAAGCCCAAAAGTGACCTCCTTATCGAGTGAAAAAAATACCATGATGCATTCTTGGGAAGCAGTGAGGGTGATCGGCTGGTAAGATGCAAACTGACTTGCCTGCCATTCACAATCGGTCATCGACAAAGCGAATAGCGTATACACAACTCAATGCTGTACTCGGATGAGTATTAAGCAAGACGACTGCTGATCAGGCCTGAATTTGTGAGGAATTCCGTTCGAATCGAATTATCACATTAGTCACTTCAATGATCTGTTCGGGCCGATCAGGGCGCGCGCCCCTCTACTCCAAGGTTCTAAACAACGATGCAGGCCGATGAATAACGTGCACTCCGAACTTCACTATGGACTTCCTGCTCATCCGATGTCCGCGTTCGATGACGGGTGGGAGATTCGAGATCTTCTAGGCATTCTCAATCGCCGCAAATGGCTGATCCTTGGTGTGGTCGGTTTGGTGACGACATTTGCGATCGTCATCGGCTCGAACCTCACACCGAAATATTCCGCTCGGACCTTGGTCCTAATTGATCCTCGAGATGCCAATATCGTCGATCTTGGTGCCGTTCTCGACGAAATCGACACCAGTCAAGCGCAGATGGAAACACAAGTTCGTATGCTTACCTCGCGCTATTTGGTAGAGGCGGTGATGGCCGAGCTCAACCTCTTCGAGGATCCGGAGTTTATTCCAGACAATCGAGGTTGGAGACAAAAAGCCGGTGATGTCGTCAAGGCTACATCAGCGAAATGGGATATCAGCATTCCGCCGGCTTGGCTCGCGCGGCTTGGACTGATCGATGTCGTTTCACCTCCAGTACAAGCGGAGGAGCAGCAAGTCCATCCTCTAAGAAAATATCAGACGATCGAAAAATTTCGAAACCACTATCACGTCAACCCAGACGGCCAGTCTTACGTCATCGCCATTTCTTTTGAATCAACCGATTCCGAGAAAGCTGCGCGGATCGCCAATAAAGCGGCGGAACTCTATATTTCCGGTCAGCGCGAACGGAAACTCAACGCGACGGTACAGGCTTCAGGTTTTCTAGGCCAGCGAGTTGAGGAAATTCGTGCCGATGCCGAACGTGCCGAGCGTGCGGTGGCTGAGTATCGACGCGATCACGGTTTAGATCAGGCGGCCGGCTCCTCGCTCGTCGAACGCGAGATTTTGGATCTGCAACGCGAAATCGCGATCGCGCGGACCAGTCTCGCCGAACGTCTAGGACGCCTCGATCTCATCGAAGGCATGCGCCGTCGCGGTGAGTCGCTGACGTCACTTTCCGAAGTGCAGGGCTCACCGATTATCATCAATCTTCGACAGGAGGTAGCTGGGCTCATTCAAGACGAGTCGGAACTTCGTCTGCTCTATGGTGAGAGGCATCCGCGGGTTCGCGAACTCGAGAACGAAAAACGGGAACTACGCGCCAATATCGCGGCTGAAGCGCAACGGATCGTCCAGAATCTCGAAAATGAAGCCGTTGTCATGCAGTCGCGCGTCGACGCATTGATCGATCAGATCGAGGCCTTGAGCCAGGAAGTCAATGTCGAGCGTGAAGCAGGGGTCGGACTGGCACAGTTGGAGCAGGAAGCCCAGGTAACGCGTGAACTTTATCAGGCTTTTCTGCAGCGATTCAAGCAGACCAGCGAGCAAAGAGGACTTATCGAGGCAGATGCCCGCATCATCTCGTCGGCAACGCCACCCTTGCAGCCCACGACACCAAGCCCGGCCGTATTCGGTGTCGTCGGTCTCGGCGCATCGACGATCCTAGGCATTCTCGTGGCTCTTTTGCTCGAGCGTCTCGATCATACAGTGCGAAGCGGACGGCAGATCGAGGCCAGCTTGGGGATCCCGGCACTGAGCCATGTTCCGCGGCTCAATAGTCTCAAGGGACATGGTTCACCGCACCACTATCTCTTGAAGCGTCCGCTTTCCGCATATTCGGAATCCATTCGAGCGGTATTCACCGCACTCCAGATTTCCGATCCCGACAATCCAGCTCGCGTGATCATGGTAACCTCGTCACTTCCCAATGAAGGAAAGACAACCTTCGCCTCGAGCCTTGCGACCTTCATCGCCAATTCCGGCAAACGCTGTGTGCTAGTCGATTTGGATTTACGTCAACCAAGTGTGCACGGGCAGTTTCATATCAAGCCGACAACGGGTCTCGTCGAGTACCTGACCGACAATGTCTCGCTCGAGGAGGCTACACACAGCAATATCGTCGAAGGTCTCGATCTTCTTTTGGTAAGCCGTCTCACCTCCGATCCCGACGGTTTGCTAGCTGGGCGAACCATGCATCGGCTGGTCGCGACATTGCGCGACAAGTATGATTTCGTCGTCTTCGATACCGCACCGGTTCTTGGTCTTGCCGATACGACCATTATCGCTGGTTTGGCGGACAAGGCACTCTTTGCGGTACGCTGGGGGAAGACTTCCCTTGGTACGGCGGCCAATGGCCTATCGCGTCTGCGCATGGCCAGCAACGTTCCAACAAGTGCAGTCGTCACCATGGTGGATGTCAAGGCACAAGCGAAGTATGGTTACGAGGACTCGAGTGAGCACTACAAGGCCTATCAGAAATACTATCTGAATTAGTCGAACCCAAGTTTTTACCGACGCCTGTTATGTATCAAAAAAGGCTGCACTGAAACAGTGCAGCCTTTATAGTCAGTTGCTGGAAACGCCGATGACGCGTTCGCTTACGTCTCGGTCAGGCGTCCAGGCATGAATTGCTTGATCCAGGTCTGAGGAGCGACGAGACGCCAACCAATTGCGCCATAGCAGATCAGCTTTTGCTCGAACGATGCCGGTGTCCGCTTAACGATATTGACGTAGCTGGGCACAACATTGCGGATGCGGTGTGTTAGCCAATTGTCCTGACTTGGCCGTTCGATCCAACTGCTTTTCTGGCTTGTTGTCAGTAAGCTCGACTGGGCCTTGTGACATCGGCGCAAAAGCAAAGTCTCGTCGATATGCTCGAATCGACCCAGAAGGCTCATTTGCGCAAGCAGAACCTTGTCCGAGCCATAATAATTCTCATGAAGAACCGTCCGCTTGAGAGCGTCCGCTCGCATCAAGCCGAAAATCTCAAAGGTCCGCATGGTGCGGACCAGAATATCCCAAAAACGCAGGGCGGTGATGTGGCTTGACGCACGTCGTTTGGGATCGAGAACACCGACCGGATCGCCATGGCGCGTTACGTAGACACGGCGACGGGCATCATAGAGGAGGGGTGATCCGTCATCATTGATGAGAGACGTATTGCCGGCTGCAAGCACACTTGCCGGGTTTCGATCGAGTGCGTCAACGCAGTGCTCAAGAAATGAAGGAGCCAGCAGATCGTCGTGCGCCGCCCATTTGAAGTACTCACCCGACGAACGCTGATAGACGAGGTTGTAATTGATTGGTGCGCCTACATTGCGTTCATTGCGAACATAAGAAATTCTCTTGTCTTCACCTGCTATACCCCGGCAAATCTCTTCCGTTCCGTCCACGGACGCATTGTCCTGGATGAGCAGTTCGAAATCGCCGAAGCTTTGCTCCTGGATCGATCGAATGGCGTCTCCGAGGTAGTCGGAGCCATTATACACCGGTATCCCGATGGAGACTTTCGGATGGTTGATCATAATAAACAGCATCCTTTGATAGGGTAAATCCTCAGGAAAATTCGACAGAGTATTCCTGGGATGTTTCGAATTTGACGGGATCATATAACGATCGTCAGACGATAGCTCTCGAAACACCCGAACTAATAAGTATTGATGTTTGTTTTTTCCGTATGAAGATGGGGCGCAATATAGGCGAAAAACGTGCATGATCCAAGAAAGCCAATTCTTTGATGTGGACTGTCATGCGGATCCTCCTGAGTGCCTATTCTTGTGCCCCGAATTATGGTTCAGAACCCGGTGTGGGGTGGAATTGGTCGACCGAAGTTGCTCGGCTCGGTCATGATGTGGTGACCCTGACGACCGATCTTTGGAAAGCGGAAACCGAGGCCGAAATTGCCAAGGACTATCTGCCTTCGAACTTGCAGTTTGTCTATTTTATGCCGCCTTGGCTCGGTCAACTCCGAGCATTTGGATGGCGCATGGGACGCGTCAGCCTTACCGAACATGTCGTCCAAACCGTCTGGCAATACCTTGCACGCCATTATGTCCAACGCCGCCTCGGCCACGAGCGCTTTGATCTGGTGCATCACGTTACCTATGGCGGTATCCGCCACACCACCTGCATGGCGGCCTTGCCTTATCCGCTGGTGATCGGGCCATTGGGTGGTGGCGAGCGGGCGCCTCGGGCGGTGCGGGCAGGCTTGCCGTTTCGCGCCCGCATCATCGAGTGGCTGCGCGATCTTCATACCTGGTTCGTTCAGTACGAACCGATGGCGATGAGCGCGTGCCGGCGGGCCGAACTCATCTTCGTCAAGACCAGCGAGACCAAGTTCGCACTACCGGAACGTTTTCATGAAAAGACGCTCGTCGAGATGGAGCTTGGCGTGCCTGAACGTCAGTTGCCAGAACGCAAACAGCGTGCGGCGGGTTCCACCATGCGGCTGTTATTCGCCGGCCGCCTCCTTCATTGGAAGGGGCTAGGACTGGGCTTGAAGGCGATCGCTGAATCCCGCCGTCGCGGTCATGATGTGAAGCTCACGGTCGCAGGCGTCGGTCCGGCCGAAGGTGCCTGGCGGGGAATGGTCAAACGGCTCGGCATCGAAGGTTCTGTCGAGTTTCTGGGCTGGGTGCCCTTCGAGGCAATGGAAAGCCACTATTCGGCTCATGACGCCCTGCTCTTTCCGAGTCTCCACGATTCCAGCGGAAATGCAGTGCTGGAGGCTTTGTCGTTCGGCACGCCGG
Source organism: uncultured Geminicoccaceae bacterium (assembly GCA_964412385.1). Classification (GTDB taxonomy): domain Bacteria; phylum Pseudomonadota; class Alphaproteobacteria; order Geminicoccales; family Geminicoccaceae; genus JBGSYN01. The sequence goes on from CAYPOV010000178.1 coordinate 8,597, forward strand.
TCATCTGCTTCGATCTTGGGGGCCCGGGCACGATTGTCGATGAAACGTGCGGCCAAGTTGTCACGACCAAAGATCGTGACGCCAATGACTGCGTCATCGGATTGGCGGATGCGATTGAGCGGCTCTATCAGGAACCCGCATTCTGCCGCGAATTGTCCGATGGTGCCCTAAACAGGGCCAATTGCTACCGCTGGCCCGAGCCCGTTATTCGGGTCTATGACAAGATCGCCCGCACCCTCGGGCGCGCCGAACAAGCGGTGACCTGATCCTTCGCTAGGAGGGCAATGGCGATGCTAGTGGAGCCAATGCTCAAGATTGCGCCCCGTCATTGTCATGAGATGAGTGATGTCGTCCTCATAGTAACGCTCGGTGAGGTCATGTCGCAGATCGGCCGGTAGGTTGGACGTGCGCCGCAAGTTTGCACTTCGAAGCTGGTGCTCCAAGTGCCGGAGCCGCCGAGTGATTGCCTCCGGGAAGTATTGCCGCGCGAATTTCTTCATGCGCTGATTGCGGGTTATCATGTAATGGACAAGGCCACTTTGTGCGGCCCCGCTTTCATTGAGGCGACGTGACAGATCGGGTTGGAAACTCCGGTCTACTGAGAGGAACGCGAAAAGCTTGTCGAAGACCCTGCCGGGCTCATTGTCGAGATCTTCATTTAGGACAATATGGATGCTCTCGGTTCCGAAGCGCTCGTAATAGGGCCGCAAGTGATGGCCGAAACGGCCATATTCGGCGAGAGCGACACCGTATCCATTGGTTTCCGCCCTGTCCGTTGCCAGCGTGTCGACAAAGGCCTCAATGAAGGCGTCGCCTTCGGGAA
>CAYPOV010000179.1:0-1502 GCA_964412385.1 uncultured Geminicoccaceae bacterium
CGCGCTATTAACCTTTATTGCGACTTGATGGTTGGCGCGGTCCTTGATGGCATTCAGGCTGAGATGACGGCGAGTGGTGTCGATCTCGGCGATGTCGAGTCCATGGATGACGAGTTGGACGATGGTGAAGCGGACATTGGCGACGCTGAGGCGGAACCGCTTGCCGCGGATGCGCCAGTTGATGACGCCGCTCTGGTGAGTGAACAGCCTGCGGTTACTGGTGATGCGGCCGGAGCCGACGAGGTTGTGGAAACGGCCGAGGCCTCTCCGGACGAGACGGCCAATGGTGCGGCCCCCGATGGCACGGCCGACACTGCCAAAGAGGACGGCCCGGGACCCAGTGACAGCGACGATGCGCCTGTTGACGACACGCGCAGCAAAGCCGACACCGAAGCGGCACAATCGGCCTGAAACTGAAAGAACACGCGGGCCCTGGTGCGCGCGAAGCCTGAGAATTATTAGCGATCGAGAGCGGAATTATGGCCGAAGTCACAGCGGCACTCGTCAAGCAGCTCCGTGAAAAGACTGGTGCTGGCATGATGGACTGCAAGAAAGCCCTGCAGGAAAGCGAGGGCGACATGGAAGCAGCCGTCGACTGGCTGCGTAAAAAGGGCTTGGCAGCCGCGGCCAAAAAAGCGGGACGCACGACGTCGGAGGGTCTGATCGGCATGGCGCTCGACGGCACCGAGGGGGCCTTGATCGAGGTCAACTCCGAGACCGATTTCGTGGCACGCAATGAACAGTTCCAAGACTTAGTCAAGACTTTGTCGGCCATCGCGACAAAGGCCCAGGGTGACATCGAGCAGCTCAGCAAGGTTACTGTGCCGGCAACGGGCCGGACGGTCGAAGACGAAGTGACCCAGGCCGTCGGTGTGATCGGCGAGAATCTCGTTCTCCGGCGCACCGCCTATCTGAAGGTCGATCAGGGTGTTGTCGGTGGCTATATGCACGGGCAGATGTTGCCGGGCATGGGCAAGATCGGCGTCCTCGTTGCGGTCGATTCCGCAGGTGATCCCGAAAAGCTTGCAGAACTCGGTAAGCAAATCGCGATGCATGTCGCAGCGACCAGCCCGCAATCGGTTACCATCGAAGACCTTGATGCTTCGGTCGTCGAGCGTGAGCGCAATGTACTCGCTGAGCAGGCGCGCGCCTCCGGGAAGCCTGAAAACATCATCGAGAAGATGGTCGATGGCCGGATGCGCAAGTTTTATGAGGAAGCTGTCTTGCTTGAGCAGGTCTTCGTCATCGACACCGATAAAAAGGTGAAAGATGTCGTTGAGGCGGCCAGCAAAGAGATCGGTTCGCCGGTGAAGATCACGGGCATGGTCCGGATGATGCTGGGCGAGGGCATTGAGCGCGAGGAAAGTGATTTGGCCAGCGAGGTCGCACAGCTGACCAAAAGCTGATTTTGGTGCAGGTGCGTTGCTCTCCGTCAACGTCCTACGTCACCTGAAGTCGAGCTTTGATCGATGAACGAATTGTCCCCGCGAAGGCAGCGTTTT
>CAYPOV010000179.1:1512-9344 GCA_964412385.1 uncultured Geminicoccaceae bacterium
TCGCCGTGTTCTTTTGAAGATGTCCGGTGAGGCGTTGATGGGCGACAAAGAGTTCGGCCATGATCTACCGGTTCTCTATCAGCTTGCCGAGGAAGTCCGTGCCACTCGAGACATGGGTATCGAGCTTTGCGTGGTGATCGGCGGCGGCAACATTATGCGTGGTACCCAGTTAGCCTCGGCCGGGGTCGAGCGGGCAAGTGCCGATTACATGGGCATGTTGGGCACGGTCATTAATGCGCTCGCCATTCAGAGCGTGATCGAACAGGCGGGAATTCCGACACGGGTGATGTCGGCCATCCCCATGTCGGCGGTGTGTGAGCCCTACATTCGAAGGCGGGCCATTCGTCACCTCGAGAAGGGGCGCGTGGTGATCTTCGCGGCTGGGACAGGCAATCCCTTCTTTACGACCGACACGGCGGCGGCACTTCGAGCTTCAGAGATGAATTGCGAAGCCATTCTCAAGGGAACGCAGGTCGATGGTGTCTACACGGCCGATCCGAAGAAGGACCCGACGGCAGAGCGTTTTGATCAGCTCTCTTATCTGGATGTGCTGGCACAGGACCTCCGCGTGATGGATGCATCGGCGATTTCTCTTGCAAGGCAAGGGAATATCCCGATCATCGTATTCTCTGTCAGGCAACCTGGTGCCTTGGCGCGGGTTCTTGCAGGGGACGGTCCTCATACCTTGATTACCGAGGAGAAAGCGGAATGACGTCCGAGGATCCGGACATTGATGACTTTGATCGGCGCATGGATGGAGCGGTCGAGGTTCTTCGAAAGGATTTGATGGGGTTGCGGACGGGTCGCGCCTCGGCGAACTTGCTGGATCCGATCACGATCGAGGCCTACGGCACGGAAATGCCGATCAATCAGGTGGGGACAGTCAATGTTCCCGAACCTCGTATGATCTCGGTTCAGGTGTGGGATAAGGGGATGGTCAAGGCGGTGGAAAAGGCCATTCGTAATTCGCAGCTTGGTCTCAATCCGGCTGCCGATGGCACGCTGATCCGCATTCCCTTGCCGGAATTGACGGAGGAACGGCGCGCGGAACTGGTCAAAGTCGCGCACAAATATGCCGAACAGGCCCGGGTCGCGGTTCGCAATGTGCGGCGCGATGGCATGGATCATTTGAAGAAGATGGAGAAGGATGGCGAGATCTCCGAGGACGAGCATAAGCTCTGGTCGGAGGAGATCCAGGGCCTTACCGATCGCCATGTCGAGACCATCAACGAGCTCTTGGCGACGAAGGAGAAGGATATCCTAACGGTCTGACGAGGGCTCAGAATTTGTCGAGCGCTGTTTTGCGCCAGGAAGGTCAGGGTCCGGTACCTCCTGTGCATATTGCAATTATCATGGACGGTAATCGGCGGTGGGCTCGGGCACGCAATGAGCCGCCGATCTTTGGTCATCGGCAAGGCGCCGAATCGGTCCGTGTTGCAGTCGAATCGTGTCGCCGGGCCGGCGTCCGCTATCTGACACTTTATGCCTTCTCGTCCGAGAATTGGCGACGTCCGCAGGACGAGGTCGAAGGGTTGATGAACCTGTTGCGGTTCTATCTTCGGCGGGAAATTAGTGAGCTTGATAAGAACGGCATTCGCCTGCAGGCCATTGGAGAGATTGGCGCACTTCCCGAGGATATCCGATCATTGATCGAGTATGGCGAAGAGCGGACGCGCCATCATGTCAATCTGACCGTGACCTTTGCCCTCAACTATGGCTCGAGGCAGGAAATCGTCCGGGCCGCACGCTTGCTTGCGAGCGACGCATGTTCCGGCGAAATCGACATCGATGCCATTGACGAGGCGGCAATCGGTTCTCGATTGTTCACCAGGGATCTGCCGGATCCTGATCTTTTGATCCGCACGAGCGGCGAGCAGCGGATAAGCAATTTCCTTCTATGGCAACTCGCCTACACAGAACTCGTTTTTGTGCCAGTTCTTTGGCCAGAGTTTCGCGAAGAGCATCTAAATCATGCAATTGACGAGTTCCAGCGCCGCGAGCGCCGATACGGGGCCGCGGCTGGCTAACACTTTGGGATCCGAAATTGTTCAACGTGTTGGCTCGGCTGTCATTCTCGCCATCCTCGCAATTGCCGATATCGTGGCTGGAGGATGGTACTTTTCCGCTCTTGTCATCCTGATCGGTGCACTCCTCGCTTATGAGTGGGTGGGACTGATGCGTCTCGATTCACTGCGCCATCGTAACGTGATGTTCGCATTGGTAAGTGTCGCAATCGTGGCGCTTGTAGTTGGTGCGACGCTGTCTTCTGTGAGAGCCACGATCGTCGTAATCGTCGTGGCAATGTTACCCGGATTGGCATTGCTGGTTCACCGTAAGCGGCGCTTTCTCAATGGCGCGTTGGGCGGCGTGCTCTACATTGGAATTCCGGCGCTTAGCTTGATTTGGCTCCGGCACGAGCAAGGCTCGGAGGCACTGCTTGTCTTGTGGTTGTTCGTTATCGTGTGGGCCACAGATACCGGCGCCTATATGGTGGGCTCGGCGATTGGAGGTCCTAAGCTCTTGCCGAGCATCAGTCCCAACAAGACGTGGTCTGGGGCCGTTGGAGGCATTGCTGTTGCAGGACTTATTGGATTGACATTGAGCATTGCCATGGGGGGAAGTGCCCTGGCAGGGGCCGTGACGGCCATGTCGCTGGCAGTACTTGCCCATTGCGGTGATTTGTTCGAGTCGATGCTCAAGAGGCGCGCCCGCGTCAAGCACAGTGGACATCTGATACCAGGACATGGCGGCATGTTGGACCGCCTCGATGGTCTGATGTTTGCGGCACCTGCACTCGCTCTTGTCATGCTCCTACTCGATCCGTCCCTGGTCGGCTGATCGATGTGGCGACCGCCTTCAGCCAACGATCCGAGGTCTGTGACCATCCTGGGTGCGACCGGCTCTGTTGGCCGTCAGACTTTGGCGCTGATCGATGAAAAACGCGACTGCTACAAACTCGAAGCGTTGACCGCCTTCGATAGTGTCGATGCCTTGGCCTCACTAGCATTGGAGTTTCGTCCCAAGCTCGCGGTGATTGTCGATGACAATCAGTTTGGGCCTCTCCGCGAGCGGCTTGCAGGATCCGGCATCGACGTAGCCTCCGGACGTGTGGGGCTCATCGAGGCCGCACAACGTCCAGCGGACTGGGTCATGGCCGGCATTGTCGGCGCGGCTGGCCTTGAGCCGACGGTCGCTGCCGTGCGGCGCGGTGCTATGGTGGCGTTTGCCAACAAGGAATGCCTGGTTTGCGCAGGTGATCTCTTCATCGCCGAGGCAACGCAATCCGGTGCGGTGTTGTTGCCAGTCGATTCCGAACACAATGCCATATTTCAGTCGATACAGGGGAGCGAGATCTCCGACATTGAGGCCGTCATCTTGACCGCGTCAGGTGGGCCTTTTCGCCTATTCGACGTCAAGGCGATGGCGAATGTGACACCGCAACAAGCGACGGCCCATCCAGTTTGGTCGATGGGACCCAAGATCTCCGTAGATAGTGCGACGATGATGAACAAAGGGCTTGAGATCATCGAGGCGCACTATCTCTTCGACATAGCCGAAAAAGCGATTGAGATTGTTGTCCATCCCCAATCGATTATCCATAGCATGGTTAGATTCCGCGATGGATCCATGTTGGCCCAACTTGGCGAGCCGGACATGCGAATTCCGATCGCCTATGCGCTGGGTTGGCCAGGCCGTCTTCACACGGCAGCACCAAGACTTGACCTTGAAGCTGCCACAAAACTCATCTTCGAACCACCGGATCCCGAGCGGTTCCCAGCACTGTCGATCGCACGCGATGCTCTTCGCGTAAAGAATGGTGCGCCCACAGTGCTCAACGCCGCCAACGAAATGGCGGTCGATGCATTTCTTAAAGGGCGAATTGGCTTTCTCGACATTTGTAAGGCCGTTGAAACGACCCTCGAGCGTTCTCGCCCAAACAAGCCTCAGAGCCTAGAGGACGTTTTTCAACTCGATCAAACGTCTCGATTGCTAGCCGAAAGTGCAATCGGAGAATTGGAAAGACAGGCACAATAAGCCGCTCATAAGGAGTATCGGATGAGCCTCGAAAGCATCATCACCTACGGTCCGCCGTTCATTGTCATCTTGTCGATTGTCGTGTTCGTGCACGAATACGGCCACTATTGGGTCGCGAGGCGCAATGGTGTGCGGGTCGAGGTCTTTTCGATCGGCTTCGGTCGCGAACTCTTCGGGCGGACCGACAAAAGCGGGACGCGCTGGAAATTCAGCCTGATACCTCTCGGCGGTTACGTCAAAATGCTTGGCGATGCTGACGCAACGAGTTCGCAGGTTGATGCGGAACGAGCTGCTGATCCTGAGGCGTTTCCATCGAAATCAGTTCTGCAAAGAATGGCGGTGGTCGGCGCTGGACCCGCTGCCAATTTTGTATTTGCGATCGTTGTTCTGGCGATCCTCTATAGTGTTGCCGGTAGGCCCTTTCCGGGTCCGACCGTGGGCGTCGTGAACGAGGATAGTGCGGCTGCTGAGGCAGGGCTCGAGACGGGCGACCGCATCGTGGCTATTGATGGTCAGCCTATGGATAGTTTCGCCGATTTGCTACCCGTCATCCAAAATTCGGCGAATCAGTCGCTTGAACTTACAATACGGCGAGAGGGTGAGGAATTTGAAGTCCCCATCACGCCAAGACCGACAACCTTCGATGGCACTGAAATCGGCCTTATCGGAATTCAACCTGGTGAGCCAGACTTCCGCCGTGTCAGTCCTTGGACGTCCTTGTCAACGGCAGCGTCCGATTGCTTTCGCATGGTTGTCATCACACTGGGTGCCATTGGTGAGATGATTATCGGGGAGCGAGGTACCGACGATCTGGGCGGGCCGTTGCGCATCATGCAGATGGCTGGCGACGTTGCGCAACAGGGATTGCGTGATGCGGTCTGGTTTACTGCCGTGCTATCAATCAATCTTGGCCTGATTAATCTGTTTCCGATTCCGATGCTCGATGGTGGGCATCTTGCAATGTATACCATCGAGGCATTGCGTGGTAAGCCACTGACTGAACGCGCTCAAGAGATTGCGTTTCGCTTTGGTTTGGCCATGGTTTTGACACTTATGGTGTTCGCAACGTGGAATGACTTGGTCCATCTCAATGTGATAGAGTTTTTCTCTGGGCTCGTATCTTAAGCTCATTCGATAAGTCTCTGATATAGTTGGCGACTAGGCGGGTTTCTGCTTTAAGGAGCCGACGAGACAGTACATCCAAGGACAGGGAATGCGGGCAGTTTTGCGACCGCTATACGTGGCGGCCTTACTCTTGGTCGCTCTCACCCACTTGAGCGCAGGTTTTGCTCAAGACGTAGGTTCGGTCGTCGAACGTGTGGAGGTTCGCGGCAATCAGCGGATCGAAACAAGCACAGTCGAGAGTTATCTCAGTGTACGGATAGGTGATCCTTTTGATGCTGATGAACTCGATGAGTCACTTAAGAACCTCTACGCAACGGGGCTTTTTGATGACGTCGCAATAAGCCAGAACGGCTCGACACTTGTCGTGAGCGTTGTCGAAAACCCGATCATCAATCGCATCGCATTTGAAGGTAACCGCCGTCTCGATGATGAGACGCTCGATGCCGAAGTGCAGTTGCAACCGCGCGTCGTGTACACACGGGCACGCGTACAGAATGCGGTCAATCGGATCCTTGAATTGTATCGCCGCAACGGTCGGTTTGCCGCCACCGTCGAACCCAAAGTCATCGAACTTGACCAGAACCGTGTCGATCTTGTTTTTGAGATCAAAGAGGGCCCACTTACCGGTGTGGGCGGGATCACGTTTATCGGAAATGAAGAGTTTTCCGACAGCACGTTGCGCGGCGTGATTGCGACCAAAGAGTCGGCATTCTACAGGATACTCTCTAGCAGTGATACGTATGATCCTGATCGTTTGGCCTTCGATCAGGAATTATTGCGCCGTTTCTATCGATCACGGGGATATGCGGAGTTCGCTGTCATCTCCGCAATTGCCGAACTGACACCCGATGGCAGCCAATTCTTCATTACTTTCACGCTCGAGGAAGGCGAACGTTACGATTTCGGGGTGATCGATATTGATGCGCAACTACCGGATCTCAGCGCCGAGTTTCTCGAGCAGTTTGTAGCCATCGAGGAAGGCGACACTTATGATGCTGATGCGATAGAAAATACGATCCAGACACTGACTGACGAAATAGGAAAGCTTGGATACGCGTTCGGTCGAGTGGAAGCTAACGAACGCGAAAACAGAGAAGATCTGGTGGTCGATGTCACATTTGTCATTGACCAAGGTCCCCGAGTCTATGTCGAGAGGATAGATATCCACGGTAATGTCCGAACCCTCGATCGAGTCATACGCCGCGAGTTTCGAATTGCTGAAGGAGACGCTTTCAACACGGCCCTAATTCGCCGGTCTCGCCAACGTCTCCAGAATCTCGACTACTTCGAAACTGTCAATATTCAGACGCTGCCAGGAAGTGCCCCCGACAAAGTTATTGTCGATGTGGAAGTGGCGGAAAAATCTACGGGTGAGTTGTCGTTTGGTGCCGGGTTTTCTACAACGGATGGACCGCTTGGTGATGTGAGACTTTCCGAGCGAAATCTTCTTGGTAGAGGCCAAATCTTTAGGGCCAACTTTACGATTTCTGGGCGGCGGCAGGAGATCGAATTTAGTTTCACAGAGCCATACTTCCTCGGTTACGATTTTGCCGCTGGGATCGACATTTTTCGGAGTCGAACCGATTTTCAAAGCGAAAGTAATTTCGACGAACAATCCACCGGTTTCAGATTAAGAGGGAGCTATCCTCTCACCGAACGCCTTCGTCACTCTATCAGATATACGTTGCGTGATGATGAAATCGACAATGTCGACAACAATGCATCGGTATTTATTCAGGACGAAGAAGGAAACCGTATAACGTCGTCAGTCGGGCAGACCTTTACCTATGATCGGCGTGATGTGCGTTTCTTGCCATCCGAAGGGTACTTCTTGCAACTTGATCAGGACTTTGCCGGACTGGGGGGTGATAACAGGTTCATACGCCACGAAGGCAACGCCCAGTTCTATTACACAATCATTCCTGATTTCGTGCTCAATCTTGGCGCTCGAGGTGGATACATTTTCGGCTATGGTGGTGAGGACGTTCGTCTGTCAAATCGCTTTTTCATTGGCGGTGCTTCGTTTCGCGGTTTCCAGTTCGGTGGTATCGGTCCCCGTGACACGGAAACCGATGATGCATTGGGTGGAAATCTTTATTATGTCGGAACGGCCGAGGTCCGATTTCCCTTAGGATTACCTGAAGAACTGCGTATTTTTGGCCGAACCTTTGTCGAGGCTGGTACACTTACGGATATCGATGTCAATGGCCCTACTCTTGAGGATAGCGGAAATCTGCGTGCGTCCGCTGGTGTTGGGCTCTCTTGGCTTTCGCCATTGGGCCCGCTATCCCTCGATTTTTCGCAGCCCTTTGTGAAGGATAGCGACGACCAGACGGAGCAATTTCGCGTATCGTTTGGCACGCGGTTTTAGGGTCTAAGAGGTGTTCGGTGAACAGAGTCGAAGCGCTATCGTTGCCGCTTTCGTGGTCGTTGCGACCCTCTTGCTTGCGGCGGGATACTGGTTGGCTGGTTTTCAGTCCCGCTCGGACGACTCAATCGTCGAAACGCAAATGCCCGGCACGATTGTTGCGGTCGTTGACTATCAACGAGTTCTCCAGAATGCAGAGGCGACGAAAGATATAAGGCGTCAAATCGATGCTATTCGACACGACGTCAAAGAAGAGATTGCCGCAGAAGCGTCTGGTTTACATGCCAAAGATGTTGCACTCGGC
>CAYPOV010000180.1:0-9309 GCA_964412385.1 uncultured Geminicoccaceae bacterium
GGTAGCAAATGACAGGGGCCCGTATAGGCATTGTCGAAAACCGTCTGTTAGTTCAACGTAACAGATTGACCGGTACGAATGGACTCATCGGCTGCGAGAACGATGCGCAGGCTGTTGACGGCATCGGCCAAAAGATCCGAAAGGTCTATGTCGTTTCGGATCGCGTCTAGGAAAAAACGCTGCTCGCGCTCGCAAAGCTCCTGATGATCGGGCTCATCAGCCATGTCGATCCATTGATCGGGCTTGGTGAAGTTATTGTTGGAATCGATATCGCTGAAATGGATCTTGAGCGCATTGGTCTTGGTATGCTGATCGATGTCGGCGCTATCCGAGACACCATCCATCTTGGCCTCGCTCGATCCGTCTTGCTTGGCGACGATATTCACACAGCCCTTGGGACCGACGACATCCTTCACGAAGAACGCGACCTCGCTCATCATCGGCCCCCAGCCGGCCTCGTACCAGCCCACCGAACCGTCGTCGAAAACGACATGAAGATGGCCATAATTTTGCACCTTGGTCTCGGATGAAAGCTGGGCTCCGATACCGTGAACCCGGACCGGCCTGGCACCCGTCATCTGGCACATGATATCGACGTAATGCACGCCGCAATCGACGATAGGGGTCAGCGACTCCATGAGCGCTTTGTGCCAATTCCAGGCCGGGCCGCTCGACTGTTGGTTGAGGTTCATGCGCATCACGAGGGGCTTGCCCAAGGTCTTGCCGATCTCGACGAATTTGGCCCAGCTCGGATGATGACGCAGAATGTAACCTAAGACCAGTTTCTTGTTATGAGCCTTGGCGGTGTCGACGACCTTAACACCGTCCTCGTAAGTCGTGGCGATCGGCTTTTCCATGAAGACATGCGCGCCTGCCTCCATCGCCTTGATGGCATAGGACGCATGAGTGTCCGGATAGGTGTTGATGGAGACGGCATCGGGCTTGGTCGCTGCAAGTGCTTCCTCGAAATTCTCGAAGCGGGGATAGTCCTTGATCTCCTCGGGCAAGCTCGCATTGCTGTTGATCGTTCGGCTCATCAGGCCGACGATCTCGAAACCGTCGATCGCATGATAGGCTTTGGCGTGGGAGCTTCCCATATTGCCGACACCAACCACAAGTACTTTCACCTTCTCAGCCATTTAGGCCTCCCGCTTCGAGCGATCCCGGCTGCCATTGCATGCCAATTCGCCAACATTGACAGCGCACCGTCGAACACTAGCATCGCCCATAGATCGCTCAATCGGAATTTGAACACGCGTTGTCGAAGCGCGATCATGAGGGCGGAGGGATAATCTCGTTGACCATCAAGAAGCTCGCCGTCGTACACGCCACTAAGCACTATGACACCGGCAGCGGCATTGTTCGCGCCCTCGAAAATTTCTCTATGGAAGTAGCGGATGGTCAATTCGTTTGCGTTCTCGGGCCCTCTGGCTGTGGCAAGTCCACGCTTTTGTGGGCGATGGCCGGTCTTCACCCGCTGACGTCAGGCACCGTACGTCTCGACGGCCGGGCCATCACCAAACCACAACCCGAAATCGCCATGGTGTTTCAAGACGCCAATCTCCTGCCTTGGCGCAATCTGATCGACAATATCGGCTTGCCTCTCGAGATCAAAGGCAAGCGCGTTCGCGACCATCAAGAGCAAATCCAAACGCTTCTTAAGCGCGTTGGGCTCGCCGGCTTCGAGAACAAGATGCCGCGGGAATTGTCGGGCGGCATGCAGCAGCGAGCCTCGATCGTCCGCGCACTTTCCGTCAACCCCGATGTTCTCTTAATGGACGAGCCGTTCGGAGCACTCGACGCCTTCACCCGTGATGAGATGAACCTGCTGATCGAGGAAATCTGGCTCGAGACTTGCAAAACCATCGTCTTCATTACGCACAGCATTCCGGAGGCGGTTTTTCTTGCCGATCGCATCTTCGTCATGTCTGCCCGTCCGGGCCGCCTGTCGCGCATCTTCGATATCGATCTGCCGCGCCCGAGACCGCTGGAGATGACCGTGACACCCGAATTCATGGAACGTGTTGCCGAGGTCAAAGGCTCGATCGAGCACCGGCCGCAGGTGGTGGCCGCTTGATGGCCAACGAGACCCTCCAGGACAAGATCCCGGAATTCCGCAAAACCGGCGGCGGCGCGGACGAGAGTGTCAGCATTGCCAATTGGTCCGGCGTTTCCAGTGCCCTCGGCGGTGTGCAGACCCGGCGCGAAATCGGTCTCATTCTGCTCACGGCCATCATCATCATCGGCGGTGCTGAGTTTCTGATCAGGTTTTTTGAAGTTCCGGTCTATATCCTGCCACCACCGTCCTTGGTCTTCGTGACCCTGATCAGCGACTTTCACCTGATCGCCCCGCATGTCGGCATCACACTGACCGAGCTCATTGTCGGCTTTGCCATCGGCGCCAGCATCGGCTTCGTCCTCGCCGCCGTGATCACACAATTTCCGTTGGTCGAAAAAATCGTGGCGCCCTACATCATCCTCCTGGTGACCACGCCCATGCTCGCCTTGGTGCCGCTCTTGATCCTGCGGTTCGGCTTCGGCATGGAGCCCCGTATCATCGCTGTCGCCCTCGCCTCCGGGCCCATGGTCATGATCAATTCGACCACAGGTTTCAGACGCGTGGATCTCGCACGTATTGCCTTGGCCAAATCCTTTGGCGCCTCGACCATACAGATCTTTTTGAAAATCCGCATTCCGATGGCCATGCCCATGGTGATCGTGGGCCTCATGGTCGGCTCGATCTTTGGGCTTCTGACCGCTGTCGGGGCTGAAATGGTGGGAGGCTCCAACGGTCTCGGCAACCGCCTCGCCTACTACTCCTCGCTCATCCAGATGCCGCAATTTTTCGCCTGTCTGACAATCCTGGCAGCAATCGGCATCTCGATTTACGTTCTGTTTTTCTGGCTTGGAAAGCGATACGCGAGTTGGGAAGCATAACGCGCATGAGATAACGGGCGCGTTCAACAAAGGGAGAAGGCAGATGATGGTTCCACCGATCAACAGGGCATTGCCGCTGCAACGGCGTCGGTTACTCGAGGTCACGGCCTTGGGAACACTCGCCGCAACATCCGGCCCGCTGTTCTCGCGACCGGCCCGCGCCGCCGATAGCACCGTGCGCTGGGTCTCGCCGCGCGGCACCATCGAGGTGCTCGATGACTATCCCTACTGGATTGCACTGAAATTTGGCTATTTCGGCGATATCGACACGGTCCTCGAAGCCGGTCCGATGGACGCCACCGCCACCATCAAGCTCGTCGATCAGGGCCAAGCCGATATGGGCTACCCCTCGCCCGGCGTTTTCTCGCTCGGTCTGGAACAGGGCATCCCCTTGATGTCGGTCTTCCACATGGGTGCCTTCGATGTCTTCTCCTTTGCCTTCCGCAAAGGCGAGAAGGTGGCGGACGTCGCCGAACTCAGTGGCAAGACCATCCTGTTGGGCAGTATCGGCTGGAAAGCCATCGTAGATCCGATGCTCGCTCAGGTGGGTGTCGATCCGGCCTCGGTCGAATATGCCGAAGCCGGCCCAGGCTGGGCGCAAGCGCTCTCGCAAGGCCAGGGCGATGCGGCTTTGAGCTGGGAGGGCCTGCGCGCCCAATGGTTCGGCCAGGGCCTCGATTTCGACTATATCCTGCCCTACGACTTCAGCTCGTTCCCGGCCAATAGCTTCGTCATTCGTAAATCCGACTTCGAGAGCGACGAACACACCGCCCTCTATGAGCAATATCTCAAAGGCTGGGCGATGGGCTGCGAATTCGGCCACCTCAACCCGCGCGCGGCCACGCACATCGTGCTCGAGCAGTTCCCGGCACTTGCCTCGACCCTCACGCCCGATGTCGCCACCGAATCGATGATGCAGCTCGCCAAGGTCTTTCGGGGCGACTGGGAAGCGCGTGAGGGCTGGGGCTGGCACAATATGGAACAATGGCAGGCCTATTTCGACACGCTCGAAGAAATCGGCCAGATCAGCAAGCCGATCGCCGCCGAGGACGTGCTCTCGAACCAATATGTCCCCGCCGCCAACGAGTTCGACGTCTCCCAAGTGGCCGCCGATGCCGAAGCTTATGAGCTTCCGGGTGAGTTCAGCGAGGTCGATGTCGAAGCGATTCAAGCCCGGCTTTAGGTGACGAAAGCATAGCAAGATGGATCAGGTCGCAGCGCAGAACGATGTCCGACTCTGGCTCGAGGCCTTTGAAAAGGCTCTAGCTTCACGCGACATCGAGGCGGCACTCGGCCTCTTCCAAACCGACTGCTACTGGCGCGATCTCATCACCTATTCCTGGAACGTCAAAACCTTCGAGGGCAAGGATGAGCTCGGCGCCATGCTCGAGGCCGTTCTGGGCCGGGTCGCACCCTCGAAATGGTGCGTTGATGGCGAGCCCTCAATTACCAACGATACCCGTGAAGCCTATTTGACCTTCGAGACCGCAACCGCCCGCGGTGTCGGCTATGTGCGGCTCAAGGGTGGCAAAGCCTGGACGCTCCTCACCTCGATGACCGAGCTCAAGGGCCACGAAGAGATGAAGGGCACGCGCCGGATCAACGGTGTCGGCCACGGGGTTCATCCCGGTCGACGTGCCACCTGGTTCGAAGAACGCGCAAGAGAAACCCGAGAGCTCGGCACCACCACCCAACCCTATGTCGTCGTTGTTGGCGGTGGACAGGGCGGCATCGGTCTCGGTGCCCGCCTCAGACGCCTTGGCGTTCCCGCCATCATCCTCGAAAAAAACACTCGCGCCGGTGATTCCTGGCGTAACCGCTACCGCTCGCTCGTGCTCCATGACCCCGTCTGGTACGATCATCTCCCCTATCTGCCCTTCCCCGACGATTGGCCCGTCTTCACCCCCAAGGACAAGATGGGGGACTGGCTCGAAGCCTATGTCTCGATCATGGAGCTCAACTACTGGACCTCCTCCACCCTGGTCCGCGCCCGCTTTGACGAAGCGCGCGAAGCATGGACCCTCGAGGTCGACCGCAAGGGTGAGACCGTGATGCTCCAGCCCAAGCATCTCGTCTCCGCCACCGGTGCTTATGGCCCGCCGCGCATGCCCGAGATCGAGGGGATGGACCGCTTCCAGGGCACCCAGCTTCATTCAAGCGCGTTTCAGGACGGCGGCGACTGGCAGGGCAAGTCCTGCCTCGTCGTCGGCTCCGGCAGCTCCGCCCACGATATCTGCGCGGATCTTTGGGAGAACGGTGCCGATGTCACCATGGTCCAGCGCAGCTCCTCGACCGTGGTGCGCTCGGAAACCCTCATGGAAATGGGCTTCGGTCCGCTCTATTCGGAAGACGCCCTGGCGCGCGGCATCACCACCGAGAAGGCCGATCTGACCGTCGCCTCAACCCCCCTCCGCATAGCACCGCAATTCCACATCCCGCTCTGGAAACAAATCCGCGAGTACGACAAGGACTATTACGACGCCCTCGATGCTGTCGGTTTCCGCATGGATTTCGGCGACGACGAATCGGGCCTGATGCTCAAAGGTCTCAGACGCGGCGCCGGCTTCTACATCGATGTCGGCTGCTCCCAACTCCTCATCGACCGCAAAATCGGCCTCAAGGCCGGTGTCGCCATCAGTCACCTCACCGCAACCGGTATGGCCTTCGAGGACGGCACCGAGCTTCAAGCCGATCTCATCGTCTACGCCACCGGCTTCCACACAATGAAGCATTGGGTGGCGCAGCACATCTCACCCGAAACCGCCGAAAAAGTCGGCCATTGCTGGGGCTACGGCTCCGGCACCAATGGCGATCCGGGCCCCTGGGAAGGCGAGCTTCGCAATTTCTACAAGCCGACCCGCCAGCAAGCGCTTTGGTTCCATGGCGGTAACCTCTTCATGTCCCGCTTTTATTCCCAACACGTGGCCCTCCAGCTCAAAGCCCGCATGGAAGGCATCCCGACCCCCGTCTACGCCGGGCCCTGACATCAACGCATCGCAGGTCGGACAAAATCACCCGGCATCGATCGCGCCAAAACCACGCCGCGATCTATATCACCTTCTAGGAGACGTCAGCGGGACCTCTTCTCAGGGCGTGAGAGACAGCCATGGCGCGCAGACTAGCAGCAATCATGGTCGGGGACGTGGTCGGCTACAGCCGGCTGATGGCGGAAGACGAGGACACCACCTTCGAGACCTTCCGAACACTCATGGAAGACGTCGTGCGGCCCGCCATCGCTCAGGGCGACGGCAATATCTTCAAGACCACGGGCGACGGCTTTTTCGCCGTTTTCACCAGCGTTGGCGATGCGCTCGATGCCGCTCTCAAAATCCAACGCGGCTTTGCCGCAACCACCATGCAAATCCGCTTGGGCCTCAATCTCGGAGACGTGATCGAGGAAAACGACGATGTTTTCGGGGATGGTGTCAATGTCGCGGCCCGACTCGAATCGATCGCCGACCCCAACACCATCTATGTGAGCGACGCCGTGGTGCGCGGCGCCGGCCGCAAGCCCAATGTCCGCTTCGAAAAAGTCGGGGCACGCCGCGGCAAGAATTTGCCGGATGCCATCGAGACCTATGTCGTCAGGCCGAAGTCACACTCCCGGCCGATGCCCGTTAAGATGAGCCGCCCTGCTATGATGGGCACCGCGGCCGCGGCACTCCTGGCCTTTCTTGTCGGTGCTGCGATCTATGACGGAAGACCGCTCACCCTCGCCCAAAACACCTTCCAGGAACTCATGGGCACGAGCGAAGCCGAGGCCGCATCGCCTTCGGTAGCAGTGCTGCCCTTCGACAGCCTCAATGGCGAGGAAGGGGATTACTTTACAGACGGCCTCACCGAAGACATCATCAACGATCTCGCCCGCAATCGCGAACTTCTGGTGATCGCCCGCAACTCCACCTTCGCCTACAAAGACATGTCGATCGATATCCGCACCATCGGCGATCAGCTCGGCGCCAATTATGTCGTCGAAGGCAGTGCCCGCCGCGTCGGCGATCAATTGCGGGTCGTGGCCCAGCTCATCGATGCCGAAAGTGGCACCCACCTCTGGTCCAAGAGCTATGACCGCACGCTCGCCGATGTCTTCGCCGTCCAGGACGATCTCACCACCGAGATCACCGCCTCGCTGATCACCTATGTCCGCCAGTCTGAGGAGACGGCAGCGGCCTCCCGTCCAACCGACAATCTGCGCGCCTATGACCTCGTGCTGCAGGGCCGTGACCGCTACAATCATTCCAACTATCCAGCCGAGCTGCTCGAAGCCCGGGACTTGTTCCAGCGCGCCGTCGAACTCGATCCGGGCTACGCCGTCGCCCGCGCCGAAATCGGCAAGACCTATATCGCCGACTACTTCCGCAACATCACGGGAACCGCCACGCAGGACGATCTCGACCAAGGCCTCGCCCAGATCCGCGAAGCCATCCGCCTCGAGCCTGAACTGGCACTCGGCTTTCAATATCTGAGCTACGGTCTTGCCGGCGCCGGCGACTATACCGGTGCCATGCGCGCCGCTCAGCGTGCCATCGAGCTCAACCCCTCCGATCCCGACAGCCAAATGGCGCTCGCCAAGGCCCAGCTTCGCTTCGGCGATTATGAGGAATCCGTGGAACACGCCGAAAAAGCGCGCCGCCTGCATCCCCTGGCCCCGCAATACTACCCCTATCTCCACGCCCAGGCGCTCTACGCGACCGAACGCTATGAAGAGGCCGACCGTGTCCTGAGCGACTGCCTGATCCGCCTGCCCAATGACAAAGGCTGCCTGATGGTCCGTGCTGCCGTCTTGATCAAGCTGGATCGGACGGACGCTGCCGAGGCCGCCATGTCTCGCCTGAAAGCAGTTGATCCAGGCTTCTCGCTCGCCGAAGAGCGCGAATACCGCCGCTTCGGCGACTCTCCCCTGATGGAAGCCTATCTCGCCGATCTCAAAGCCGCCGGCGCACCCGAAACCGCCGCACAAGTCTGAGGAGTTAAGCTAATTCGCCGGCCGGCACACCGGCTTCCTTGAGATTCTTAAGGAAGTTAGCTTTGCGCGAGTGATTCTTCGAGATGTAGAAATTGGATGCTTTGGCAAGATTGTAGTCCGGATCCAGACCCCGAAGCATCATGGCTTGTCGTCGAGCTTCATCGGATCTCCCCATCAACATGTAGAGATGGGTAAGGTGAAGATATGCGGAAATGAATTCCCTATTCCGCTCAACGACTTCCAACAATAATGCTAATGCTTCCTCGTGGCGTCCTTGATCTGTAAGTGCATTTGCGAGAACTGACAGATAGTTGACCGGGTAATGGGGATTAACCCGAATGGCCTTGCGAGCTTCCAGTTCCGCATCTTCCGGCTGGTCGGCATTAATCAGCGTTCTTGCAGCGACGATGCGAACGACGAGTGCGTCATTGGGATTTCGTTCAATAGCGGTCCTGACCGATGCAACGGCATCATCGAACCGATTATTCAGCGAGAGTTGGTTAGCATTGAGACACAATGCATAGGGTTCGGTGGAATCGAGAGATAAGGCACGATTTGCGTACTCGGCGATACTTCGTCGTGTTTCACGAGGATCGCTGCTATAACCGAAGCGCAGGTCGAAATAGTGGGCTATCCCCAGAAGCCCGAACGCTGCCGCATAGTTTGGGTCCTCTTCGACTGCCTTTTGAAGCCAATCGCGAGCTTGTACAATTGAAAGCGCTGTACCAATCCAGAGATGGTCTGCCCCCCGCATGGCATAGCGCCAAGCATCGATATTGTCGGTTGATCGCAGCCAAACCCTAGCCTGTTCGCCGTCGGTCAACTTAATGCGAAGCGCGGTGACGATCTCTCGCGTAAGACGATCCTGAAGGTCAAAGACATCTTCGAAAGATCGGTCGTATCGTTCGGCCCATATCTGAGCGTCGGATTTCGCGTCAATCAATTGTGCTGTCACACGGACGCGCGCGGCCGCCGCCTGTACACGACCACGAAGTAGATAGCGCGCATTCAAGTTCTTCGCGACTGAGTAAAGGTCTATATTCTCTTTCCTGTATCGCGACGCTGACATTTGCGAAATGACAACAAGGCCAGAGATTTGGGCCAGGGTCGTCGTGATATCTTCTGAAATGGCCTCAGCAAGGAATTCTGCCTCAGCATCGGCGCCTAAACTACGAAAAGGAAGAACTGCGATCGATGCTAGGTCGTCGATCGACTGACTAGCTGCCACTATCGATTCCTGCGAAGCCACGTTCGTATCCTGCCAGGTCCAAACGTAAATTGGCCTTCGGATATTTTTCAGCTCTTGATGACCTTTGTCTTCGAACAACGACGCTGTAGCTTCATCCAAATAATCGTAAACCGTGGAGGAAACTGCTATTCCACCAACGGGTGCAATCGCCTCAAGG
>CAYPOV010000181.1:0-9301 GCA_964412385.1 uncultured Geminicoccaceae bacterium
ACGGCTTCTGCAGGGATAGGCGGTGGCATTTTGATGATCACCGTGCTCGCCCTGGTGCTGCCACCTCAAGTCTTGATCCCGGTGCATGGCGTCGTCCAGATGGGCTCGAACGCCGGACGCGCGGTTATGATGGCGAAATATGTCGTCCTTCCGGTTTTCGGGCCATTCATCGTCGGCAGCATCATCGGTGCGATCATCGGCGGCATGATTGCGGTGGAGTTGCCGAGCGGCATTCTCTCGATCGGCCTCGCACTCTTCATTCTTTTTTCGGTATGGGGACGCGTTCCTGCAATCCGCGGCCGCTATGCCGTGACCGCGGGCGTAATCGTGTCGACCTTCCTTACCATGTTTTTCGGCGCTACGGGACCTTTCGTCTCCGGCATGATCAAGACACTCAAGCTCGATCGCATGGCTCATGTCGGAACCGTGGCGTTTTGCATGACAGCGCAGCACACGACCAAGGTCGTGGTGTTCGGTCTCTTGGGCTTTGCCTACGGACCCTATCTGGGTTTCATCGCCATGATGATCGCCATGGGGCTTCTAGGAACCTGGCTCGGCAAGCGCCTCTTGTTGAGTGTCAACGACCGCATATTCCATACCGCCTTGAATATCGTCCTTTCCTTGCTGGCGATTGAACTCCTCCGGCGGGGTCTGAAGCCCCTTCTCCCTTAAGACTTGGCAAATCGTTGTGCCCAAATGGGCATTAGCAAGCTCAAGGCGATAAACCGCAAAACGCCATGGGCTGCGACGAACGTCGGATCGAGATTGAGCGAGAGGGCAAGCACCGCCATGATATCCAATCCGCCCGGCGCATAGGCAAGAAGCAGGAGGGCCAAAGGGAGGTCGAGCCAATAGCTTGCCAGAACTGCTGCAAGGGCGGCGATGGAAAGACCGATGATCATAGCGATACTGCTTGGCCCCATCGTCCGGATAATTTGCCGTAGATCCGGTCCGCCCAAGCGCAGGCCAATGAACGCGCCAACACCGATAAAGCACGGGATCAAGACCGCACTGGGAAGCGACGCGGCCGTAAGACCGGTACCATGCAGCGCCACACTGCCAATCATCGTCCCAACAAGAGTCCCGGCGATCAGGCCCTGGCGTTCGACCAAGATGCCGAGTGCGCCACAAGCACCGAGTGCGAGCTGCGTTTCCATCAAGCCTGCGCCGCTCTGGGTCGGAAGGCCCTGATCGAGGGCTGCCGCGGGTTCGATCAGGGTGATGACCGAAGGCAGCACGGCAGCCAAAACCACCATGCGGGTCACTTGCATCACCGCGACTCGTGGGATGTCGGCCTCCAGTTTAATCGACACCAGCAGGATATAGGAAAATGCACCCGGAATGGCACTCAAGGTCGCGGTTAGCCGATCCCATCCCAGGAAATGGCGGAGATAAGCACGGATTGCCAGGATCGTCAGACCCACGCTGAAGCCGAGTACGAGCAGGCTCATCGGCCAGAGAGTGAGCGATTGGAAGGTTTCGGGTGTGACGCGCACGCCCATCGTGAAGCCCAAGATAATGAAACAGAGGCTTCGAAGCTGCATCGGGACGGCGGCCTGGCCGCGCCACATAGCAAAAATGGCGGCACCGATCATGCCGCCCGAGATCCAAGGTGCGGGAAGCCCAGTGAGTGAGACGAGCCAACCACCCAGGCCAGCAACGATCAGTGTTTGGACTAGCAGGCTATAGTGGCCGCGGTTCTCAAACAACGCGGTTATGGCGCGGGAAGGGATCACGCGTGATTAAAGACCTTGGAGAAACGGATTGCTCGCTCGCTCTGCACCAATGGTCGAACCCGGGCCATGGCCGCAGATGAAGGTGACGTCATCGCCCAACGGCAAGACTTTGGTGCGGATCGCTTCGATGAGCGCATCGTGGTCACTATAGGGAAAATCGGTGCGGCCGATCGAACCCTGGAATAGCACATCGCCCATGATGCAGAACCGCTCGCCCTCGTGAACGTAGATGAGATGACCCGGGGCATGGCCGGGGCAATGATAGATGGCGAACCTTTCATTACCGATCGCGATCTCCTCACGCTCTTCGAGAAATCGATCCGGTGTCACGGGGCGTGCACCTACGAGCCCGAACATGCGGCCCTGGGCTGCCAATCCCTCCAGCAAGAATGCATCGCTTTTCTCGGGCCCTATGATAGGAACGGGCGCTTCGCCGGATGCGTCCAGCTTCTCCTTGAGCTCAGCGGCACCGCCTGCGTGATCAATATGGCCGTGGGTTAGGATGATCTGCTCGATCGTGACGTCGAGCTGCTTGATGGCGTCGAGGATCGTTTGAACGTCACCGCCCGGATCGAAAACAGCGGCGCGCTGGCTGCCTTCCTCCCAGATGATAGCGCAATTCTGTTGCAAGGGTGTGACGGGCACGATCGCAGCTTTGATGGCGCACATGAGATTGCTTTCGAGTATGGTCAGGCAACGGCAGCAACGTGATTGTTCGAGCCTCTCTGTCTTTCGAACCAGGCATCGATGGCTTCGGTACTGCTCTTCGGAAGATGCAGGCCGAGCTTGCTCCTGCGCCACAAGACGTCGTCGGCGCAAGTTGCCCATTCGTGATCCTTGAGATAGCGAAGCTCGGCCTCGGCCATCAAACCGATCTCATCGCCCAGATCATTCACGTCCTGGGCTGTGCCGATGATCTGGTCGAGACGGGTACCGTAAGAGCGCGCCCAACGGTGCAGCAAGTCTTCCGGCATCCAGGAGTAGCGCCGTTGTTGAGTTTCATAGAAACCTGCAAAATCGGCATTGGGAAAATCACCCCCGGGGAGGTGCGATCTGGACGTCCACGGGCCTTGCGGGAAGTTCATAGCTTTTTGCAAGCGTTCCAAGGCGTGTTCTGCAAGCTTTCGATAGGTCGTGATCTTCCCGCCGAAGATCGACAAGAGTGGTGGCTTTTCAGGACCGTGATCGAGGTCGAAGACATAGTCACGGGTCACCGCCGAGACATTGGCGCTCGCATCATCGAACAATGGCCGCACGCCTGCGTAGCTCCAAACCATATCCTCTTTCTTGATCTGCTTCTTGAAATAGCGGTTTACGACCCGCAAGAGATAGGTCGTTTCCTCCTCCGAGATCGTGAGCACTTGAGGATCACCATTGAACGGCAGATCGGTTGTGCCGATGAGGCTGAATTTGTCCTCATACGGGATGACGAAAACAATCCGCTTGTCATCGTTCTGCAGAATGTAGGGATGGTCGCCCTCATGCATTCTCGGAACGACGATGTGCGATCCCTTGACGAGCCGGACACGTCCAAGGGCGTTGGAACGGACGACCTGTTGAAGCACATCGGCAACCCAGGGACCTGCTGCATTGACAAGGCATTTGGCCTTAACACGCTTGAGCGGCTCGCCCTTGCTGGCAACCAACTCGGCGTCCCAGAAATCGCCGACGCGCGTGGCCGAGACGCATTTGGTGTGGGTGAGTACCTGCGCACCGCGCTCGACAGCGTCAAGGGCGTTGAGGATGACCAGTCGGGCGTCATCGACCCAGGCATCACTGTAGGTGAAACCGCGCAGCACCCAGTCTTGGAGCGGATCGCCGTAGGCACCCGGTCTCGTAAGATCGACACTCGTGGAGCCCGGAAGCATGTTGCGACCGCCTAGATGGTCATAAAGAAAGAGGCCAAGGCGTATCATCCATGCCGGGCGTTGCTCGGGGCTATGGGGCAGGACAAAGGTGAGGGGCCTGATGATGTGGGGTGCCGCACGCAACAGCACCTCGCGTTCGATCAACGCCTCTCGAACCAGGCGGAACTCGTAATACTCCAAGTAGCGAAGGCCGCCATGGATCAGTTTGGATGACCAGCGCGAAGTGTGGCTCGCAAGGTCATCTTTTTCGACCAGCAACACGCTAAGCCCGCGGCCGGCAGCGTCCCGGGCGATGCCGACACCATTAATGCCTCCCCCGATGATCAAGAGATCATAGACGCGATCACCAGCCATCGTCGTCTCCTACAGCCAAGGTTACTGCGCCAACACTAGCGCAGCCATTGCGCGATGTCGCCTTCTGCTCTTCAGGCGTGTCAATCGGCATGGTACTTGGCCAAGCCATCTCGGAGCTGCAGATAAGGCTCGGCAAGCAAGCCGCGTGGCATGAAAACGACAACACCGACAAAGGCCGCTCCGAGCCCGAGCAACCAATAAGCGCCGAGAGCATCGGCTAGAGCGCCCTCGAGATAGCGCACAACCACAGCTCCCAAAAAACCGGTCATCAGGAGACCTCGGCCACCGAGGGCAGTCCAGACGAGGACTTCCGCCGATAGCGAAAAGCCGATCAAGCTCGGCGAGGCAAAGCCGAACTGTGTGACGAACATGGCACCTGCCAAGCCGGCAACAGCGCCGCCAATGACGAAGGCCTCGGTTTTCAATCTCGGCGTGTCATAACCCAAAAACGTCACCCGCTGCTCATGATCGCGGAGGGCACGAATTGCCAGGCCCCAAGGGGTTCGCAGGAGCCAGACAAGCACCGCGTAGATCATGGCGCAGACGGCAAGCGTCGCATAGAATGTCGGCACGGGATCAAAGAGTTCGAGGCTGGGTGCGAAGGGCAGGAGATCAAACGGTGGAACGCCGATCAGGCCATTGAGCCCGCCCAGATAGTTCCAACTCGTCGCCGCGCGTTCGGCAATGACGGCGATGGCAAGTGTGATGATGCCGAAGAAAGCGCCTCTGACGGCACGACCCCGAAACAGCCACGCCCCTAATCCCCACGCAACGCACCCAGGCAAGAGCATCGCCGATGCGAGACCGAGCCAGCTGGACGTCACGAAGCCAAGGCCCGGCACCATACCGAGGGTCACCACTCCCATGGCGTAAGCGCCGAGACCAAAAAAGAGAGCATGGCCGAAACAGAGGAGCCCTGCTTGTCCCCAGATGAAAGCCAGGCTCATCGCAAACAGGCCATAGGTCAGATACTGGGCAAGCTGCAGAACCTGCCAGGAATCGACGATCGCGGGAAGACAAGCGAGGGCGAGCCAGGGCAGTACGCGAACCATCAATCGCGTCCGAAGCCGCCGCTGAGACCTCGAGGAAAGAGGCGAATAATGATGATGGCGATGGCCAGGACGATGATCTGTGCGGCGACAGGAGAGATGAGGTTGGAAAGCAATGTGTCGCTGCCGCCGACAATTGCGGCTCCGCCCAATGGTCCAAACAGATTGCCGGCACCACCGACCAGGATGGAAAGGAACGCCGGGATGAGAAAGCCGGCACCCATTTGCGGGTCGACGCTCATGATGGGCGCCATCACGGCACCTGCAAAGCCCGCGAGTGCTGCTCCAAGAGCAAAGGTCTTGCGATCGACGGCACGGGTATCGATGCCGAGGCACGATGCCACTTTGCGATCCGCAATCGTTGCCCGGGCCTTGAGGCCGAAGGGCGTTTTCCAAAAGAGAATGAGCGTCGTTGTCAAAGCAAAGAAGGCTGCCCCCATAATGAACAAACGATAGGCGGGATAGGCTGTGCCGAGAATTTCAAGCGACGCCTCGAACGGTGGCGCCACCATCTGGCTTTGCGGTCCGAAGATGACGATGACACTCTGCTTGATCAGGATCGATAGCCCCCAGGTCGCAAGAATCGCATCCAAAAAGCGCCGATAGACGAAACGAACGACCAAAATCTCGATGACCATGCCGAGGACGCCAACGAGGATCGGGGCAAGGACGAGGCCCAGCCAAAACGAGCCCAATGCCTGCTGCACCACGAAAACCGTATAGGCGCCGATCAAAAAAAGCTCGCCATGCGCCATGTTGATGATGCGCATAAGGCCGAAGATGACGACCAGCCCCATCGTTACGAGGACAAGCACAAGCACGTAATTGGCGGCATCGAGAAGAAGGATCAGGCTCGTTTCCATCGATGTCAGATTGCTAATTGCTCGAGCAACTGCTGTTGATCGTTCTTGACCTCATTGCTGCCAAATAGCCGCTCGATCCGGCCTTTTTCCATGACCGCAATACGGTCTGCGATCGCCACCGCCAGATCCAACTGTTGCTCAACCAGCAAGACACCGATCTTGTGTCGGTCTGCCAGCCTTCGAAGCTGTGTGCCGATCACATCGACGATTGAGGGTTGGACACCTTCAGAAGGTTCGTCGAGCAGGAGATATCGGGGATTGCCGGCAAGCGCGCGGCCGATGGCAAGCTGTTGTTGCTCGCCACCGGAGAGCGACCCCGCTTTTTGGTGCTGCCGCTCCTTGAGGATCGGAAAGTATGCGGAAGCGTCAAATGGCGGGGATGTTTTGCCAAGAGCTGAAATGCCTCCGAGCCGGAGATTGTCGAGTACGGTGAAATCTCGGAAAAGACGGCGGCCTTGGGGTACATAGCCCAAGCCCGACCGGGCGATCCTATGGCTGGGCTCTTTGTCAATCCGCCTGTCGTCGATAGCGATCTCACCCTTAAGGATTCGGGTCTGCCCCATAATGGTCTCGAGCAGCGTGGTCTTGCCCATGCCGTTGCGGCCCGCCACCACGAGGATCTCGCCGGGGACCACCTCGAGATCAACGCCGTCGATGACCTGTCCCGATCCATAGCCAGCGACGAGGTCGTGGACGCTAAGGCTCATGCTTTATTGCCCAGGTAAACACGTCGCACCGTCGGATCGTCACGGATCTCCGCAAAGCGTCCGCGTTGATGAATTCTGCCTCGGAGCATCGCGGCAGTTTCGATATCGAGTTCGGCCACAAAGTTCAGATCATGCTCGATGACAATGACCGAATGGTTTTGCTCGGCGATCAGGCTCTTGAGATAAACCGCCGTCTCGGCGGTTTCCTTTCGGGTGAGACCGGCCGTCGGTTCATCAAGCAAAAGAAGCTTCGGCTTTTGGCAAAGCAGCATGGCGATTTCCAGCCATTGCCTTTCACCGTGCGAAAGCGAGCCTGCCGGACGATGGCGGCTTTCTTCCAATCCTGAAAAAATCGAACCCTCGAATAGACCTCTCCGATCGGTTTGAGCGCGAGCCAATTGGAGAATACCTTCGCCATCTGCATGTCCGATGGGTGCTTGAACTGCAAGCGCCACATTGTCTTCCACGGAAAGGCTTT
This sequence comes from uncultured Geminicoccaceae bacterium, assembly GCA_964412385.1. Lineage (GTDB taxonomy): Bacteria > Pseudomonadota > Alphaproteobacteria > Geminicoccales > Geminicoccaceae > JBGSYN01. The sequence continues at coordinate 7,056 of CAYPOV010000181.1, forward strand.
CGATCACCGAAGGATTTTGGAATTTTCGTCCGATTCCTAGCCGTGAAATACGATCAGGTTCAAGGCCCGAAACGTCATATCCATCGAAGACTATGGATCCGCGATCGGCGTCTATCTCGCCTGAAATCAAACGCAGCAACGTTGTCTTGCCGCATCCGTTGGGACCGATGAGGCAGAGACTCCGTCCGGATCCGAGCGTCAGAGAGAGATCATCGCACGCGCGAACGCCGCCGAAAGTCTTGACGAGCGAACGGACTTCCAGGAGAGGCGACGCGTCGCCCGCAGTCGCACGACTGACGTCAGCTACAGCCGGCTTCAGGTGCGATTTCACCGAGATCGTCAACTGTCACCAACCCGGCTCCCTCGGTTTTGGCAAGGAACATGGAGAGCGTCACATGATGGTCGTCCGCGCCGATGCTCACCGGACCCGTGGGGCTCTCGATCGTGAGGCCTGCCATGCCTGTCGCGGCCGCCTCGGGACTGATCTCGCCCTGTTCTTGAAGACCGAGTGCAAGAGCCTGAATGGCGTTATAGTGGGTCAAGACATAGTGGGAGACGGTCACGTCGCTTTCTGCGTTGCTGCGCACGCGCGCCACGAAATCTTGAACATTCGGATCCTCGCTCGATGAGACGAGCGGAACGGCCACATACATATTCTGGGCCTTGCCTTCGCCAAAGGCCCCCAAATAGGCCTCCGAAAACCCTAGAAAGCCAACGGTGAGTTGCTCCAATAAACCGAGATCCTCGGCTTGGCGGATGAAAGTAATGCCGTCACTTCCAGGAAGGGCAAACAAGAGCACCTTGGCTTCACTGTCGGCAATGCGCCGGATCACCGGCGTGAATTCCTTGATGCCCCAAGGTGTGAATTCCTTGCCGGCCACCTGTCCACCGAGATCGGCGATCTGCCGCTCGGCATAAGCGAACATTTTTTGCGGCCACACATAGTCGGCACCAAACATATAAAAACTGTTGCCTGCATTGGCGAACAAATAGGGGATCAGCTTTTCAAGTTCTTGATTGGGGACGGTGTTGAAGCTGAACACGTAAGGATCGCAAGCACCCCCCTCATAGTTCGTCGCATAAAGAAGTGGCCGGCCGAGCCTAGAGATTTGCGGCGCCATCGCATCACGCGCGTTCGACGTGATTGGGCCCGTGATCGCCAACACATCGTCGCCTCTGATGAGCTTCTGCGAGAGTTCGACCGATGTCTTGGGATCGGTCCTGTTGTCCTCGTAAAGCGCTTCGAGCTCTCGCCCCTGGACACCTCCCGCCGTGTTGATTTCGGCGATGGCGAGATCGATACCCAGCTTCGCCTGTTCGCCGAAAAGCTCGAGCCCACCGCTAAATGGCAGGACCGCGCCGATCTTGATGGGGCTGCTCTGGGCCAACGCCAAGGAGATTGGTACGCCTGCGACTCCTGCCGCAAGACCGGTTTGGATGAGGGTCCGACGTCGTAGCAGCATGTTGATTTATTCCAATAGCTTGTCTGCAAGTTGACCCGATGATGCGCAGTGAGGTTCGCGGTTGCAATGGATATGGCTGCTTGGCGCATCGCCGCAGCCGGGATGGACTTGCAAGATTATTCGCGGCATGGTTTTCGGACGATCAATTCGCTGTGCAAGTGTCATCCCGGATCATGATTACCGGGGATTTCTGGAACTGGGAGAGCAAGGCTCGTGAGCAAGCCCGAAATTGCCGCCATTGGTGCGGTCCATCCAAGAGTGCGAGAACTGATCGGGGACGACTTCGTTTTGCACGAAGCGTATCAAGAGCCCGACATGATCAAGGCACTCGAATCCGCGGCCCCGAAGGTTCGTGGCGTTTACAGCCATGGTATGGCGGGTTTGCCGACCGATGTGATCAATGCACTACCCAAGCTTGAGATCTGCTCGATTTTCGGTGTCGGGTTGGAGAGGGTTGATCAGCCATTGGCTAGGGAGCGCGGGGTCGCCGTGACCATCGCCTCCGTCCTCTATGACGATGTGGCAGATCTCGCCATCGGCCTCGCTATCTCCGCATGCCGCAGCATGTCCCAGGGTGACCGGCATGTACGCCGCGGCGATTGGGGTACCAAAGGACGCATTCCGGCTGGCCACAGCTTCTCGAATAGACGCGCTGGCATTCTGGGGCTCGGACGTATCGGCACGGAGGTCGCCAACCGGCTTCAGGCTTTCAAGATGGAGATCAGCTATTACGATCCGATACCGAAAGAGAACGTCCCCTACACCCGCTACGAGTCAGCAGTA